>JANXYO010000086.1 GCA_025356015.1 Spirochaetaceae bacterium
CAAGGGACGAGGTGCTGTTTACCGAGGCCAGGAACCGCGTGCACGCGATGCTACTGATCCACGAAAGCCTCCACCTCTCTGCGGATCTCGAACGGGTGGGAGCCTCGGCCTATGTGCGCGAGCTGATCTCGGGTCTCATGATGGCCCACGAGGGGGAGGAGTCGGCCATATCGGTCGATATCAGGGTGGAGGAGCTCACCCTTGACGCGGACACCGCCCTATCCTGCGGCCTCATCCTCAATGAGCTCGTGTCCAACGCCTTCAAGCATGCCTTTAACGGAAGGGCGAAGGGACTGATCAGTGTCCTCCTGCGCCAGGAGGGCGAGGGCATCCTGCTCTCGGTCCGCGACGACGGGCTTGGGATGAGCGAGGACCTGGAGCTTGCCACGGCGAAGTCCCTGGGTTTGCGGATCGTCGCGATGAAGGCCCGCGAGCTGGGCGGGACCGTGGTCGTGGAGCGGGGTCGCGGAACGAAATTCAGCATGGTATTCAAGCCGAGGAAGTAATGAAGGGAATCAGCTTTGCGACGGCGACACGGAGGGACCTTGAGCACTGCGTCGAGATCATGATGGACTCGATCCTGGGCGAGGAGTATTTCTCGCGCGAGCTCGCCGTGGCCCTGATCGCACAGGGGATCTCGAGGAAGGAAATCACCGCAGCACGGGGCCCGGAGGGAGAGATGCTCGGCTTCTTCCGTCTCGTCCTGGACGGGGTGTTCCTCGTGTTCGCCTATGTCCACCTCTTCGCCGTCAAGAGCTCGCATCGCGGAATTGGGATAGGCTCCCAGCTTTTGGCCGAGGCGGAGCGCCAGATCAGGAAGGAGGAAAGCTATCCCGACATCAAGAAGTCCTTCCTCCTCGTGGGGAAGCTAAACCGGAAGGCGAAGGCCTTCTATGAGAAGCATGGATACACGAGGATCGCCACCATGCACGACCTCTTCTCCAAGGGTGACACGGAGTTCCTAATGATGAAGGAACTTGCCCTGGGGAAGATAAAGGCGGCGAAGGCGTAAGCGCCAGCCCCCGAAGGCCCGATCACCCGAGCTCTCGCGCCCTCTTAAGCGCCGCGATGTCGAGCTTGGTCATCTTGAGCATGGCCTCCATGATCTTCTTAGCGCGCGCGGGATCCTTGTCCGTCATGAGCTCTCCCATGTTCGCCGGGACGATCTGCCAGGTCACGCCGTACCTGTCGTCGAGCCACCCGCACTGGCTTGTCTTCCCACCTTCGCCCAGCTTGTCCCAGAGCAGGTCTATCTCTTCCTGGCTGTCGCAGTTCACGACGAGGGAGAAGGCGGGGCTGAAGGTGAACTCATGGGCTGCATTGCTGTCCATCGCCATGAACTCAGTCCCGGCAAGGGTGAAGCGCGCGTGCTTGACCGTGCCATCTTGTCCCATCTCGCCCTTGGCGAAGCGCTCAAGGCGCTCGATCCGGGAGTTCCTGAACAGGGAGACGTAGTGGTTGATGGCCTCCTCGGCCTTGCCCTGGACCTTGCCAACGAACATGAGGAAGGGGTCGATGCTCTTCCTGCCGCCTCCGAGGTTGAGCTGCCAGGAGAGGCCGAACCTGTCATTGACCCAGCCGAACTTGTCGCTGAACGGGTACTTCTGCAGCTCCATGAGGACCTGGCCTCCGGCCGCGAGCTTGCGCCACAGTTCGTCGATCTCCTCAGGTGTCTTGCAGCTCACGAAGAGGGACTGGGCCGGGGTGAAGGAGTAGACCGGGCCACCGTTGAGGGCGACGAAGTCCCTTCCCTCGAGCTGGAAGGCGGCGGTCATGACCGATCCACTCGGCCCGGGGCCAGCCTCGCCATAGTGGGCCCGTGAGTTGATCCTCGAATTGCCAAAGATGCCGGTGTAGAAGACGGCGGCTTCCTCGGCCTGGGTATCGAACCAGAAGAAGGGGTTTATGGATTTCATGCGATCCTCCTTTTCTATGCGACCGGCTCGTAGCACACGAGGACATTGCCATTCGCGAAAAAACGGGAACTGAGGCGCTTCAAGGCGATCCTCTTGCCCAGGCTTTCGAACATCGTCCTGCCACTGCCCAGGACGACGGGAATCAGGACCATCTGGTATTCGTCCACCAGATTCTCGGCGGCCATTTGCGAGACGATGCTGCCTGAGCCCATCACGGCGATGCCCTGGGCCTCCTTCTTGAGGCCCCGGACGACCTCGCCCAGGCCCGACTTGACGAGCCTGGTGTTGCTCCAGCCGGCCTTTTCCATCGACCGCGAGAACACTACCTTGGGCAGGGCATTCATGCGCTCGGCCACGATGGGATTGCTCTTGAGCGCCATGGGCCTTGGCCAGTAGCTCGGCATCATCTCCTATGTGACCCTGCCGAAAAGCAGGGTCCCTGCTCCACTGGCATTCTCGGAGACGAAGGCGTTCCACTCGCTGTCATTTGGGTCGGCGTGCGCCCAGCTCATGTCGCCCTGGGCATCGACGAAGTATCCATCAAGGGACAGCATGTTGAAGACGATCAGCTTTCCCATTTTTGCCACTCCTTTCCCAAGGCATTAATGTAACGCCGGAAGGAGGTCCAAGGGTGGGGCAAAATGGAGGAATCGGGAGGGCGTAGGGCCCCGGACCGGCGGACCGGGAGGCCGGGCCGCTAGTCGGTGCTTCGCAGGCGCCGGCGGTTGAGCAGGGCAAAGGCGGCGGGGACGGCGAGGCCGACGGCGATCGAGATGAGGACCACGGCGATTCCCGGCACGTGCAGCAGTTCGCCGACGATCTTGTCCTCGAAGACCATGCGGCAGCCCGTGAAGGCGATCGCGAAGGCCCCGGCGTAGACCAGCCACCTCGCCTTGTCGATGAGCATGGAGATGAAGCCTCCCGCGGTCATGAGCAGTGGCATGGAGATGAGGAGGCCGACCACCAGGAGGAAGATGCTGCCGTGGGCCGAGCCTGCGACCGCGATGACGTTGTCCAGGCTCATCATGAAATCGGCCGAGACGATGAGGAGTATGGCCTGCTTGAAATTGGCCGCTTCCTTGGCCGCCTCGGCGGCCTGCTCCTCGTTCTCGCTGATGTCGATCTTGAGAAGCCTATAGACCACCCACATGAGGACGAGGCCGCCAGCCGCCGAGAGGAAGGGGATGAGCATGAGGAGGGTGGCGACAGAGGTGAGGATGATGCGCAGGACGATGGCGAGGCCGCCGCCGATCAGTATCATCCATTTGCGATGGCCGCGGGGGAGGGAGGCCGCAGCCATCCCGATTATGATGGCATTGTCACCGGAAAGAGCGATGTCGATGAGGGTAATGTTGAGGAAGCGGACTATGAAATCCCAGCCGATCGCTTCGGGCATCTTGCGACTCCCTTTGGGCCCCGGGTAGGGGCCCCTCAAGGACAATCCGGCGCGAGGGGAAGGCAGAACCTGGCGGTCCAGCCCCCCTCATGCGCCGTACTATCGCATGGAAGCTTTCGAGCCGGCAAACGGCTCGTTTTTTTTATTGAATGCCGTTCCAGAAACGGTCAGGCCGCAGCCGCGGGGGTGGCCCCGCCACCATTGCCGAAGAGCTTCTTGACTCCCTGGATCACGTACTTCCAGTAGGGGTTGGTGATCGCGAGGACGGCGATGACAAGGAGGCCGAGGGAGATGGGCCGGGTCACGAAGATGCCCAAGGACCCGTCGGAGATCACCATAGCCTGGCGGAAGCGCTCCTCCATCATCTTGCCGAGGACCATGCCGAGGATCACCGGCGAAGCAGGTATGTCGGCCCGCTTCATGCCGTAGCCGATCAGGCCGAAGAGGGTCATGAGGAGGAGGTCCTGGACGGAGTTGTTCATCGTGTAGACGCCCAGGAAGGAGAACATGAGGATGAAGAGGGTGAGGAGGTAGGAGGGCACCTTGAGGAGCTTCACCCACATGCCCACGAGGGGGAGGTTGAGGACGAGGAGCATGATGTTGCCGATGTACATCGAGGCGATGAGGCCCCAGACAAAGGCGGGCTGGGTCGTGAAGAGGAGGGGGCCCGGCTGGAGGCCGAGCATGAGGAGGGCGCCGAGCATGATCGCCGTGGTGCCCGAGCCGGGTATGCCGAGGCAGAGCAGGTAGATGAGGGAGCCGCCGGCCGCCGCGTTGTTCGCGGACTCGGGGCCGGTGACGCCCTCGATGGCGCCTTCGCCGAGCTCCTTGCGGTGTTTGCTGAAGCGCTTCTCTATGCCGTAGGAGACGAAGCTCGCCACCGCCGCGCCTGCCCCGGCCACGCCGCCGACGAAGAAACCCGAGAGGGTTCCGCGGATGGAGGAGGGCCAGAAGCGCTTCCAGTCCTCCTTGGTGAGCCACAGGCCGCCCTTGATTGATTCCATCTCGACCTTGCCGGCCGTCTTGAGCTCGGAGAGGTTGATGAGGACCTCGGTGAGGGCGAAGAGGCCGATGGCGACGACGAGGAACTCGATGCCGTCCATGAACTGGATATTGCCGAAGGTGAAGCGCTGGACGCCGCTCTGGAGGTCTATGCCGACCATGGCGATCGCGAGTCCCATGAGGGTGGCGAAGAGGGCCTTGACCATCGACCGTCCCGCCAGGCTCGTGACCACCGTCATGCCCAGGAGCATGAGGCTGAAGAACTCGGGCGGACCGAAACGAAGGGCGAGCTTGGCCACCAGGGGCCCGAAGAGCATGAGCATGATGGTGGCGAAGGTGCCCGCTACGAAGGAGCCGATCGCCGCGGCGGCGAGGGCCGGGCCCGCGCGGCCAGCCTTGGCCATCTTGTGCCCGTCGATGCAGGTCACGACCGAGGAGGACTCCCCGGGCGTGTTGACGAGGATCGAGGTGGTCGAGCCGCCATACATCGCGCCATAGTAGATGCCGGCCATGAGGATGATGGCCGAGGCCGGTGGCATCCCGAAGGTGACCGGGATGAGGAGGGCGATGCCCGTCATCGGACCGATGCCCGGAAGGACTCCGATCACCGTGCCGAGGAATACCCCGACGAAGGAGAGCAGGAGGTTGAAGGGCGTGGCGGCTACGCCGAAGCCCAGGGTGATGTGCTGGATGAATTCCATGTTGCTTCCTTCGCTTTACTCGCCGAGGAGGCCCAGGAGGCCGGGCGGCAGGTTGACCCTGAGCAGATAGGCGAAGACCGCGTAGAGGCCGAAGCCCGCGATGGCCGCGATGATGGTGTCGCGTACCATGTGCTTGCGGTCAAGGATGAAGGCACCCGCGGTGAACACCAGGAAGGTGGTGATCGCGTAGCCGAGGGGTTCGAAGGCGAGGGCGTAGGCGATCATCAGGGCTATCATGATGCCCATGGTCTTCCAGTCGGCCTTGGTCTCGACCTTCTCCTCGGCTCCGATGATCTCGGCGCGGGCAGCGTCCTCTTTGATCTTGCCGAGGACCTGCTGGACGATGTACACGATGGAAAGCAGGAGCATGAGGGCGCCCACGATCTTGGGGAAGACCGAGGGACCGACCTGCTGCTTGAGCATGGGCGAGGGGATGAGGAAGGCTCCGTAGATGTAGGCGAGAGAGAAGGCGGCCATGATGACGGCGGCGATCCTCTCTTCTTTCTTGACAGTAGCGGCCATGGCTTTGTCTCCGTATAGACGAAGGACCGGAGCGATGAACTCCGGTCCCCGTGATTCTCGTACCTCAGGCTGGGAAGGAGCTTCTCTGGCTTACTTCGCGAAGCCGAGGTTGACCATGAGCTCCTGGTAGGACTTGTACTCGTTGTCGAGGAACTTGGCGAAGTCGTCGCCGTTGGCGTAGGCGTCGGCCCAGGACTGCTTTGTGAGCATCTCCTTCCAGGTGGGGGTCCCAACCATGGTCTTGAGGGTCTTTGCCCACCAGTCCTTGGCGGGCTTGGACATGCCGGGGGTGCCGAAGACGCCGCGCCAGACCTCGTAGGTCACGTCGAGCCCCTGCTCCTTGACCGTGGGGATGTCCTTGAGGTCGCCCGTGAGGCGGACGGCCGAGGTGATGGCGAGGGCGCACACGGTGCCGGCCTGGATCTGGCCCTTGGCCTCGCCGGTGCCGGTGGACACGAAGGAGACGTTGCCGCCGAGGAGGGTGGTCATGGCCTCGCCGCCGCCGGAGAAGGCGACGTAGACGAGCTTCGCGGGATCGATGCCGGCGGCCTTGGCGACCTTGCAGAAGGCGAGGTGGTCCATCGAGCCCGGGGAGGAGCCGCCGGCGAACTTGATCGCCTGTGGATCCTTCTTGACCGCGGCGAGGAGGTCGGCGAGGGTTTTGTAGGGGGAGTCGGCCTTGACGAGGAAGACCTGGTAGTCGGTGATGAGTTTCGCGAGGGGGGTGAGCTCCTTGAAGTTCTGGGAGAAGGTCTTGTTGATCGTGTTGATGATGAGGGGCGGGGAGTAGACGACGGTCTCGTAGTCATCACCCGTCTTCTGGAAGATGTAGGCCAGGCCGACGGCGCCGCCGCCGCCCACCTTGTTGATGACGGACATGGGCTGAGTGTAGAGCTTCTCCTTCTCGAGGGTGACGTTGAGGGTGCGCGCGATGGCGTCCCAGCCGCCGCCGGCGCCGGAGGGGGCGACGATCTCGAGGGGCTTGGAAGGGTAGGCGGGCGCGGCCGCGGCCGAAGCCACGATGCCGAAGGCGAGGACGAGAGCGACAAGGACGAATACGCTCTTATTCATGTCTTGCTCCTTGGGGGATGGGAGAGGGACTCTCCGTGGTTTAGTGGCAGTCTAAGGGCTAGATCAATTACGGTATGTAGGATGAGGTTTCATTCCCTTGTAGGTGCTCGTCCTACGGCGCTGGCGGGATGGTCGCGGCCCGGGGGAGGGAACTGGAGGAGCTTGGGGGATGCGGGCTATAGTCCTGCCATGGCAGTCTTCGAGCAATCGGCCCGATGGTTGGGACAGGCGGCGTCAGTAGCCCTTGTCGCCGAGGCCACTCTCGCGCCAAAGCCCGGCCTCGTGGATCCGCGAAGGAGGGGGCCCCACGCCGACATGGACTACGAGCTCCTACTGGCCTCGGCGCGCGCCCTCGAGCCCTGCTTCGTCGCCTGCGCGGCCGAGGGGGAGGACGCGGGGCGGGAAGGCCGCTCGGCCGCCAGCCTGCTCCCCGCCCTGAGGGCCATCGGCCTCGAGGGCGAGGCCTCCATGTACCGCGCGACCGGCGGGGTTAACACCCACAAGGGCTCGGTCTTCTGCCTCGGCCTGCTTTCCGCCGCTGCCTCCTGGGATCTCGCCTCGGGGCGTTCAGGGGAAGGGGCGGCAGGCGACAGGGCCTGCCTTCTGGCCTCGGAGATCGTGCGTGGGCAGGGCGGCAGTCCCGCCACAGTCGGGACTGGCCAAGGGCATGGGGGGACCGGCCGCAGCCATGGGGAGCTGCTGTTCGAGGCCCTCGGTGTCAGGGGGGCGAGGGGCCAGGCCGAGGATGGCTACCCTGTCGTCAGGCTGGCCGTCCTGCCTCTCCTGCGCGCTGCGCCTGCCGAGGGCAGGGAGGGGGAGATCGCCGCCATCGATGCCCTGCTGGCCGCGATGCGCGAACTCGAGGACAGCTGCGTGCTCCACAGGGGCGGCCTCGCCGGCCTGGCCCTCGTGCGCGAGGGGGCCGCGGCCGTCCTCGCGGCAGGGGGGGCCGGGAGCGCCCAGGGGGTGAAGGCCCTCGAGAGCTTCGACCGCCTGCTCTGCTTTAGGGACCTCAGCCCCGGGGGAGCCGCCGACATGCTGGCCGCCGGCCTTTTCCTCGACCGGATAGAGAGAGCCGCCGGCGGAACCTAGTCCTGGCGGAAGAGGCGGATCTCGTCCTGGACGAGGGAGTCGCAGCGCTCGTTGTTGATGACGCCGGCGTGGCCCTCGACCCAGAGGAATTTCGGCATCACCCTCGAGGCGACTGCGTCGAGCTCCTCCCAGAGTTCCTTGTTCTTTACGGGCTTCTTGTCCGAGGTGCGCCAGCCGTTGCGCTTCCACGATTTGATCCAGGTGGTTATGCCGTTCTTCACGTACTGGGAATCCGTGTAGAGGACCACCTCGGCCCTGGCGGCCCCGCCGCCGCCCAGGTCCTGGGCTTGAGCCGGGCCTGCGGGTGAGGCTGCGCCACCGCCTAGGGCGGGCGGGCGCAGCTCGGCGGCCTTGAGCGCCTCGATGACGGCGCGGAGCTCCATCCTGTTGTTGGTCGTCATGGACTCGCCGCCCGATCCTATGGCCTCGCCGGAAGCGTCCTCGAGGATGTATGCCCAGCCGCCGGGTCCGGGATTTCCCGAGCAGCCGCCGTCGGTGTAGATCACGATGTCGTTCATGGAAAGCGAGTATGCCGATTCGTCCCTGGGGGCGTCAACGGCGGCGGATCATGAAGGTCGAGAGCCAGGGGACGTAGGTTATGAGGAGGAGGACGGCTATCATGACCAGGAGGAAGGGTGCAACGTCCTTCACGATCCGGGCCACGGGCTTCTTGAAGGCGTAGCTCGCTAGGAAGATGTTGATGCCGACGCTGGGAGTGAGGAAGCCGATCGAGAGGTTCATGATGAAGATGACCCCGAAATGCACGGGATCGATCCCAAAGGCCGTCCCCAGGGGGATGACGAGGGGAGCCACGACGAGGATGGCCGAGTAGATGTCCATGAGGCAGCCGACGACGAGGAGGAAGATGTTCAGCGCGAGGAGGAAGACCAGGGGTGAGGAGACCCGGGCCGAGATCCACGAGGAGAAGACCTCGGGTATGTTGGCGTCGACGATGTAGAAGGACAGGCCGCGGGCCGCGGCGATGATGACTAGGGTGCCGCCGATGATGGGGAGGTAGCGCCTGAGGATCCCGATGAGGCCCCTGATCGACAGCTCGCGCTTGACCAGTACCTCGACGATGGAGATGTACAGGACGCTGAAGGCGCCGATCTCGGTGAGTCCGGCCGAGCCGGTGAAATAGAGGGCGACTGCGAAGACGGGCACGAGGAGCTCGAGGAAGGCGGGCTTGAGGGAGGTCGCGGTGGCCCGGAGATCGAAGGCCTTGCCGCCATCACCCTTGATGCGCCTTGGTGCTGCCACGACCCCTGCGACACACATCGCCATGACCAGGATGAGGCCGGGAACGACGGCACCCTTGAAGAGGGTCGTCACGTCGAAGGCGCTGGAGTCGCCATAGATGAACTGGGCGTTGATGCCATAGACGATGACAGCGGCGCTCGGCGGAAGGAGTAGTCCGATGTCCCCGCTCGCCGTCACGAGGCCACGCGCGCGGTCCTCGCGGAAGCGCCCCGACTCCGAGAGCACTGTCACGAGGAGGCCGCCCAGGGCAATGATCGTGACCCCGTTGATCCCCGTGAAGGTGCTGAAGAAGGCGCAGGCGAGGACGGCGACTATCGCCTCTCCACCCCTGATCCATCCGAAAAGCTCGCGGAAGACGGCCACGAGGCGCAGGCCTGCCCCCGATTCGGCGAGGACGAAGCCAGCGAGGCCGAAGAGGGGGAGGGCGGCGATCGAACCCGAGCGCAGGAGGGAGTAGGCCTCGCTCGGGGCTAGCTCGATGAATGAACCCGAGGCCACGTAGAGAATGACGGCTATGCCGCCCAGGGCGGTGAACAGGGGGGCGCCGAAAAGAGCCGCGAGGATCACGAGGAAGGCGAGGGGGAAAAGCGCGGCGTGGGTCGCTGTCCTCACAAGCGCGCTTGTCACCTGGAGCAGGTCAGGCGCCGAGCCGAGGAGGGAGGTGGCCAGGTTTCGGATAGAGGAGATGGCAAGGATTGTCCCGACGATGAGGCCGACGCAGGAGAGGAGGATCCGAGCCCTGGACGCCCCGCGCGCGAAGACAGTGGCCAGGGCCATGACGAGGAAGCCCAGGGGGATCGAGGCGGCGAGGAGGCGCAAGGGGATGATCCAGACCTTCATATCGCTGTCGAAGCCGGTCCATGCGAGGGCAAGGGAGGCCCAGAACAGGCTGGCCTGGACCGAGGCGGCGACGGTCTGGGCATACGCGTAGAGCCCTGCCTTGAGGCCCCGGGCAGATGGGTCGTGGCCCGTGAGGGAGAGGTGGCGTCCCTCGAGCGAGGCGAGGGCCGCGGCCATGAAGGCGAGGATGACGAGGGCGTGGTCTACAAGGGGGCCCGACTCCGGAAGGCCGCTCCAGAAGAGCCGCGAGAGGGCGAGGTCGAGGAGGGGGAGGAATATGACAAGGGCGAGGGCGGCTATGCCAAGGACGGCGAGGGCGAGGCTGACCTGTCTGCGGACCGGACCCTCGGCCGCTGCGCCAGCGCCGGGCGATCCTCCGCTGGTCCCTTCGGGGCCGGCGGCGTTCACTTTGACTTCCGCACCTTTGCGAGGGCCGTGTTGATGACGTCAAGCATGTCGGCAGAGAACATGCTGGCCACAAGGCCCGCGCCTTTCTGGCTGTAGACGGTGTTCCAGCGGGCCTCGGCGTCGGCTGGATAAGCCCAGGTCCTGAGCCCGTCCTTGAGCAGGGCGTCGATGGCCTCGCCCTCGATCTTCTCGCTCTCCTCGCGCATCTTCGCCGCCAGGGTGTGGGCAGCCTCCTCGAGCTTTGGCCGCAGGGCCTCGGGAATCCTGTCCCAGCTCGAGCGGTTGAAGACGATCGCGCCGATAAAGGGCGAGACCCGGAAGGGGCTCATCCAGGAGATCTTGCCCTTGTACTGGGACCAGAGGCTCGCGACGAAGACGGGGCTCAGGTAGAAGGCGTCGACGGCGTTTGAGTTGAGCTGCAGCAGGAGGCCCGACATGTCGCCCTTCACCGGCCTCGCCCCCACGCTCTGCAGGAGGCGCATGAGCTTGTCGTCATTGACGTTGACCGACATCCGCAGGCCGTCGAAGTCCTCAGGATACACGATGGGCCGCTTCGAGAAGTACCTGACCCAGCCACCCTTGGAGACGACGAGGACGGCGTAGCGCTCCTCGAGCTTGGTCCTGATGAGGGGCTCCACCGCCTGGAGCACCGCATCGAGTTCCTTGTCGTTGTGGATGAGCCAGGGCATCGAGAGGGCCATCGTGTCGGGATAGATCTCGGCGATGCCGTAGGTGGTGAACAGGGCCCCATCGACGCCGAGCTTCATCTTCTGGATGATGTCGTTCTCGTTCGAGACTCGCACGCTCTGGGGAAAGGTGATCCTCACGGTCCCGCCCGAGATGCGGTCGAACTCGGAGGCAAGGCGCTTGAGGCCGATGTCCCAGGGGCTGTTGGCGGGCACATAGGCCGCCATCCTCAAGGTGACCGTCTCGGCGGCCGAGGCGAAGGCAAGGGCCACGAGGATGCAGGCCAGGGCGAAGGCTCGTGTTCTTGATTGCGGGATCATCGCTTCGGGTCTCCGTTGTCGAGGATGAAGTAGAGGTCGGCGTTCGCGAGAAGGGCGCGGGCGCGGTCCTGGGCGATCGCCACCGCGAGACGGCTATCCGGCCTCGCGCCCGGGTTTATGGCGAGGGCGCGCTCGAGCGAGGCCTTCCAGGCAGGGTAGTCGTCGCGCGGGAGGCATACAGAGGTCGCATAACTCACGAAAAGCGAGGGCGAGGAGCCCCCTGAGATGTGCAGGGCCGTCTGGTAGGCCGCATCGGCCTTGGACCGGTCCCCGCCCAGGTAGTCGGGCAGGAGGGCGTAGTAGGGGAGGTAGAGCTCATAGATGGCGCCCGAGTTCCAGCTCGGGTCGAGGGCCTCGGCCCGGGCAAGGAGGACGGGCACAGCCTTGAGGTGTTTCGCGCTCTCGAAGTCGAGCTGGTCGATGCCGAAGGCGGCGAGGATCGAGGCAGCCGACCAGTAAAGGAGGGGAAGGTCGGCCTTCGTGAAGCGGGCCATGGGAGGGCCCGCGAGCCCATCGTCTGCGTCGGCGAGGGAGCCATGGGCGCGGCGTTCCAGGGCTGCCTCGAGGAGGCGGAAGGCCCGGCGGTACAGGGCCCCTGCGCGCTTCGTGGCCGCTAGCCTCTCCTCGAAACGGCTCTCGGGCAGCAGGGCTGAGGGGCCGTCGACGAAGGCGCTGGCGTAGGTGACAAGGAGGGAGGCTGTCGTCACGGCCTTGTCCTGGCTCAGGGGCTCGGCCTCGAGGAGGATCTCGCTGAGCTTGATGAAGGCGGGCAGGGCCCCCGCCGCGAGGGCGGGGTCCTCCTCGCGCTGGAACACGAGATCGGCCTTCGAGGCGGCCGACAGGATGGCGCAGGAAGCCAGGCCCGCGGACGCGACGGCCGCGGCAAGGGTCGCAATGAGTCGGAGCCCGATCGTCCTTGGCATTCTGACAGTATGAACGAGACTCGCCGGACGCGCAACGGCTTGCATAAGCCCGACCCGGTTAGTAAAGTGTTCGATCATGCTTAAAGAATACAGGAGCATCCTCCCCTACCTAAAGAAATACCGATACAGATATCTCGCGGGCTTCTTCTGCCTCATGGTCGTTGACGGTTCGCAGATCGTGATCCCCCAGCTTGTGAGGCGGGCGATAGACCTCATCTCGACCGGGGACTTCGCCACTTCCGAAGTCGCTGCCATCTGCGGCCTCCTCCTCCTGGCGGCGGCCTCGATCTCCCTGGGGCGCTTCTCGTGGAGGTTCTTCATCCACGGATCCAGCCGGCGCATCGAGGTCGAGATGCGCGACAGACTCTTCTCCCGGCTCATGGAGCTCGGAGGGGGATTCTTCCAGGCGAACAAGACCGGCGATCTCATGGCCAAGGCGACGAATGACCTGGGAGCCATCAGGCAGGCCGTGGGCATGGGCTTCGTGAGCTTCTTCGACGGGGCCTTCATGTCGGTCGCGATCCTCGCAGTAATGTTCGCGAGCGCCCCGGCCACGGCCCTCCTCACCTTCATCCCCCTGCCCATCATCACCGTCCTCATAATAATCTTCGGGGGCATGGTCGGAAGGCGCTTCAAACGGGTTCAGGAGATCTACTCCAGGCTCTCGGAAATCGGCCAGGAGACGATGGCCGGCATCAGGGTCGTCAAGGCCTTCGTGAAGGAGGAGCACTTCGCTGAAAGCTTCTCGAAGGCCAACGACGACTACCGCGACGCCTCTCTCTCCCTGGTCAAGATCTTCGGCTTCTTCTTCCCCTTCATCTCCTTCCTCGCGGGCCTGACCACGATCATCCTCCTCCTCGCGGGCGGGGCGGCCGTGCTCGAGAACCGGATGAGCGCGGGCACCATCGTCGCGATGCTCGCCTATCTCGAAATGCTCGTGTGGCCGATGATGGGCGCGGGCTTCACTGTGAACGCCCTCCAGAGGGGAGCGGCGAGCCTCAAGAGGGTCAACGATGTCCTCGAGGCCGTTCCCGAGATCGCCTCGGCCCCGGGCTCCTCCACCATCTCCCCATCGGGCGACATCGAGTTCCGCTCCTTGAGCTTCACCTATGCGGGGGCCGACGCGCCCGTCCTCAGGGACCTGAGCCTCAGGGTGCCGCGGGGATCTACCTTGGGCATCCTGGGCAGGGTGGGCTCAGGCAAGTCGACCCTCCTGTGGCTCCTGCCCCGCCTCATCGAGGCGCCCGCGGGGACGGTCTTCATCGGCGGGCGGGACCTGCGCGACTACGAGCTGGGAGCCCTGCGGAGGGCCTTTGGCTTCGTGCCCCAGGACTCCTTCCTGTTCTCGGACTCCGTCGAGAACAACGTGCGCTTCGGCTCTCCCGCGATCTCGGAGGAAAGGTTCCGTCTCGTCGCCTCGGTCTCGGCCATCGACCGTGATGTCGACGGCTTCCCCGCTGGCTGGGGGACGGTGGTTGGCGAGAAGGGCCTCACCCTGTCCGGCGGCCAGAAGCAGAGGGTGGCCATCGCCCGGGCTCTGGCAGCCGACCCCGAGATCCTCGTGCTGGACGACGCCCTCTCGGCCGTCGACGCCGAGACCGAGGAGCGCATACTCTCGGCCCTGCTCGAGGAGCGCAGGGACAGGACGAACCTCATAGTGTCGCACCGCGTGTCCACCCTCCGCCACGCCGGCACGGTGATCGTGCTTGACAAGGGGGGGATCGCCCAACGCGGGACCCACGAGGAGCTCCTCGCCCAGGAGGATGGGTTCTATGCCGAGATCGCCCGGCTCCAGGAGCTCGAGGCCGACATCCGCGCCATCGAGAGATCGACGGCCGGGGAGGGCAAGTAGCCATGTCAGACTGGTTCGACACCGATGCGGTGACCAAGGGCTACGACTCCCGCATCATGGGGCGCATCTTCGGCTACCTTCGTCATTACAAGCTCGCCGTGGCGGTCACGGCCCTCGCCCTCGTGGTGGGCACTGCCGGCGAGCTTTTCCTGCCCGTCCTGATACGGCGGATCGTGGACGAGTCCCTCATGTCCTCCTGGTACGCGGTCGATCGCCGCGCCGGCCTCTTGAGCGAGGGAGCGCCCCTGGGCCTACGCCCAGCCGAAGGAGGCAAGGCGGGCGACCCCATCCTCGGCGGCCGCGTCTACATAAGGGCCGCGAGGCTCTCGGCCCTCACCGGGACTGAGCGCCGGAGCCTTGAGGACTCTGGCCTCCTCGACCGCGCCCCCCGCTACCTGTTCCGCGTCGATCCGGCAGACAAGGCCCAGGCCGCGGCGGTTACGGCCAACGCGGCCTCCATGACCGTAGCCGACGGCCTGGGCTCGATGTCGGTGACCGATTTGAGGAAGCTGTCCGTCCTGGACGCCCGTGCCATCAGGAAGGGTGACGCGGCCGTCCTTGCGGCGAACGCGGCCCTCCTCCTCGCGGCCCTCGCCGTGGTCCTGGCCACCGCCTTCATCCAGACCTTAGTCGCGAACCTCCTGGGGCAGAGGATAATGAAGGACCTCCGCATGGAGCTCTTCAGGCACACGGCAACGAGGTCCCTCTCCTTCCTCTCCCGGCAGCCGGTGGGACGCCTCGTCACCCGCCTGACGAGCGACGTCGAGACCATCAACCAGTTCTTCACCGACGTGGTAGTCGCCTTCATCAAGGACTTCTCCATCATGATAGGGGTGGTGGCCGTCCTCCTCGGCCTCGACCTGCGCCTTGGGGCAGCCGTGGTGGCGAGCCTTCCTCCCGTGCTCCTCGTGAGCGCCGTGGCGAGGAAGAGGGCGCGCGACGCTTTCAGGCGCCAGAGGCAATGGACCTCGAAGGTCAACAGCTACATAGCGGAGCAGATCGCCGGCATCACGGTGGTCAAGCTCCTCGTGCGCGAGGAGGACTCGAAGCGGGAGTTCGAGGGCCACGACGCCGAGCTCATGAGGGCCAACCTGGGCGAGATGTACGTCTACGCCACCTTCCGCCCCATCGTGGACTTCCTCTCGAGCCTGTCCACGGCGATCATCATCTACGTGGGCGCCTACCTGGTCGGCTCTCACCTGCTCAGCCTCGGGACCCTCATCGCCTTCGTCAACCTCATAAGGATGTTCTACTCCCCCGTCATGGACATCTCGGAGAAGTACACCCTGCTGCAGAGCGCGATGGCCGGGGGCGAGAGGGTCTTCGCCCTCCTCGACGCCAATGATGCGATCCCCGACGAGGCCCCCGCCGGGCGCACCCCCGTGATCGCGGGCAGGATCGAGTTCGACCACGTGTGGTTCGCCTACAAGGGCGAGGACTGGGTCATCAAGGACCTCTCCTTCGTCGTGGAGCCGGGCGAGACCGTCGCGATCGTCGGCTACACCGGGGCCGGCAAGACAACAATCGCGAGCCTCATCACCAGGCTCTGGGACGTGCAGAAAGGAGAGATACGCCTCGACGGGAGACCGATACGCAGCTACTCCCTGTCTGAGCTCAGGCGCTCGATCCTGCCCGTGCTCCAGGAGGTCTTCCTCTTCTCGGGCAGCATCGAGGACAACATCCGCCTTGGGACCGACGTGAGCGAGGAGAGGATGAGGCTGGCCTCCCGCGCCGTCCACGCCGAGGACTTCATCACCCGCCTGGGCTCGGGCTACGCGACCCAGCTCGCCGAGGGGGCGACCAACATCTCCCAGGGACAGCGGCAGCTTCTGTCCTTCGCCCGGGTCCTCGCCCACTCGCCGGCCGTCGTCATTCTCGACGAGGCGACGAGCTCGATAGACACCGAGACCGAGACGATGATCCAGAGCGGCCTCGAGGCCCTGCTCGCCGGCAGGACGAGCCTTGTGATCGCGCACAGGCTCTCGACTATCAAGCACGCCGACCGTATCATCGCCCTTGCGGGCGGGAGGATGGCCGAGCAGGGCAGCCACGACGAGCTGCTCGAGCGCCGCGGCCTCTACTGGAACCTCTACCGCCTCCAGTACGGCGGCAAGATGGAGGACATCGATTGAGGGAGATCGACGCAAGGCTGGAGGGCATCGCCCGAGCGCTCACCTTCGACGACGAGGTGAGGACGAGCACCGATACGATCAACCGACTCTGCGCCAGGTCGGCGAACAAGACCCATTTCTTCTTCGGCTGCCACGTGAGCGGGATCAAGAACCTCGTCTACTCCAAGGCGATCGACATGGCCCTGCTCTACAACGCCATACGCTCGGCCCACCGCGACACCAGGCTAAGGGCCCTCGAGAGGCTGCGCGACGAGGCCAACAACTACCAGGGCCTCGAGATGCCCTACAACACCAGGCGGATCCTCATCGCCCTCATGAAGGAGACGGTCAAGGCAAGGGGTGACCTGAGGCAGCAGCACCGCTACATAGCCGCCTTCAACCAGACCCTCTCGGGCCGGGCCTATGTCGTCCGCACGATGCTGGACGAGCTCGGCCTCGCGGAGGTCCCCGAGGCCTCTCGGCGCGGTCCCGGAGCCAGGGCGGCGGGCTGGGACGACCACGTCTACGACAACGCCGGTCCGGGACGCAAGACCCCTGCCCAGCTCGTGCTCGACGCCTACATCAAGGGCCTCTCCAGGATCACGATAGTCTACGAGGACCTCATGGAGGAGGAGCCGGTCAGGGAAGCCCTCGAGGCCGGAAGGATCATGGGAATCGAGGTGGGCATCGGGGTCGAGTGCATCGTGCAGACCGGGGAGAGGGAGAGGATCTACCACATCCTCCTGCTTGACTGCTGCGACGAGGCAGAGAAGGTCGCCTCCCTCTTCCGCTGTGCGGATTTCAGGCGCCTCGAGAAGCTGCTCGAGCGCGACTACGCCGAGTACGACCGCGCCTACTGCGAGCTCCTCGAGGCCTTCAACTCGAAGGCCCTGGCCAGCGTGAACAAGGGCTTCGAGGGCGGGGAGGGGGCCCTTGCCCCCTTGAGCATCAAGGCCCTCAAGGAATACGCCAACGGCCGCCACCTCTTCCACGTCCACCTGGGGCGCTTCCTCTTCCAGCGGATCTCGCGCATCCGCGAGGCGAGAAAGAGGGTGGATCCCGGGGACGAGATCTGCGAGCTCTCGGCGGCCGACTTGAGGCGCCGCTTCTTCGACCCTCTGTACAGCGAGATCCTGCCGCGCTGCGACTTCCTCAAGGCCGCGAGGCTCTACACCCAGGTGTCGGAGATGAACGCGGGCAGGAGCGCGCCCCAGGTCCGAGTCGCCTACTCGAGGATCCTGGGCGGGGAGATCGGGACCTGCGTGCGCCACCTCCTCGCGAACCCGCGCGACATACACGCCATAGAGGTCTGGAACAACAGGATAGTGGTCGAGGGCAAGGCGCAGAAGGCGCGCTTCCTCGAGTCCCTGCGGCGCTCGCTCAACTCAGGCGACGCCGTGGGCGCCGCGGCCCTCCTCGAGGAGGCCTCGATCGGAGGGATCCCGCCCGATGTCCTCAAGGACGTTGTGCGGCACTATTCGGCCAGTCCCTTGCAGTCGCGCATCGTGAGCGCCTCGGATGGCTACAACCACCTCGCGCCCGGGATGGGCTTCGCGCCACTGCACCTGGTGCGGAACTGGCGGCAGGTGATGAGCACGAACCGCTCCTCGCCCCTGCCCCTCCTACTGTCCTCGCCGCGGCGCGTCCTGGGCGCCGCGGGCGAGAGGATACTCCCTCTCGGCAAGGAGAGGGCG
Source organism: Spirochaetaceae bacterium (assembly GCA_025356015.1). Classification (GTDB taxonomy): domain Bacteria; phylum Spirochaetota; class Spirochaetia; order Treponematales; family Rectinemataceae; genus JANXYO01. The sequence continues at coordinate 17,796 of JANXYO010000086.1, forward strand.
AGGCCGGGCCATGTGGGCCGCCTGCGCGGCGCCCTCGCCCGCCTCGCCGAGCGGGTGGCAGCGGCCTTGAGGCTCATGCGCGACCTCAACGCAGGCATAAGGAACGCCGGCCGCATGCTCGGCGGGGCGATGCTGGCCGTGGCGATCGGCGAGCTGCTCTCGCTGGCATCGGGCTTTCCCTTTTCATTCGGGGCCTTCGCCTTCTTCGCCTGGTTCGGGATAACCTACAGCCGCAATTTCATCGTCGACATGTCGGCGCGCCACGGCCTCCATCCGAGCCGATGGCGCCTTTCCTCATTCGACTCGACGAACGCGGCCAACTCCGTCTTCTTCACCTTTCAGTCGATCGCCCTGCTGCGCTTCGTGGAGCAGCTCCTCGACCATTTCGTCTTCAGCGGCCTTGCCGCCTCCCTCCACTTGAGCGACATCCAGCTCCGCCTCGTGCGCTTCATACCCCTCGCCCTCGTGAATGGAACCTACATCTACAGCCACAACACCCTGCGGGGCTTCACCAAGGGAGCGAAGCGCGCGAATTTCTGGAGGAGCGCCCTGGCCTTCCCCCTGGCCGTCGGGCTCTCCTACCTCAACCGCTGGCCCTCGCTCATCCCTGGCGCCCTGGTCAACAAGGTAGCCTCGGACATCATCGGCGGCTTCACCGAGGTGACCTTCAAGATCCTCAAGGAGTCGAGGAGGGCGAGGCAGATGTACGAGGCCCTCCTGCCCGTGATAGCTGGCCACGCGGATTCCAAGAGCGCGAGGTATGCCCAGAGGCTCGCCATCCTCGACACCCTGTATGTCTGGGGCAACACACCGAGGGGCAAGGAGGCCCTGCGCAAGGCAGTCGACGCGAGCCCCGACCGCATGGCTATCTGGGCCCGTCTCGCCGATCCCGTGAGGCGCTACGAGAAATACGTGACCCTCATCACGAAGAAGACCTCGTGGCGGAAGCCCGGGCGCATAAAGCTCGAGTTTCTCAGGCTCTCGGCTGCCTTCAGCTACTGGCTCGAGCGGAACAGCCCGAGGCGCTAGGGTTTTTGAGCCTTGCCCCCCTTAAGGCCCGGTGAGTAACTTGCAGGACATGAGGCCGGGGGTGTTCATGTCGTCTTGCCCGAGATCGCACGCTTGGGCGCTCGTCATCGCGGCTCTTGCATGGGCCCTCGGTCCCGCTGCTCCCGGCCCCTCTACCGCCCAGTCTGCTCCGGGGATCAGGCTCGAGGAACTCGCCACGGGCCTCGAGCATCCCCTCATGCTCACGGCGCCGAGCGGCGATGACAGGCTCTTTGTCGTCGAGCAGGCCGGCCGGATCAGGATCATGAAGCGGGGTATCCTCCTTTCGCGCCCCTTCCTCGACTTGAGCGATCGCGTCATGTACCGGGGCGAGCGAGGCCTCCTCAACCTGGCCTTCCACCCCGACTACGCCCGCAACGGCCTTTTCTATGTCTACTTCACAGACCGCGAGGGAACGATACGCATCGAGCGTTTCTCCAGGGGAAGGGATCCCGATCTCGCGGAAGCCGGCTCGGCCAGGCCCCTGCTGTCGATAGAGCACGGGAGCTACGCCAACCACAATGGCGGCCTCCTTCTCTTTGGCCCCGACGGGATGCTTTACATCGGGGTGGGCGACGGCGGAGGTGCGGGCGACCCCCTTGGCAGCGGCCAGAGCCTCGGGACCCTCCTGGGCAAGCTCCTGCGCATCGACGTGGACCACGGCGAGCCCTACACCATACCTGCCGACAACCCCTTCCTGGGAAGGCGGGACGCCAGGGCCGAGATCTGGGCCTACGGGCTGCGCAATCCCTGGAGGTGCGCCTTTGACCGAGACGAGGGTCTCCTGTATATCGCCGACGTTGGCCAGGACAGGTGGGAGGAGATAGACATCTCCCCTGCGGCATCGGGGGGGCTGAACTACGGCTGGAACCTCATGGAGGGCAATCATCCCTTCGCCTCCGGGCGGGAGGTCCAGGGACTTGTCCCTCCCGTCCTCGAGTACGGCCACGGGGAGGGCTGCTCGGTCACGGGAGGCTTTGTCTACCGTGGCAGCCTGATCCCGGCCCTCTCCGGCTCCTACCTCTACGGGGACTATTGCTCTGGCTGGATCAGGAGCTTCCGCTGGGCGGGCGGGGTGGCCCGCGATGGCAGGGAGCTGTATCCAGGCGGGGCGGGGAGGATGCTCTCCTTCGGCGAGGACTCCTCCCACGAGGCCTATGTCCTCACCGACCGGGGCATCGTGTACAGGATCCTCGCCGCGCCTTAGGGAGGTTGCGTGCGCAGCGATGCCGCCGCTACACTTTGAGCGGCCATGGGGCCATCAAGGAGCGGGCAGGATGAGCGAAACCAAATACCCGAACGAAACCATACGGATCCTTTTCGAGCGCGGGAGCGTCCGCCACTACCAGAAGCGTGACATAGACGAGGAGACCCTGTCCTGGGTCCTCGGCTCCGCGGGCCACGCGGCCTCGGGGGGGAACCTCCAGCCATGGTCGATCATCGCCGTGCGCGATGAGGCGAAGCGCGTAGCGCTCGCCGGGCTCTGCGAGCAGAAGTTCATTGGCACGGCCCCCGTGGTCCTCGTGTTCTGCATCGACATGGAGAGGAACCGCAGGATCGCCGAGCGTGGAATCGCGCCCTACTCAGCGCACCGGGCCTTCCGCCATTTCTGGATAGCCTACCAGGACATCATGATAGCGGCTCAAGAGCGCCTGCACGGCGGCCGATTCCCTCGGCCTCGGCTCCTGCTACATCGGAACCATCGTCGAGCACATGGGGGCGGCCTCCGAGCTCCTCGGCCTGGGAGACAGGCTCCTGCCGGTCGAGGTCCTGCCCATTGGCTATCCCGCCGATCAGCCCAGGAGCCGGGGCAAGTTCCCGACCGGGATCATGGTCCACCGTGACAGCTACGCCGAGCCAGATATGGAAGGCCTCTACGCGGCCTACCAGGAGAGGGAGAAGGGCTGGACCATGTCGGTGACACCCGAGAACCTCGAGAGTTTCCGCGATTGCTGCGAAGCCGTCGAGGGTCAGAAATTCGCCGCCCGCGCCGTCGCCGATGTGGAGGCCCGGGGGGCCTTCAACGCCGTCCAGTACCGCTTCGGCCTCCACTACTCGGCCGACACCATGCCCCTGGGCAACGGCGGATTCATTGAGGCTATAACGAAGCGGGGACTGGACGTGTTTCGCTAGACCGTTTTCCTCACAGACAGCGTGGGCTATGCGGGCTAGAGGCCGCCCAGGAAGGACTGCCTGTCGATCTCGACAGCCGAGGCCTGGGCCTCGCTGCCTTCACGCAGCTTGGAATAGACGGGCATGTCCATGTAGCGCAGGGTGAGGGGGCGCTCGAGGGCCATGCGCACCGAGGAGTCCTCCCAGCGCGATTCCTTGGGATCGAGGGAGTTCGGCTCCCCGTACTTCGCCACCAGGTCAGTGTAGACCGAGTAGTGGTCGATCTTGTCGGGATTGAGCACGAGGATCATCACCCATAGCTTGTTGTCGAGGAACTGAAAGTAGCCGTGCTTCACGAATGAGGTGCCGGCGACGTCGATGAGGCTCTGGTTTGGCGAGGGGAGGAGGGAGACGTCCTCGGGCCCGCGGTAGAGGAAAAGGGATTCCTTCTTGAGGGCGGCGATGACGCTGTCCCGGTCCATGCCGAGCTCGACGCCGCGGAAGGCGCGAGGAAGCGCGGCGGCCTTTTTCGCCTGAGCATCGGCTGGCAGGGCGACGGAAAGCAGGGCGATCGCCGCAAGGGCAGCCGCGAGGATCCAGGCGGGAAGGGGACGAAGGTTGGTACCGGGTTCGACGATCATGGCTCGTGACCTCATCTCGACAGGGCTATGCTGAGGGCGGTGGAGAGCTTTAGCACGTCCTCGTTGCCCTTGCGCACACGGGAGCAGAGGACACTCGCTATCCTCCTGATGATCGAGAGGCCGATCTTCGGATCGGCATCGCAGAGGGCGAGGAAGTCCTTGCGGTTGATCTCGTACAGGACGCAGTCCGAGCTGGCCGTGATTGTCGCGCTCCGCGGCTCCGGTCCGAACATCGCCATCTCGCCGAAGACCGAGGCCCTGTCTGAGCTCAGCTTGTTCATCGACTTCTCGGTCTTGGCGAAATCCCTCTCGCCAAGCTTGAGGGTGAGGTTCTTGGTCACGTCGACCTCGCCCCTTATGAAGAGGTACATGGTCTCGCCCTGCTCGCCCTCGTGCATGATGGCCCCGCCCGACTTCACCGACACACGCTTGGCTATGGCGATCACCTTGTCGATCTGCTCCTCCGAGAGGTCTCGCAGGATGGCCACATTGCGCAGGAGGCCGGTCTCTTTCTCGCTGATCGCCATGTCCGCCTCCTAGCCTATCACGAAGGCCAGGTCGCCCTCTGCGATGATGTGGTCGCTCTTGGGCGCGAGGTGGACGGCGCTGCCCGCCGAGGCGGCAGCCGCGAGGTCGACCTCGGCCTCCATGAACTTGCGCTTGATGAAGGTGTCGATCGCGCTTGTGTTGTCCGAGAGGAGGTCGTCGAGGGAGACGCCCTTCTGCTCCGACAGGAGCCCCACGAGGACGCCCTTGCCGTTCGCGATGAACCAGGTCGAGGCTTCTGCGAAGGTCTTCCCGACCAGGGCCGCGGGAAGTGGGGCTTCCTTGAGGCGGGGGCCGGGGCCGGGGGAGAGGAGGGCGCGCGCGGCCCGGGGCAGGCCCTTGGAGACCGAGGCGGCCGAGAGGACATAGCCCGAGAACTCGCCATTGATGACGATGTTCTCGACCTTGGCCCGCCTCAGGTGCTGCTCGCTCTCGGGCCGGAGGATCTCTGCGCTGACCGAGATGTCGGGATTGTCGGAACGCACAGCGAGGCAGCCGAGGATGGTGCGCTCGTCGGCGTTGGCGAAGCTGTTGTCGCCCGAGGAGTCGGGCACGATGACGCAGGCGACCGCGGTCTTGATCGAGGCGCGCTTGAGGACAGCCTCCTGGGTGAAGTCGCCGCGCACGAAACGCAGGTCCAGGGAGGGGAAGCGCGCCTTCGCGGCGTCGAAGGCCTCGACCTCCATCCAGTTGACGAGGACGACGGCGAATCCACCCGAGCCCTCGACGCTCTCGAGGTCACGGAGGATAGCCTCGGCATTGGGGTTCCAGCCGCAGATGATGAGTTGATTCTTCAGCTTGAGGTCCTGCAAGCCCTTACCCTCCCGTATCCTTCGTTCGACGAAGATCGATGCCACCGTACCTGAGATGAGGGCCGTGAGCACGATGCTCGTCAGGATCGTGGCGATGGCCAGGAGCCGCCCGAGGACGGTGACAGGGTACTTGTCCCCGTAGCCCACCGTCGCGACGGTGACGACAGCCCACCATATCCCGTCGAAGAGGTTCTGGAAGCCCGTGTCGCCGCCGGTCTTCTCGGCGACGAAGACGAAGATGGCCGCCACAAGGACGAGGGCGCCGAGGAAGCCGAAAAGGGTCAGGATGCCCGAGGTCGCTATGTCCTTGAAGAAGAGGCGGATTCCCTTGAGCTTCGACTCGACCCATTCGGCCGCTCGTCTGGAAACACTGGCGCGGCGCTTGCCTGCGCTGTCGTGGATCATCCTTGAGGTCCCCTTGGTTTCAGGGTCCCAGGGGCATGCCCTGGAAACTGAAAGCATTCCCGTCGTCATCCTTACTATCGGCGCACGGCACGGCAGCCTTGCGTGTTTTCGGCTCCCCCTTGAGGGCCCTCCGGCTTCACCCGCGCGTGCCCGGGCGTATAAGATGGGTCAATGCCAGTCCATTTCGAGATCGACGCCGAGCCCAGCCTGGTAGTCGCCGATGAGAGCATCATAGTGGTGAGGAAGCCGTGGAGGATGCACACGGCCCCCCTGCCCAGGCCGGAAGGCCGCGCCGAGGGGAGCAGGACGAGCCTGTGCGACTGGGTGTTCGACCGCTTCCCCGATGCCGCTGCGGCGTCGGCGGGTTCGGATCGGCGGCTCCCCGGCGAGGGGGGCCTCATCCACAGGCTTGATTTCGAGACCTCGGGCCTTGTCCTCTTTGCCCGAAGCCCCGCTTCCCTTGCCTTCCTGATCGCCGAGCAGGACAGGGGGGGGATCTCCAAGGAATACCTTGCGCGCTGCGGAGCCACGGAGTCGTTTTCCCCGGAAGGCTCAAGGCCGCCGCGGGTCGCGCCCTCGGGCATCCCCGGGCCAGGCTGGAGCCGGGCGCTCAGCCGGGCCCTTGGGGGCGAGGCCCTTGAGGTGGCCGCCCTCATCGACCATTTCGGGGCCCTTGGGGCTTTTGCCCTCATCGAGGGCCGCTTCAGGCCCTTCGGTCCTGGAGCGCGGCGCGTCGCCTGTCTGGCCGCCGGCTTTGAGGGCCGATCTGGGGCCACGAAGGAGCTCTATTCCACGGCCCTGGCAGGCGCCCTTGCGGTTGGCGGCGAGCTCGAGCTAAGGGTCCGCCTGGCCTCGGGCTTCCGCCACCAGGTGCGCGCCCACCTCGCGTGGATTGGCTTTCCCATACTCGGGGACGCTCTTTATGGGGACCGGGAGGCCGGAAGGCTCCATCTGCACGCGGCGAGGCTCGAGTTCAGGCACCCGAGGGACGGAGAGCCTCTTGTGGTCGAGGGCTGACGTTGCTTTTTGCCACGGCATGGACTAGGCTAAGATTTAATGCCTGAGCGATCGATTTTCGACAACCTGGTGTCCCAGCTCTCGATGCACGAGCGCAGGGAGCTCCTGGACCAGCTGGCCCGGAGGTCACCGGTCTCGCAGGAACCCCTGTACGCCAACGACTCAAAGCCCGGCCCCGAGTCCCAGGACTACGTGGCGAGGGTGGAATCGCTCGGCCTCATTCCCCGGCTGATACTCTTCCTTAGGGGCCTTTTCACCGGCAGGAGTCATGAGGCCATTCTGAGGGCCGACGACTTAAGGGAGATCGCCCGCAAGGTGGAGCCGCGCTTCCCCGGCCTCGTCGACACCCGACGCGGCTTTCTCCTCAAGGGCTTCGCCGACGAGCTCAGAAAGCTCAGGGACTCGGCCCGATTCTTCTACGAGGCCCTTGACCGGAGCGTCGAGAAGGACAGGCCCTCTTTCTATGCCTTCCTCGCCTCCATGCAGCTCCCCGAGGTCCACGCCCGGCTCATGGAGAAGACCGACCCCTCGCGCATCGAGCTCGAAAAGCCACAGTGCACCGAGGCCGAGATGCGCTCCTTCTCGATCTATGCCTTCGACGAGGCCTTTGCCGAGCTTCCCGAGGATGGCAGGCGCGCCATGTACCACGATGTCCGCTGCCTCCTCTTCCTGAAGCGCCTGTCCGGCTTCCTCTTCGATCGCCTCCTGGCCTCCTTCCGCGCCGGCGGCTCCACCCTGAGCATCGAGTCGGCTTCCGTCGACGAGGTGCGCGACCTCCTCTTCGACCTGGGCGACATCCTCTTCTCGATGGCCTCTCCTCCCTCGGGCTCCCTCATGTCCGCTCTCTTCGTCTTTGTGGAGCGGGACGAGATAGCGAAGCCCGAGAGCGACGCCGAAAAGGTGGTCGGGAGCGACCTCGCCAACGCAGAGGCCGCCATGGGCAGGATCAGGGACTTCTTCAACCGTGTGCCCTTTGCCGACATCCTGTGCATCGTCTCGGGCGATCCGGGCTACTCCCCCAGGGAGCTCGCGGGGGGAGAGGACTGGCTGGCCATCTACAAGGCCTTCTGGCGCGACCGCATGGAACGGCAGCTCGAGCAGTGGCTCGTCGAGCGAAAGATGCGAGAGCTTTCCGCCGAGGTAGAGCGCTTCATCGGCAAGCCGGGGCCCGTGATCCTGCCCCACATTTCCCGCGAGGGCCGGTCGGACACGCCCCCCGTCCGCCACCAGGCTGCCCTGAGCTTCCTTGACGGATTCTTCAGGGGACCATTCCTCAGGGAGCTCGCCCGGCCCTTGAAGATCCTCCTGGTCGACGGGGACTTCTACCGCAAGGACAACCAGATCGAGTTCACCGACGCCTGGGACGTCCTCTTCCATCTCGCCGAGACCGTGTCGACCTTTGATGCCCGCCTCACCCCCGAGGGGGAATTCGGCTCGGCCTGGTCGCTCGCGAACGCCGAGATCGCGCCCTTGAAGCTCAAGCAGAGGAGGACACAGAATCTCGTGCAGAGCGTCAACGACGAGGCCGAGAGGATAATCCGGAGGGCGGGCAGGGCGATGAGGACCATGGTCGAGATAATACGCGGGATCATGAAGGGCGAGGCGGGCGGCAAGTACGATTCCCTCGTCAACCTCTCCTACCTCGACGGGAGGAGCAACAAGGAATACCTGCGCAGCCTCGAGCAGGCAAAGGACAAGTGCGAGCGGGCCTACGGGCTTCTGTCCGCCCTGACCGGTCTCGACCTGGGCCAGGAAGAGTGAGCGGTGCGCCTGGTTGAGATCGTGCCGGGAGCCGAGGCTCTTGGCCGCCTCGTGTTCAGCTTCCCCAGGCCCAAGGAAGGGCCGGGGGCCCAAGCCAAGGCCGCGACCGCGGCCGCAGGGGAGCCGGGAGAGCCCCAGGCCCTGCTCTCCTTGAGGCCAGGCGGGAGCATGCGCTATCTCGAGGGGGTGGAGAACAGCCATCGAGACGGCTTTTTCCGCCAGGCAGGCGTCGACCCGGCAAGGGCGCTCGGCCTCACCCTCACCCATTCCCGCAGGATCCTCATTCCCGCCGACGCCGACGACCTGGCCCGCCTGGCCGCTGCCGCGGCCAGCGAGGGCGGGGCAGACGGCCTCGTCCTCAGGGACAGGGCTCTGGTAGCCTTCATCACGGTGGCCGACTGCATGCCGATCTGGATCCTCGACAGGGCCTCTGGCGCCTTTGGTGTCCTGCACTCCGGTTGGAAGGGCACGGGCATCCTCTCGACGGCCGTCGCCGAGCTCGCCTCGAGCTTCGGTACAAAGCCCTCTGACATCTCGGCCATCTTCGGGCCTGCGATCGGCAACTGCTGCTACAATGTGGAGGAGGACAGGGCTGCCTCCTTCCGCTCCGAGTTCGGCGAGGGCAGCGCCGAGCTCCGCGGGGGACGCTGGCACATCGACCTTCGCGTGGCCAACCTGGGCCTCGCGGCCCGGCTTGGCATCGGCTCCGTCCTCTCTGTCAAGGCCTGCACCTACTGCGACAGCCGCTTCGGCTCATACAGGCGGGAGGGTCCTGGGGCTTTCACCCGCATGGTCGCGGCCTGCGGGCTGTTCCCGCGCCAGGAGGCCGGCTAATCAGGCCTGGAGCCATGCGGCCTGGGGCCCTCCTCGGCCTGGCATGCGCTCTCGCCCTGCCCATCGCGGCGCAGTCGGATGAGCCAGGGCCATGGCGTGTCCTCGAGCGCTCCGACTATTCCCGCTACAAGGACGGGCGCTACCTCGGCCACGTGTACCGTGAGGCCCGCGGATCCCTGGTGCCAGGCGAGTCCACTGTCGGGGGCAGGCTCTACCAGGGGGCCTTCCTCGTCCTCGAGGATACCCTGCGTGACCTGAAGTCGGTCGCGAAGCGCATAGACCGAGACGCCAGGACCTCCTTCGTCCTCTCCCCGGCTGGGGGCTTCCGCTTCCTTGAGGACGGAGGATATCCCTCCCTGCGAGGCCTTTCCCTGCCTCCGGCTGCCGCCGCACCCGGCGAGAGCTGGGTGGGTCCCGGTGAGCGCGTCCTCGATCTCGTAGATGGATCCTTCTTGAGGCTTCCCTTCCTCGCGGAGTACCGCCTCGTCGGTGATGGCAGCTATTCGGGCAGGCCGGCCCTGAAGCTTACCGCGAAGTTCGCGACCCGCTACCGCGCTCCCGCGAGCCCAGGCGCCTCGCTCTCAGCCTCGCCAGCGGCTCCGAGGGAGGCCACGGGGACCCACGACCTCGACTTTGTCGTGGACGCAGGGAGACGGGAGATCGTCTTCGTGCGCGACCACTTTGATGAAACCTTCACCTTCGCCGACGGAAGCAGCGAGCGGCGCTCGGGCTTCACCCTCGTGTTCTTCACGGGGGCCACGGCCCTGGACAGGCCAGCGGCCAAGCGCAGCCTGGCTCTGGCCCTTTCGGGAGCCCTCTCCGCGGCCTCAGCCCAGGGAAGCGCCGGGCAGGTCAGCGGGCCGCAAAAGGCTCCCGCCCAGGCTTCGTCCCAGGAAGGGGCAGGCGGAGCCGCGACGCCTCTGGCTGAGGCTGGAGTAGGCACCACGCCTCCAGGAGCGGGACCCGGGCCTCTCATCGCGGGAGTCGACGATTCGGCCCTCGCGGAGACGAGCATCGACATAGCGAGCGCCCCTGCCGGCATCGTCTTGACCGTGAAGGACCTCCGCTTTGTCGCCGACTCGGACCAGATCCTCCCCTCGGAGCTCTGGCGCCTCGATGCCCTGGCATCAGCCCTCAAGGCCGTTCCCGACAGGAACCTTCTCGTCGAGGGGCACAGCGCGGCCACGGGCAAGCCTGAAGGCGAGCAGGAACTCTCCGAGAGGAGGGCGAAGCAGGTCGCCGATGCCCTCGTGGCGCGAGGCATCGAGAGCTCGCGCATAGCCTACCGTGGCTACGGCTCCTCGAGGCCGATCGGGTCAAACGACAACGAGGCGGGCAGGGCGAGAAACAGGAGGGTCGAGATCACGGTGCTCGACTATTGACCCAGAGCCATCGCCACATCAATGCATCATCACAGGGAGGTTGCGCGACATGGGTACACAGCTCAATCCGGCAAAGGTCACCACGGCACTCGAGCTGCCGGGCTTCAGGGTCATTCGGAATTTCGGTGTCGTGAGGGGGATCGTGGTCAGGTCGCGGAGCCTCATCGGCAATCTCGGCGCCGCCTTCCAGACCATCATGGGAGGCAACATCACCATACTTACGGAACTCTGCGAGAAGGCCCGCACCGAGGCCTTCGCCCTCATGCTCGAGCACGCCGAGGAGCTCGGCGCCAATGCTGTGATCTCCTTCCGCTACGATGCCACCGAGGTGATGGACGGGGTCACCGAGGTCCTCGCCTACGGGACCGCCGTCCTCGTGGAGCCGGCCGAAAGATAGGCGACGAGCCAAAGAAAAAGGGGCGAAAGCCCTGTCGGCCGCGCCCCTGTTGTTTCCTGTTTGCCTCAGTCCTTGCTCTAGGCCAGGATGGCTTCCCTTGAGGGGCCCGAGAGCATCTCGCCTGCGAGGATCGCAGAGGCCAGGCCACGGGCGCGGGGGAGGTGCTCGGCCGTGTAGGCCCGCACGAGCTCGCGCTTGCGCTCCAGGGTGATGGCGTCTCGCAGGAGGAGCCAGGAATTGACCACGACGCAGCCCATCTCGACAAGGTCGGTGCCGAAGTAGTCGATGAGCTCGCGGTCCTTGTCCTTGAGCTCGTCGCAGCACTTCCTGAATAGGGCGGTCAGCTCCGAGAGCTCGGCCCTCACAGGAGCGAGGGCGCTGCCGTAGTCGAGGGCCTCCCACTCGTCTATGAGGACATCGAGTCCGCGGCCCACCATCTTGCCCAGGGCCGCGACGACCTGGAGCTGGCTCGTCCCCTCGTAGATGTTGGTGATGCGCACATCGCGGTAGTGCCTCTCGGCGTTGAACTCCCTCATGTAGCCAACGCCTCCGTGGATCTGCATGCCCTTGTAGCAGACACGGTTGCCCATCTCGGTGGCGTAGTACTTGCTCATGGGGGTGAGCATGTCGGCGAGGTTGGAGGCGCGCTTCTTCCTCGCGACGACTGCCGGATCGAGCGGGGCGCCCGCCGCGGCGAGCTCCTCCTGCTTCGCCTCGTAGGCCTTGAGGGCGTCTACCTGGCAGCTGGTCTCGAAGATGAGCGCGCGGGCGGCCTCGATCTCCCCCTTCATGGATATCAGCATGCGGGACACGGCGGGCAGGGTGCTGACCGGCTTTCCGAACTGCAGGCGCTCACCCGCGTAGCGCAGGGCCTCGCGGTATGCGGCCTCGGAGATGCCCAGGGCCTGGGCCGCGACGGCGAGGCGGGCACCGTTCATGAGGGCCATGGCGCAGCGCATGAGGCCAAAGCGCCGCTTGCCCACGAGGAGGGCCGGGGTATCGGTGTACTGCAGCTCGCAGGTGGGAGAGGAGTGGATGCCGAGCTTGTTCTCGATGCGGCGGATCTTCACGCTCTTGTCGCGCTCGACGAGGAACATCGATAGGCCGCGGGCGTCCTTGCTCCCTTCCTCGCTCCGCGCGAGGACGAGGTGGATGTGGGCGTTGCCGTTGGTGATGAAGCGCTTGACGCCGTTGAGCTTCCACTTCCCGGTGGCCTCGTCGAGGCTCGCCTTGGTCTGGACGGCCCCGAGGTCTGAGCCCGCGTCGGGCTCGGTGAGGACCATGGCCCCGAAGACCTCGCCCCTGGCGAAGCGCGGCAGGACGCGGGCCTTCATCTCATCGTCGCCGAACTCGCTTATGGTCGAGGCGATCTCCTGGAGGCCGAATATGGTCATGAGGCCGCCCTCGGCCCGCGAGACCATCTCGACCATGGCTTGGTAGACGGTCTCTGGCAGGTTGAGGCCCCCGTACTCCCAGGGGAGCATGGCGCCGAGGATCTCGGACTTCTTGAAGGCCTCGATGGCGGCCTGGGTGGCGGCCGCGTAGTCCACCTCGCCGTTGTGGAAGACCGCGCCCTCCTCGTCGGCCTCGGCTGCGCGGGGCGCTATCACGTTCGCGCAGATGTCGCCGAGGATACCGAGGATGAGGCGCCAGTTGTCCTGGGCGTCGGCGTAGTTGCGCGGGGCATTGGCGTATTTCGCGGCCGTGCTATAGCCCTTCTCCTTGAGGTCGACTATCGCGGAGAGTGCGGCGCCCTCCATGCGGAAACGGAGATCGGGGTTGTCGAGGTAAAAATTCTCTGCCATGTCCTTCTCTCCTATTTCGCCTTCTCGCGCAGGGCCGTGATGAGCATCGGGATCACGTCGGCGAGGTCGCCCACTATCTTGTAGTTGGCGATCTGGAATATCGGTGCGTCGGGGTCGGTGTTGATGGCGATGATCTTGTTGGACTCGTCCATGCCGGCCCTGTGCTGGATCGCGCCTGAGATGCCGGCCGCGATGTAGAGCCTGGGCCTGACGGTGGTCCCGGTCTGCCCCACCTGGTGCTCGTGGCCGATGAGGCCCGAGTCGACCGCGGCGCGGGAGGCTCCGACCTCGCCAGCGAGGACCTGGGCGAGCTCGCGAAGCAGGTCGAACTGCTGTGCGCCCGTGACGCCGGCTCCGCCCGAGACGATGACGGCCGAGTCCTTGAGCCTCACCTTGGACTCGCGCATCTCGCGGGAGACCACCCTGAGGGCCAGGTCTGACTTCTCGAAGACGCTCTCGATGCGCTCGATGCTGCCCTTCCTCGTCGCGTCGCTCTCTGCTCGGCGCATGACGCCCTCGCGCACGGTCGCCATCTGGGGCCTGTGGTGGGGGTTCACGATGGTCGCTATGAGGTTGCCGCCGAAGGCGGGCCTGATCTGCATGAGGAGGTCCTTGAAGACCACGCCCTCTTTCTTGGACTCGTAGTCCCCGATCTGGAGGTCGGTGCAGTCAGCGGTGAGACCCGACCTGATCGCGCTCGCGACCCGGGGACCAAGGTCCCTGCCCACGGGCGAGGCGCCAAACAGAAGAATATAGGGGCTGCGCTCCTCGACGAGGCGCGTGATCACCCTGGCGTAGGGAAGGGTGCGGTAGGGATCGAGCTCCTTGTGCTGGGCGACGATGACCCTATCCGCTCCCTGGGCGATCAGCGTCTGCGCGAGGCCATCGACCGAGGCTCCGCAGAGCACGGCCCAGAGCTCGCTCTTGAGGCTGTCTGCGAGCTCCCGGCCCTTGGACAAGAGCTCGATGCTGACGTCGGCGATCCGGCCTCCGTCCTGTTCAACGAAAATCCAAACGTTCCTGGTGTCGCTCATTGTCTCGCCTACCCTACGATGTATTCGCGCATGAGTTCGTCGACGAGGGCCGCCATGCCCTCGCGGGTCGGCGGAACGTCCCTGCTCTCGGCGCTCTCGAGCACGACGAAGTTGACTTTGTAGACCTGGGTGGGGGAGCCCGCCAGGCCTAGCTTGGCCTCTTCGGCGCCGAGCTCGGCGGCCGTCCACACCGGGATCTTGAGCTTGCGCTCGGTCAGGAAGGCGTCGAGGGCCTCCTCGCTGCCGAACTCGGGCCACTTTGCGAGCAGGGCCTTGTATTCCATGCTCGTGGCCGCGAGCTTGTTCGCGATCCGCCTGCGGACCGAGGCTGGCCTCGGCTCGTTGGCGCTGGAGACGACGGTGAGGAGGCAGGGGAGGCTGCACTCGACAGTCTCGGTGCCGTGGTCGAGGGCGCGCTTGACGACGATCGTCCCGCCCTCGAGGGCGAGGACGCATTCGGCGTAGGTGATCTGGGGTATGCCGAGCTTCTCGGCGGTCTGGGGACCCACCTGGGCCGTGTCCCCGTCTATGGCCTGGCGGCCGCAAAAGACCAGGTCGAAGGCACCGAGCTTCCTCACTGCCAAGGCGAGGGCGTAGGAGGTCGCCAGGGTATCGGCGCCGGCGAAGCGCCGGTCGCTCAGGAGGACGGCCCCGTCGGCCCCGCGGTAGAGGGACTCGCGGAGGATCTCGGCGGCACTTGGCGGGCCCATGGTCAGGACAGTGACCGTCCCGCCATGGCGCTCGCGCACCTCGAGGGCCATCTCAAGGGCATTGAGATCCTCGGGGTTGAAGATGGCCGGCAGGGCTGCCCGGTCGATCGTGCCCTCGTCGGTCATCACCTTGCCGGTGATATTATGGGTGTCGGGAACCTGCTTTATCAGCACCACCGACTTATACGGCATCGGTACCTCCATTTCAGTTTCAGTTGGGAAGCTCCCCTTGTAGGGGGCGAAGCATGAGGAGATTACTTATCTAACATTCGGGCGGAATATGTCAAGATGAGCGGATGAGGGCAATTTCTACCCATCAGGGACTGGGGGGTTTTCCGTCGAGCTCGCGTCTCAGCATGGACCCGAACTCGGCCAGGATCATCGCCGTGGCTCCCCAGACCTCGTGGGCGCCAACCAGGAACAGGGGGACGGGGAAGGTTTCGCCGCCATGGCTCCTTTCCCCCATCCTGCGGCGATCCGGATCGACAAGGAGGCCCAGGGGGGCTTCGATGAGCTCGGCGACTTCCTTTTCCTGGAGGCGGAACGCTGGTCTCTCGGCGAGGTAGGCCACGAAAGGCTTTATCCGGAAGCCGCTGGGCGGCACATCAAGGGGGGAGAGCTCCCCGATGATCTCAATCGCCTCCCGATCGATGCCTATCTCCTCCCAGGCTTCGCGCAAGGCGGTGGCCCTGAGGGATTCCCCTGGCTCCCGCGATCCCCCGGGGAGGCTGATCTGTCCCCGGTGATGGGCGATGTCCTCGGTCCTCAGGGTGAGGGGAAATAGGAGGCCCGAGGCCCCAGGGTAGAGGGCGATGACGACAGCGGCTTCCCTCCAAGGGGCGCCGGCCCTGTCCCCGGCTCCGGGCCTGCGCTCGGGAGCCATCAAGCCCTGGGCCTGAGGCCCAGGCAAGGCTCCGCAGAGGGCCCTGCGTACAAGCTCAAGACCGAGGATGGCCGCCCTGGCTTGGCTCACCGGAGGAAGGTCTCGGCGAGGCCGAGCCAGGCCCCATCCACCGGGGCGAGCTCAGGGGGGATCAGGCCATCGATGAGAAGGCCGGTCCAGCCGTGGACTTCTGCCCAGAGCGAGAGGACGAGGGCGCGGGGCTCGCTCTCGGTCCGCCATCCCCCCGCCTGGGCCTCCTGGACCGTGCCGACGAGGCAGGCCATGGCGCGGGCGCTGTTCCGGGCACAGGATTCCGAGTGCAGGGCGTAGCCGAAGCTCGAGAACATGAGCCTGTAGAGTTCGGGCCGAGCCCGACCAAACTCGACATAGGCACTGCAGAGGGCCAGGACGGTCTTTTGAGGAGTGGGGCCGGGGAGACCGGTCTTGGCTCCCTCAAGGGCGTCGGCAAGGAGGCGGAAGCCCTCGGACGCGAGGGTCGAGAGGAGGGCCTGTTTGTCGGCGAAGTGGCGGTAGGGCGCGGTCTTCGAGACCCCGGTGGCCTCGGCGATTCCGCGCAAGCTCAGACCCCCAAGGCCTTCTTTTTCGAGGACCTTGAAGGCCTCGGCGAGGAGGGCCTGGCGAAGTGCCCCGTGGTGGTATCTCTCCCTTGCTTCCATTATCCAAAAGGTAGCATGCAGGTCCCGAGGGGGGCAAGAATGCATGTGGGCAATGCCAACAATTTGAGGTTGACGCGGCCATCCCCTCCAGCGTATCTTCCCCTATGTAGGCAGCGCCTACAATGAGGCGGGTATGGGAGCTGGGCTGCAGGTGGTTTTCGGCGCGGGGCCCGTGGGGGCATCGACGGCGCTTCATCTCCTCGATCTGGGCCACAGGGTGAGGATGGTCTCGAGAAGCGGCCGCAGGCCTGTGGCCTTCGTGGATAAGCTTAGGAGCGAGAAGGAATCCCGCCTTGAACTGCTCTCAGGCGACGCCGCCAATCCTGCCGAGCTCAGGAAGGCCAGCGCCGGGGCGAGCCACATCTACCATTGCCTCAACCTGTCCTACGAGGATTGGGCGAGGGGACTGCCGCCGATCCATGCCGCCCTGGTCTCTGCCGCGCTTGAGGCCGATGCCGTCCTCGCCGTGGCCGAGAACCTATACATGTATTCAAGGGGCCAGGGTCGCATCCACGAGGATGCCATCCAAGAACCGCACACCAGGAAGGGCGCCCTGCAGAAGGCCCTGCACCAGAAGCTTGTAGAGGCAGGGGCTTCGCGTGGCCTGCGCTGGACCGCCGTGAGGGCTTCGGACTTCTACGGTCCCGGGGCCATCCAGCAGAGCGTCTTCGGGACGGTGCGCTTCCTGGAGCCCCTCTACGCGGGGAGGAAACCAGGTATCCTGGGGGATCCCGACCGGATGCACAGCTATACATATGTCGCAGACTATGGACGGGCCCTGGCCACAGCCGCCCAGAGCCCAGCCGCCCTGGGCAAGGCATGGATCGTGCCGAACGACAGGACTACGAGCACGAGGGAGCTTGCGCAGCTCTTCTTCGAGGCCGCAGGAAGGGGCAGGGGCATATCCCCTATCCCGAGGCCCGTCCTGGCCCTCGCAGGCATCTTCGTCCCGGTGATACGTGAGCTAGGTGAGATGCTGTACCAGAAGGAGGAGGATTACCTCGTCGACGGCAGCAGCTTCAAGGCAACCTTCGGTTTCGAGCCCACGAGGCTCGAGGATGGGGTGCGCACAACCCTGGCCTGGTACCTGCAGCTTCACCAGGGCTCGGGGCTGATAGCGAGCCTCCAGGGACGCTAGGGCGCCGCGCGAGAGGCGCCAAAGCGCGTTATGCGGCGCTCGTAGGTCTCGAGGAGCTTCCACTCGACGATGGGCACCTTGCCCAGGGCATCGGGGGGGATGTAGAGGAACTCGCCCTCCTCGGTGACCTTCGCGCTCATGAGGGAGCTGCGGTGGAAGAAGAGGCTCTCCTCACCAAACACGCCGCCGGGGCCGATGAGGTCGACCTCGACCTCCTCCATCAGCACGCGGGCGCGGCCCGAGCGGACAAGGACGAGGGAGGACTCGCCCTTGTCGGAGAGCCCCTCGCCCACAGCCCTCCTTCTCGAGCTGACATCCCTTGCGATGCGGTTGTGGATGGCGCTCGACACCATCTCTCCAAAGAGCCAGGTGCTCTGGAGGAAGAGGGTGACCTCCCTGGTGCGGCGCAGCTCGGCCACGTCGTAGTTCCTCGAGGCGAACTCGAGGTAGAGCCCCGCGGGGATGCGCAGGACCCTGATCGAGCTGCGGGCGCGATAGGTGCGAGGCGAGCTCTCCCCGGAAAGGGCGCAGGTCTCGCCCACAATGGTCCCGGCCGAGAGCATGTGCTGGACCCCCTGTTTCGCGTCGACGACGTCGAGGACACCGTTGATGACGAGAAAGACGTCCTCGGCCTCGGCGCCCTTCTTGAGCAGGACCTGGCCGGCGTTGATCTCGGCGGTGGGGCAGTTGAGGAGCATCTCGATGTCGTGGCGGGCCGCCTCGGGGAAGTACTCGGTGAGGTAGCGGTCGGCGTGCCGGAGGGCGTAGTCGATGTTCGACTCGATGAGGGAGTCCTGCAGGCCGAAGGACGCGCTTGATCCGATCTCCTTCTGCGCCGGGCTGAGCTCGCCCGCCGTGTGGCTCAGGATGATCTTCTTTGATTTGTCGCTCGCGAAGTCCTCGGCCCTGCCGTGGATGAGGCCTCCGCCCGAGTCGATCTTCTTGAGGTCGACGGGCTGGAGGAGGCTCTTCATCATGACGTCGTGGAGCCGGGTCGAGGACTCGCCCCTCTCGGGGTCGTCGAGGAGGTACTGCTTGAGGACCGAGAAGGGGGGGATGTCGGCCAGGTGGGCGTAGGTGCGGTGGCCGCCCTGCCA
This sequence comes from Spirochaetaceae bacterium, assembly GCA_025356015.1. GTDB lineage: Bacteria > Spirochaetota > Spirochaetia > Treponematales > Rectinemataceae > JANXYO01. Next base: position 36,094 of record JANXYO010000086.1, read on the forward strand.
CAGGGTCCGGAAGAGGAGGATGTTGGTCTCGACGGGATGGAGGGAGAGCACGGGGAGGACCTCGAGACCCTCTATGTCGTTCCAGCGGTTGAAGCTCAGGTCGTGGAAATCGAAGGCGGTGGCGAAGCGCTTCTCCGGCAGGGACATCACGGCCGAGAGCTTCTTCATGACAGCCGACCTGATGAGGGGGGTAGCGAAATACTTGATGCGGTGATCGGTGCGAACGAGGGAGGTCAGGCCGGCGAAGTGGTCGTCGTGGGCGTGGGTATGGAATATTCCCTCGATCTCGTTGACCGAGATCCCGAGCGAGGTCAGGGTGTTGAGCACGTCGGGGCCCGTGTCGATGAGGTAGATGCGGCCCTGGAAGACGATGATGCTCGACATGCAGGGACGGTCCTTGTCCCAGCCGTTGCCCTCGCCTGAATGCACGATCGAAAAGTAGTCGAGCTTGATGCGATGGCTGTCGAGGCGAACCGCGCTTTCGTAGGTCTCGCCCGGGCCCAGGTTGAGGTCCACCTCGACGGACTCTCCGGCGCGGCGGAACTCGTACACGTTGAGCGACTTTCTCTCGACCGTCACGCCGCCGGGCAGCTCGGCCCTCCCTGAGTCGGTGCTGACGAAGTCGGCGATCTCCTCGAGGGCGCCCGGCTTTCCGAAGGCGAAGCGCAGCTTGACCCGCATGATCTCCCGCGCGACCTCGGCCTTGATCCCGGCGGCCTCGATCTCGGCCTCGTCGGCCAGGCCGAAGGTGCCGCGGGCGATGTAGGCCGACTGGGCCAGGAGCTGGTTCGAGAGGCCGATGAACATGGGCTTGCGGCCCGTGTTGTTGACGTGGCCCGGTATGGTCATGCCCTGGCGGTAGAACATCTGCAGGAGGGGGAACTCCGCGAGGTTGGAGAAGGTGCCGCCCTGGACCGTGACGTCGGAGAGGAGGATGGCGTTAGGGCCGGTCTCGAAGACGACCCCCCCACGCGAGACCTCGACAAGGAGGCCGCGCTTCATCATGTGTTTCACGACGTCGGGGGGACTGCCGCAAAGGATGCAGAGATCCGCCTCGGGGATGCGCACGAGCCAGACTCCGTTCGTGACCTTGCTTTTATCCATGGGGCCTGTAGTCTAGGGCCGAAATCCGAGGCGCGCAAGTTGGGGGCGGGGCAATCCTGGAGCTGCCAGGTGGTCAGGCCCGGTCGTACTGCGCCCTTTAGCCGAAGGGTCCCTCTCCCAGGAGGGCCTTGAGCTCCCGTATGTCCCTCACGAGCTTCGTGCGGTCGAGGTTCTGGAGGCGCTTGGGGACCATCTCCTTCGAAGTGCACTCGAGCACCGCGACGAGGTTCTGGAGCTCGATCTCGTGGGGATAGGCGGGTGGGACAAAGTCGACGAGGGTCTCGTCCATGTCCTCCTTGGTGACGAAGGTCCTGCCCTCCATGACCGCGCGGAGCTTGGCCCTGATGAGGACGGCCTCGAGGTCGGCGCCTGAGAACTCGTGCCTGAAGCGGCGCATGAGGTCGGCCACGGGGAAGCGCCTGATCGAGAGGTCGAGCTTTCGCACGAGGGTCTCGAAGAGGGCGATCTTCTCGGCCTCGGTCTCGGGGTAGAAGAGGGCGAGGTGCTCCTCGGCCCTTCCCTGGCGCTTCAGGTCGATGGGCAGGAGGTCGGGACGGCAGGTGATGAGAAACCAGATGATCTTGCCGCGGTACTCGGTGTTTCCCATGAAGGACGCGATCTGGGAGAAGACACGGTTGGACACGCCAGAGTCCCCGTCCTGGTTGCGGTCCCCGAGGAAGGCGTCGGCCTCGTCGATCATCACCGCCACGGGGGCCATGGCCTTGAGGATGGTGAGGACCTTCTCGAGGTTGGACTCGGTGACGCCCTGCCACTTGGAGCGGAAGTTGCGAAAGACGACCATGGGCACGCCGATCTCGCCCGCGAAGGCGCTCACCATGAAGCTCTTCCCCGTGCCCACGGGTCCCGAGATGAGGTAGCCCATGGGCAGGACGTCGAGCCTGCCCTGCTTGATCGCACGGGCGGCGCTCCTGAGCCTGCGTTTCACGAACTCGTGGCCGGAGACGAAGGAGAGGTCGTGGTCGGTGTCGAGGAAACCGAGCAGGCCCCCCGCCTCGGACTCGATGATCTCGCGCTTCTTCTGCCTGAGGTAGTCGCCCGAGATGGGTTTGTCCTCCTGCCAGCTCTCCGCCGCGAGGCGGTTGAGGTTCGTGAGGTTGAGGCCCGAGGTGAGGGCGGCCACCTGCTCGGCCGTGAGGCCCTTGTCGAGGAGGAGGTTCTCCTTGGCGGCAAGAAAGCGGAGGAACTGGGCCCTCACCCCCTCGTCGGGGATGGGTATCTCGACCTTGACCGTCGTCGGGCTCGAGGCGAGCCGGGGGTTGAGGTCGCTCATGTTCTCGGTGAGGAGGATCACGGACACGTCGCCCCGGGTGAACACAGGCTCGTGGGACCAGCGGTTCAGGGTCACAAAGCAGTAGCGGTCCTCGTCCGACAGCCGCGAGACGTCGCTCGCCGGGGCCACGGTCTCGGCGTAGTCGATGATGAGGACGATGCGCTTCTTCTGGGGGATCTGGGTGAGGACGTACTCCTCGAGGTAGGCGAAGGCCTTCAGGGGGTCGTTCGAGAGGAAGTCCTCGTCGTCGGTGTCGGGTCTGCGCGAGCGCATCGCCGTGAGGTAGTCGCGCTCCATGGCCTTCTCGCAGAAGCTCACTCCGCTCGATCGGTCGTAGAAGGCGATGACGTCGCGGTTTCCGAAGAGGACCTCCGATATGTACTCCTGGATCTTCACGAACAGGAACTCGCCCTCGTTCATCTTGTGCGGGAGGAAGTCCCTGATGTTGCCGTGGACGATGTAGAGGTTCGCGGTCTTGGAGCAGTACTTGTACGAGAGTTCCTGGGCCCAGGCAGGGAGGATCTTTATGAAGGGGAGGTTCTTGAGTATCAGCTGTTCTTTCATCGCTTCTCCTGGGCCCGCGGCGGGGCCTAAATCGCCCAACGCGAGAGGATGGCGAGGTAGCGGTCCCTCACCTCGCGCACGACGTCCTCCCAGGTGCGGCAGAGCGTCCTCTGGGCACCGTAGCCGGCGAGCTCGCGGGAACGCGTATCCTTGAGGATGCCAATGACCCGCTGCGAGAATGAGTCGAGGTTCTCGTCGGCGAGGAAGCCGTTCTCACCGTCCCTGATCACCTCGGCGGCGGTCGCGCCCTTGAGGAGGACGGCCGGGGTGCGGAAGGCAGCGGCTTCGCGCACGACCAGGGGCGCGTTGTCGTAGAGGGAGGGAAAGAGGAAGAGGTCGCCGCGGGCGTAGATCGCCTTGATGAGCTCCCTGTCGTGCACCACGGGGTGGAAGGCGATCCTGTCGCCTATGCCGAGCTCGTGGGCTAGTTCCTGGAGCCTCTGCTTGGCGTAACCCTGGCCCACGAAGACCATGCGGAAGCGGGGAACTGCTTGCATCACCGCCGGGAGGGAGCGGACGAGGAACTCGAGGTTCTTCTCCAGCACGTGCTGGCCGACATAGAGGCCGACGATCGCGTCATCGGACATGTCGAGCTGCCTGGACCCGCGCTCGCGGAAGGGGCCGATGTTCGCGTTGGGCTTGAGGTCGATCCCATTCTCGACGACGTCATAGGGACCCTTGTAGCCGTACTCGCGCAATGTCGCCGCCACCGATTCCTGCGGCACCCAGACGTGGTCGACGGAGTAGTAGAATTCGACGATGCGTTTGACCTGGTCGTTGACGATGCTGTCGATCGGCATGATTCGCCTGATGTCGTCGCGGTATTTGGAATGGAAGGTCGCGACGATGGGAATGCCCTTTTCCCGGGCCGTCTTGAGGGCGGTGAGGCCGGCGCCGAAGGGGGAGTGGGCGTGGATTATCGAGAAATCCCTCTTCTTGAGGCGGAGCTGGAGCTTGACATCGAGCTCGGGGAGGCCGAGGCGGTAGGGGGGGCGCACGATGGTCGGGATAGAGAGGAAGCGGATGACGGGGAAGGATTCCTCGTCGGTATGGAAGGGCACGTAGGGAGTCACCACATAGGTCGGACCGAGGGTCTTGTTGAGCCAATAGGCGTAGTTCCTCACCGTGATCGTTACGCCATCCATGATGGGCATGTAGCTGTCGTTGAACAGACCTATGGTGATGTCCTTCATTGCGACAAGGATACCCCAGCGTGGGCGAAGCGTCAACGAAGCGGCCGGGCTTCCCGGCCCCCAGCCTTGCAAGTGCGTCCAGCGGGCATATAGTTGAAGCGAAAGGCGGGAACATGGACAACGTCAAGGACAGTGCGCTCGCGCGGATGTTTCCCAGGGCTTCTGTCGAGCTAAAGTTCGGCATCGACAGGAAGTCCTTCGCCCTGGTCGCCGAGGACGGCGCCGACGGCGAGATCATCTACAGGAACGAGTGGATCGAGCTTCGAGGCAGGATGGAGGTCCTTCCCGATGGCTCCAGGTACATGCTCCACCTCACCAACACGAGCCGGAAGTCCATAAGGATCACCAGGCTCCGCTTCCCGGCCGAGGGGGGGATCGGGCCCTTCCTTGAGGGCTTCCACCCCTCCCGTGTCGCCTTCCTCCGCAACGGCTACCAGTCCTGGTCCACCGCGAGATCATACAGGATCTCGGAGAAACCCCTGCGGCCGCGCCTGGGCCTGGTTTCCCTCGCCACCTCCAACATGGCCAACCTCCCCTCCAACACCCCGGGTGAGCTCTCCTCCGAGATGTACTCGGTCATCACCGACCTCACCGACGGCCGCTCCATGCTCGTTGGCCAGGAACCGCCATTCGACCAGTTCTTCTACATAAAGCTCAACGTCGACAAGCGTGGCGGGAGCTACTTCGAGCTCAGCTACGACTTCGGCAGGCAGATGATAGACCCGGACCAGCGCGTGGACCTCGATGGCATCGTCTTCCTCTATGGCACAAGGCCCAAGGTCGAGCAGTCCTACTTCCACAGGATACGCGAGGAGACCGGCTACGCGGCCCCCGCGAAGAACCTCAGGGGCTGGTGCTCCTGGTACCAGTACTACGACAAGATCACGCCCGAGATCCTTTACAGGAACCTCGACGCCCTCAAGCGCCGGGACTTGGGCTTCGATTTTTTCCAGATCGACGACGGCTACCAGGCGGCCGTGGGCGACTGGCTTGAGCAGAGTCCCCCCTTCAAGGGCAGGATGCGCGAACTCGCCGATGCCATCAGGGCGGCCGGCATGCGGCCCGGGCTCTGGTTCGCTCCCTTCGCCGCCTCGAGCGACTCCGAGCTCTACAGACTCCATCCCGAGTACGTGCTCAAGACCGAGTACGGCCGCTTCCTTAAGGCCGGCTACAACCCAATATGGAAGGGCTACTACTACGGCCTCGACGTGACTCATCCTCGCTATGCCGAGTACCTGAAGGAGGTCGTCCACACGATGGTGGACGAGTGGGGCTTTGAGTACCTCAAGTGCGACTTCCTCTTCTCGGCCTGCCTCCGCGGCGGAGCCCACCACGAGCTCGGCCTTTCCCGCTCAAGGATCCTCAAGGAAGGAATGCGACTCATCCGCGAGCAGGCTGGGAGCGAGGCTGTGATCATTGGCTGCGGGATGCCTCTTTCCGCGGGGATCGGCACAGTCGACGCGATGCGGGTCGGCCCCGACACAGGGGATTTCTGGATCAAGCTCTCGGGCAAGCTGCTTCGCACCGGGGCCATGGTGGGCGCGAGGAACTCCCTGCGGAACTTCATGGTGCGCAGCCCGATGCACAAGCGGCTCTGGCTCAACGATCCCGACTGCGTGATGATCAGGGACACCGACACGAAGCTCAAGGCGGCGGAGCGCTACACGCAGATGGATGCTATAGCCCTCTCCGGAGGCCTGCTCATGTACTCCGACGACTTCTCACGGCTCTCTGAACGCGCCTTCGCCGACATGGCCCTCATCGACCAGGTCTCGGACGCCTGCTTCCAGGGCCAGGCGATTGCCGTCGACGTGATGGAGAAGGAGATCCCCGAGATCTACTACAACACCTCGGGCTATGTCGGCTTCTTCAATATTCGCGCTCGGGGCAGGCGCCGCTTCGACATCTCGACCCTGCAGGAATACGAGCCCAGGCTCCAGGCCTTGGTCGACCTGCGCAGCGGCGAGCGACTCGTGCCCTCGGCGGGAGGCCTTCTTGATCTCGGTTCCATGCCCAGCCACGGCTCCCGGCTATTTCGGATCGAGCGGGGCTAGCAGGCCAGAGCCGGAGCCTTCCTCAAGGAGGAGGGGCCCACTGGCCCCCTTACAGGCCGGACCGTCTGGAGCCGGTGCTTGCCAAGCTGGGGAAGGGGGGATATACTCCAAATACTCCATTTCCAAGAGAGGTATTCCATGGCCTACAAGGTCACCGACGCTTGCGTCAATTGCGGCGCCTGCGAGCCCGAGTGCCCCGTTTCCGCGATCAGCGAAAAGAACGGCATGCGCTTTATTGATCCCTCCACCTGCATCGACTGCGGTTCCTGTGCCTCGGTCTGCCCCACCGAGGCGATCGTCGCGCCCTAAGAGTCTTCCCTGGCTTGGAGAGGCAAACCGGCCCAGGTGCCGGAGGGCTTCTGCGAAGGGCCGCCCCCGTGCCGAAAGGTAGGGAAGCGGCCCCTTTTTTATCCCGGTGCTATCGGATATAGTTGGAAAAATCGACGCCCGGGAGTCCTTCAATGAGCGGGACACGAGACCTCGGTACTGGCCATGTATCGGAAACTGAGAGCGGCCTCGCGGTTGACGCGCGCGGCGGCCTCGAGAGCCTCCTCACCCACCTCGTCTCCGAATCCTATCTGCTTCTGCTTAAATCCCTCAGGTCAAGCCATGATTCCATGCGGACTATCTACACCGACTGGAACAGGGGCGAGCTGGCCGACCCCCTGATGGCGGCGACAGCCGATGCGCTCGGCCTGCGCGACCTCGATGGCGAACCCCTTCTCGAGAAGGTCCTGGACGTCGCATCGACGGGCGAGCCCTGTGTCAGCGCCGCGAGGCTGGCGATGGAGCTGCGCGTGCCCGCTCCCGCCTTCGCCCAGGCGGCCTCCTCGAGCCACATCTCGGTCCTCAAGGATGAGCGCATCGACGCGAGCGCCGTGCTCGGAGGTCCCAAGCACGCGACCTCAGGCGACAGGGCTGTCCTCGTCGAGGAGATCAGGAAGGCCCTCCTCGCGGCCACGATCCTCGCGCAGGCCCAGGCCTTCCTCCTGCTCTCCCGCGCCCAGGGGGCCCAGGGGGGACCTGTCGATCTCTGCGGGGCAGCGCGCATCTGGTCCGAGGGGCGCGAATCCTTTCTTCACGACCGCATCGGGGAGGCCCTGTGCCGGAACCCCGAGCTCGAGCTCGTCATACTCGACGCCCAGATCAAGGCCCTCCTTGATCCCTGCCTGCCAGCCCTGAGGCGGGTGGTCGCGCGCAGTGTCGAGTCGGGCCTCGCCATCCCGGTGATCTCGGCCTGCCTACAGTTCTACGACCAGTGCAGGAGCACCTGGCTGCCCGCGAACCTCGTGCGCGCCCTCCGCGACGCCCGGGCATCCGAAGGCTACGAGCGCGTGGACAGGCCCAGGGGCGAAATTTTCCATTCAGACTGGAAATGAGCCCGCCTTTAGCGCCCCGGGCGCCCATCCCAGGGCCTTCCTGCCGCCAGGCCGCTGCCATTTACAATTAATAGTAGTGTTCTACCTTGATTCCCCACTGCCGTAGCTTAGACTCAGTCTAGCGGCCTGGGGTCGCACATAAGGGGTAGACATATGAGGCTCAGACTCAGGATCGGCGGTAAGGTGATCCTCCCTGTGATGGTGCTGCTCGTTGTGGTGGTGGCGGTCCTCGCCGCGGTAACCTACCTCAGCGCGTCCGCGATAATATCCGGCATGGTGTACCGCGAGGGCGACACCCTCTCGGCACGCTACGCCAACCAGGTCAGGTCCGAGCTCGAGCGGATCGCCGAGACGCCGCGCGAGATGGCCAACGCCTTCATCGCGATGAGGAAGGCCGGCAATCCTGACCGAAAGGCGGCCCTTGCGGTCCTCAACCAGACCCTCGAGGCGAATCCCATCCTCCTCGGATCCTGGACAGTATGGGAGCCGAATGCCTTCGACGCCAGGGACTCGAGTTACCGCAATGCCCCGGGCCATGACGCGACGGGGCGCTTTGTGTCTGTCTTCAGCCGCGGAACCGGAAAGATCCAGCTCGATCCCAACATCGACTACGAGAAGGAAGGGGTGGGCGACTACTACCTCCTTGCGAAGAGAACGGGGAAGGAGACGGTCATGGAACCCTACTTCTACTCGTATACGGGTAAGAAGGAGGACGAGCTCTTCATCACCAGCATCGTGGTGCCCGTGAACGAAGCAGGCTCCTTCAAGGGCGTGATAGGCGTCGATATCGCAGTTACCACCTTCGAATCCATCGTGAAGGGAATCAATCCCTATGAGGGCGCCTTTGGGACCCTGATGTCCAATTCCGGGGCCATGCTATACCACCCCGTGAAGGCCAACATTGGCAAGCTTGTGGGCGAGGACACGCCTCAGAACAAGGAGGTCCTGCTTTCCGCCATGCGCGAGGGAAGGCCCTACAGCTTGGTGATGAGCAGTCCTGGATCGGGGGCCCTCTCATACATCAGCTATGCGCCGATCCAGATAGGGGCTTCCACAAGCCCATGGTCTCTCGGCGTGACCATCCCCCTGGCCATCATGTTCGCCCCCCTGTACCGGCTGCTGTATCTGACCATTGCCATCGGCCTGGTCTGCGCGGCCGTGGGACTGCTGGTGATGCTCATCATCGCCCGGAGCATCTCAAGGCCTGTCGGACTAGTCACCGCGATCAATGGCCGCTTCGCCGAGGGCGATTTCGCCTTGGCGGGAATCGACAAGGCCTCCCTCGCGCGGATGCGCGGGCGCGGCGACGAGATCGGTGACATGGCCCGGGCCATGGAAGGCCTCAGGACCTCGATAACGCGCGTCGCCGCGGGGATCCAGGCGGGAGCCTCCGAGGTATCGGGAGGGGCTAGCCAGGTCTCGGCCACCGCCCAGTCACTCTCCCAGGGCAGCACAGAGCAGGCGGCAGCAGGGGAAGAGGTCTCCTCGGCGATGGAGGAGATGAGCGCCAACATCAAGCAGAACGCCGACAACGCGATGATGACCGAACGCATCTCGCGCAAGACGGCCTCCGACGCCGACGAAGGCGGGGCGGCAGTCCTTCAGGCTGTCGTCGCGATGAAGGACATTGCGCAGAAGATCGGCATAATCGAGGAGATCGCCAGGCAGACCAACCTACTGGCCCTGAACGCGGCCATCGAGGCAGCGAGGGCTGGAGACGCGGGAAAGGGCTTCGCAGTGGTGGCCTCCGAGGTTCGCAAGCTCGCCGAGCGTTCCCAGAACGCCGCCGCCGAGATAACCAAGCTCGCCAAGACGAGCACCGATACGGCCGAGAAGGCTGGTGCCCGCATCCAGGCCATCGTCCCTGACATCAGGAAGACCGCGGATCTCGTCCAGGAAATCGCGAGCTCGAGCCGCGAGCAGAACACGGGGGTCGAGCAGATCAACAGGGCCCTGGTCCAGCTCGACCAGGTCATCCAGCAGAACGCCTCGGCCTCCGAGGAGCTCGCGTCGATGGCCGAGGAATTGACCGGCCAGTCCTCCTCGATGCAAGATGCCGTCGGTTTTTTCAGGCTGGAGGGGATAAGCGGAAACCGATCTGGGGGCGAAGGAAAGAGGCCACGATCGGCCCCGGAAGGCCCGAAGCCTCAGGAAACCCTGCCAGGACCGGCGACGGTCAGGCCCAGGAGGCTCTCAATCGCTCCGCGAAAGGACGACGGCAGCGACGAGGAGTTCGAGACCTTTTAGAAGGGAGCATTAAAAACCATGACGCATGAACAGAAGATCGAGCGCATCGCGGGGGAACTCTCGAGGGCTGCCGGCCAAGGGGCAGCGAGGTTCCGGAAGAGCTCGCCATCGCACCAGGTCCCGAAGCGACGGGGCAAGGGAGGAGGGGCGAGGGTCATCGATGTTTCAGACCTCGATGAGATCCTCGAGCTCGATGTCGAGGGAAGGACCTGCACCGCCGAGCCCGGGCTCACCTTCGATGCCCTCGTCCAGGCGACCCTGGCCCATGGCCTTGTCCCGGCCTGCGTGCCCGAGCTAAAGACGATCACCATTGGGGGCGCGGTCGCCGGCTGCTCGGTAGAATCCATGTCCCATCGTCTGGGGGGCTTCCATGACAACTGTCTCGAGTACGAGGTCCTCACCGCGAAGGGTGAGGTCCTTTGCTGCTCGCGTGAGGGCGAGAATGGCCAGCTCTTTGACATGGTGCATGGCACCTTCGGCACCATCGCCCTCATTACAAGGCTCAAGTTCAGCCTCCTCCCGGCGAAGCCCTATGTCCACCTCGTCTTCGAGCACCACGACAGCGTCGAGTCTTGCCTCGCCGCGATAGAAGAGCGCGTAGGGCGAGCCGACTCGACCTTTATCGACGGTCTGGGCCTGTCGCCGGGCAATTTCGTCCTCTGCCTTGGCGAGTTCGTCGACGAGGCGCCCTACCTGCATTCCTATCAATGGATGCGCGCCTACCACAGGTCGGCCGCGAGGATGAGCGAGGACTACATGACGGCGCGGGAGTACTTCTTCCGCTATGACGCCGACTGCCACTGGATCGGCAGGAACTACGGCCTGGAGAATCCCCTCGTCCGCCTCCTGGTGGGGAAGATCTTCCTCGGCTCGACACGGATGCTCTCGCTCGCCAGGAAGCTGCCCTTCATGATCAGGGCGGACAAGCCCGAGGTCGTGGTCGATGTGTTTGTGCCCATTTCGAAGGCAAGGGACTTCCTCGATTTTTACGGGCGTGAGTTCAACTACTGGCCTCTCTGGATAGTGCCCTACAGGATAGCCAGGCCCTATCCCTGGATCTCGCCCGAATTCCTGGGCATGGGCGGCGAGGAGCTCTACCTCGATTTCGCCGTCTACGGCTTCAGGCCCCGCGACGGCCGCAACTACTTCCGCCTTCTCGAGGAGAAGCTCGTCGAGCTAAAGGGGATCAAGACTTTGATTTCGCACAACTTCTACGAGAGACAGGAGTTCTGGAGGATCTGGAACCGGGGCGCCTGGGATGCGGCCAAGCGGCGCACCGACCCGGAGGGGCTCTTCGGAGACCTCTACGACAAGACCCACCGCCGCGGCTAGAAGGGGGGCGCCCCTGAAGGCCGGGGCTCCTACTCGCTTCCCGTCATTCGCCTGAGCCTGGCCATGAAGTCCTGGCGGTCCTCGAGGCGCTCGAGGTCGAAGGGGATATACATGAGCTTTTCGAGCTTTAGACCCAGGAACATGTAGCGCTTGCCCTCGGCGATGGAAATGATGCTCGAGGCATCGATCGTGGACTCGTTCGCCTCGTCCTTGTAGCGGAATTCCCTTGAGGTGAGCAGGAGGGTGGCGCGCAGCCCATCATGCTTTGCCCTGTGGTACTGAAAATATGGCCGATAGAGATAGAACATGCCGGCAGCCGCGAGGGCCATGCCCACGAGGTAGTAGTTGCCGCTCGCCCGGTGAAACAGGAAGAGGGCCGAGAGCGCCAGGCAGGCTGGTCCCGCGAAGAGGCGTTGCCATCGAAGCTGGGGGGCGTGGTACCATGACCAGAAGAATAGCTTCTTCTGATCCTGGGGCTCGAGTTCATAGCGGTACTCTCTCATGGCCACTCCCGGTTCAGCTCGTGTCTTCCGGCAGACTAGCATCCGAAAGTAGCCCTGCTCAAGCAGGTCACGGCTTCCCACCTTG
>JANXYO010000092.1 GCA_025356015.1 Spirochaetaceae bacterium
AGGATGTCCTGGCTCTCCTGGAGGTAGCCTTCCGTGGTCTGGATGAAGGAGATGCCGTTGGAGGCGTTGCGGCTGGCCTGGTTGAGGCCGCGGATCTGGGACCGCATCTTCTCGGAGACGGCGAGGCCGGAAGCATCGTCACCGGCGCGGTTGATCCGCAGGCCGGAAGAGAGCTTCTCCATGTTCTTTTCGGTGGCTTCGTTGGTGACCCTGAGGGAACGGTCGGCGAACATGGCGCTGAGGTTGTGATTGATGATCATGTGTATCCTCCGTGGATTCGCTTTCGGGGCATCCTTGCCCCGATTTTTCTGGTTGAAGGCGCGGCGTCGCGGGTTCCGCGTCCCCCTGTTGTTCCTGTTTCCGGGCCCCTCCTCGCGGCCCAAAACGCGGCTGGAAACCGGCGAAAAAACGCTAAAGCATTCTCTCCGGCCGCCGAAAATCATTGCAGAGGGCGGCAACTCCGGCCCTGTCCGCAGGGGCCCTTGGAGCCCCCGTAGCTCACTTATCGGCACATAGCCCCCAAACCTTGATCCCAATACGGCCCGGTTCCGGTGCTATATTTCCTCCGGCCCACAGGCGGGAAGCCGCACTTGTGCCACCCACGATGAAGCCATAGACTTGCCCTGTACACCCTTGAGGAGGCTCCATGAAGACCGCGGATTTCATCCTGAGGGTGAGCGACGGGGCGGAAATCCATGTCCATCACTGGCTTCCCGAGGGGGAGGTGACCGGAGTCCTGCTTGTCGCCCATGGCCTGGCCGAGCACGGAGCCCGCTACGCCCGCCTCGCCGAGAGGCTCACCGTCCTGGGCTGGGCCGTATACGCGCCCGACCACAGGGGCCATGGACTGACGGCCTCCGAGCCAGACCTGGGCTGGTTCGCGAGCCGCGGCGGCTTTGTGCGGGTCCTCGACGACCTCAGGGAGGCCGCGGCCAGGGCCTCGGCCGACTTTCCCTCCCGGCCCCTCTTCCTTCTCGGCCATTCCATGGGCTCCCTGCTTGCCGAGGCCCTCATGGGCATCGAGGGACGTCGTCTCTCCGGCTGCATCCTCTCCGGGGTGATAAAGCCGCCGGCCGGCGGCCTTCTTTTCGCCGGCAGGCTCCTAGCCTCGGCAGAAAGCTTCATCCTCGGCTCGAAGGCCAGGTCACGCCTCCTCGACACCATGTCCTTCGGGAGCTACAACAAGGCCTTCGCCCCGGTGAGGACTGCCTTCGACTGGCTTTCAAGGGATCCCGCCGAGGTGGACAAGTATGTCCAGGACAGGCGCTGCGGCTTCCTGGGCACTCCGGGCCTCTTTCTTGACCTTTTTTCCGGTTTCGACCTCGTCTATGGCAAGACTGGTCTCCTTTTCAGGATACCGGGCAGCCTGCCGGTGGCGATCTGCGTGGGCGAGGCAGACCCCGTTGGTGGGGCCAAGGGCTTCGGCCAGGTCCTGGAAGGGATGCTCCGCGGCTCGGGATCGCGGGACCTCGAGCTAAGGTCCTGGGCCGGGGCCCGCCACGAAATACTCAACGAGACCAACCGGGACGAGGTGATGGCGTTTATGGAAGCCTGGCTCGAGAAGCGCCGGCTCTCAGCTTGACCCTTGCTCATGCTTCGGCGCTATAATAGCGGTGTATTCGGTAAATAACTCCAACCAATCGGCGAGGCTAAGTGCGTGCTCATCCGCTACCGCAGATCTGAAGACGGCCGGCCCGTTGCCAAGGCCCTGGTGTACACCCAAGCGGAACACCGCATCCAGCGATCGGGCATAGACCCCGACGCCCTCCGTATCGTCGAACGCCTCCGCGAGAGCGGCCACGAGTGCTACATCGTCGGCGGCGCGGTCCGCGACCTCCTTCTGGGGCGAACGCCCAAGGACTTCGACATAGTCACCGACGCCCAGCCCGCGAAGATCCGCCGCATCTTCAGGAGCGCCCGCGTCATCGGCCGCAGGTTCCGCCTCGTCCACGTCTACGCAGGGCAGAAGATCTTCGAGGTTTCGACCTTCCGCTCGATCGCGAACGGCACCATCGGAAACGAGTTCGGCACCATCGACGAGGACGCGCTCAGGCGCGACTTCACCTTCAACGCCCTCTACTTCGACCCCCACGACTCGACCCTGATCGACTACGTTGGCGGATTCAAGGACGTCGCCTCGAGGCGCGTGAAGCCGGTGATCCCGCTCAAGACGATCTTCATCGAGGATCCGGTGCGCATGATCCGCTGCGTGAAGTACGCCGCCATGGCCGGCTTCCGCATAACCTGGAAGCTCAGGCGCAGGCTCCACAAGGACTCCGAGCTCCTCTCCGAGGCGAGCCCCTCGCGGCTCACCGAGGAATTCGTGAAGATCCTCGGCTCGGGCCGGGCCTCCCCCATCATCGAGGGCCTCGCGGCCTTCGACCTGCTCAAGCACATCCAGAGCGAGGCGGCCCGCCTCCTCGCCACCAACCCCGCCTACAGGACGGCTCTCAAGTCCGCCCTGGTCGAGCTCGACGCCCATGCCGCCGACCCCGAGCGGGAGAAGCGCCTCGCCGGCCTCCTCGCCCATTACCTGCGGCCCTTCCTCGAGACAAGGCCCGAGCGTTTTGTCGACACGCCCGATGCCTACCGCGAGGCCATCCACGAGGCCAGGCTCTTCCTCGCCCCCTTGAATCCCCCGCGGGTCGAGCTCGAGGCCGCTGTGCTCATGGTGTTCAAGCGCAGGGGGGTGTCGCCGCTGCAGAGGCCGCGCAAGGCCCAGGGAGAAAGGCCGCATGGCGGCGCCGGAGAGCGCGCGAGGGGAAGGACCCGGCAGGGAGAAAGGACGGCGGCACCCGAGCCCCTGCGTCAGCAGGAGAGGCGGATACCCCCCCTTTCCGCCCAGGACGGGGCAGGGACAGGGCCGGAGGGAGAGGGCCAGGGGCCCCGCCCGCCGAGGCGCAGGAGGCGCAGAAGGAAGCCTTCCGGGGGAACGCCCGGCACCGCCCCGGGGAATCCCGCCTCTGATTAGGTCAGTGTCACCGCGCGGCGGCAGGCTGTGGCGACGACGCATCCGGCCTTGACAAGTGTTATCCTTATTTTCCAGAATGTGCGTGTGACTTCAGAGAAGTTCGATTCCCTGTCGCTCGAAGCGCTCTACGGCCTTGCGGACAAGATGGGGCTCGACCTCCCACCGGGGCTCGAACGGCTCTTTGTCATCGAAGAGATATGCGACGCACTCGCCGAGGATTCCGAGGACAGACGCGCGGGCCGCGGAGAGGCGGTCCATGTCGAGGAGAAGAAGTACTTCTCCCGCGAGCTCGACGAGATCGAGTCCGAAACCGGGCAGAGCGCGCCCGAGTCCCCCGTCCTCGAAACGCGCTACAACGAAACCCTGATCCGAGGCCTCGTGCGCGACCCTTCCTGGGCCTTCGCCTACTGGGACATCTCCGACGCCGATGCCAGCATCCTCTTCGGCGAGGAGAGCAGCACCGTCCTGTTCCTCCGCGTCATCGAGCTCGGCGGCGAGGACAGCCGCAGGGAATACTTCGACATCCCGATCGCGGCCGAGGACTATCAATGGTATATAAATCTCCCAAGGCCCGGCGTGCGCTTCAGGATCGACCTCTGCTCGCGCCCCGGCGAGAGCCCCTCGGGCAGGATCAGGGTGCTCGCCCGGTCCAATGACGTCGAGTCCCCGAGACAGGCCCTGGAATCGGGCAGGCCCCTGAGCGACCGGGTCATCAAGCTCCTCGAGCTCTCTGGCATCGAGGAACTGGACATCGAGGTCGTCAGGGACGAGAACCCCCAGCGCATCCTGCCGGCCCGTAGTGGGCAAGGCGACGGCGAGTAAGGAAGACACCATGCAGACAGGCTTCCTCGCCCTCGTGCTCAACGCCCATCTCCCCTATGTCCGCAGGCCCGACCACCCGCGCTACCTCGAGGAGCGCTGGCTCTTCGAGGCCCTGTCCGAAACCTACCTGCCCCTGCTCCGGCTCTTCCGCCGTCTCGACGACGAGGGCATACCCTTCCACCTGACCCTCAACATCTCGCCGACCCTCGCCGCAATGCTCGGGGACAAGGTGCTCTGCGACCGCTATGTGGACTACCTCGACTCCCAGCTGCGCCTCGCCTCGGCCGAGGAGGAGAGGCTTCGAGGCGATCCCCAGTTCTCGCGGCTCGCGCGGCTCTACGCCGAGCTCTACCGCGCCGACCGCGAGGACTTCGACCTCACCTACTCGCGCAACATCCTCGGGGCCTTCGACTACTTCTACAAGCGCGGGAGGATCGAGCTCATCACGACCGGGGCCACCCACGCGTTCCTTCCCCTTTTCAGGGACAACGCCGAGGCCGTCGCGGCCCAAGTCGAGACGGCGATCGTCGCCCACCGCAGGGCCTTCGCCAAGCATCCGGCCGGCTTCTGGCTTCCCCAGCTTGGATGGTTCCCCGGCGTGGCCGACACCCTGCACGCCTACAACATCCAGTACACTGTCGTGTCGACCAGGGGTGCCCTCCTCGGGGACCCCACGCCTCGCAACGGCTCATTCGCCCCGGTCCAGTGCCCCAACGGCCTCACCGTCTTCATCCGCGACTCCGGGGCGGTCAAGGAGGTCTGGTCCGAGACCGAGGGCTACCCCGCCGATCCCGTCTACCGCGACTTCTACCGCGACATCGGCTTCGACCTGCCCCTCGAAACCTTGAGTCCCTACACCGAGGTCGGCCCGAGCAGGATCTTCACCGGCTTCAAGTACTGGGCCGTCACCGGCAAGACCGCCGACAAGAAGGTCTACGACCCGGCTGCGGCGGCGGAGCGCGCCGCCGAGCACGCCGCTCTCTTCCTCGAGGCCCGCAAGGCCGCCGCCACGGCGGCCGGAGCCCACATGGACAGGCCTCCCCTCATGGTCTGCCCCTATGACGCCGAGCTCTTCGGCCACTGGTGGTTCGAGGGCCCGGCCTGGCTCGAGGCCCTCTTCAGGAAGGCCGCCGCCGACGATTTCTTGAGTTTCGTGACCCTCGACGAGTACCACCGGGCCTATCCCGTGAACCAGGTGTCGATGCCCGAATTCTCCTCCTGGGGCGACGGCGGCTACGCCGAGGTATGGCTGGACGGCTCGAATGACTGGATCTACCGACACGTCTTCAAGGCGGCCGAGAGGATGTCGGAGCTTGCCGAGCGTTTCCCCGACGAGACGGGACTCCGGGAGCGCATCCTGAACCAGTGCTCGCGGGAGGTCCTCCTCGCGATGTGCTCGGACTGGGCCCTCCTCATGCGCGCGGGCAGGGCGGGCAATTTCGCGCGCAGACAGGTCGAGGACTCCATCTCCAACTTCGGGCGCATCTACGACATGCTCTGCTCGAATACCGTCGGGACGGAGTGGCTCACCCGCCTCGAGAAGCGGAACAACATCTTCCCCGCCATGAACTACCGGATCTTCCGCAAGAAGCGCTAGGCTCTTGATTCGATGCGCTGGCCCGTGGCAGTATTCGCCATGGAGACCCGCGACATATTCGAAAACCTCTCCCCCCTCGACCACAGGTATTGGAAGGCCAACCGCGACATCTTTGACGCCCTCTCGTCATGCCTTTCCGAGAAGGCCCAGGTCAAGTACTGCGCGCGGGTCGAGGGCGCCCTCCTCGCGACCCACCTCGAGCTGCGTGGCCGAGCCGAGGCCTCCCTGCTCGAGGCGATCGGGAAGGCCGTGGAGGCTGTCGATCCTGAGGCCGTCTACGCCGAGGAGGAGACGACCAGGCACAACATCAGGGCCCTGGTGAATGTCTTCCAGCGCTCCCTTCCCCCATCCCTCGCCCCCCTGGTCCACCTAGGCGCCACGAGCGCCGACATTCTCGACACGGCCAAGGCCCTTGCCCTGCGAGACGCTGCCCGGACCGTGGTCATCCCCCTCCTCGCAAGGCTCGTCCTCGAGCTATGCCGCATCTCGAAAGACGAGGCCGGGAGCTCACAGGTGGGCCGCACCCATGGCCAGCACGCCGTCCCCCTTACATTCGGCTTCGCGATGGCAGAATACGCGAGCCGGCTCGGCAAGTCGGTCCTGAAGGCCTCCTCTCTCGCCGGGGACCTCCGGGGCAAGCTCTCGGGGGCCGTGGGATCGTACAACGCGCTCTCCATGAGCTACCGCGATCCCGAGGAGGTCGAGCGCGTCTTCCTCTCCCGCCTCGGCCTCGAGCCTTCCGAGCACTCGACGCAGATCGTCGAGCCTGAGCACGTCCTGCGTCTCCTGCTCGAGCTCAACGTGGCCTTTGGCGTCATCGCCAACCTCGCCGACGACCTTCGCAACCTCCAGCGCACCGAGATCGGCGAGGTCCGGGAGTCCTTTGGCTCGGGGCAGGTCGGGTCCTCGACGATGCCCCAGAAGCGAAATCCCTGGAACTCTGAGCATGTGAAGAGCCTGTGGAAGGCCTTCTCTCCCAGGGTCCTGACCTTCTTCTGCGACCAGATCTCGGAGCACCAGAGGGACCTCACGAACAGCGCGAGCGAGCGCTTCGTCCCCGAGTACCTGGCCGGCCTCGCCGCCGCCGCCAACCGCATGCTCCAGGTGCTGAAGGGCCTCGTGGTCGACCGCGAGCGCATGGCCGCCAACCTCCTCATGACGGGGGGCTCTGTCCTCGCTGAGCCTGCCTACATCCTGCTCGCCGAGTCGGGCAGGGCAGACGCTCACGAGATCCTGAGGCGGATCACCCTTGCCGCCGAGAGTGAGGGCATAGCCCTGGGTGAGGCCCTCGCCGCCGAGGCCGGGGCCTTCGCCTCGATCAGCGCCGCCCTCTCTGCCCTCGGGATCGAGGACGCGCGCGGCTTTTTCAATGAGCCGGCCCGCTACCGGGGGAGGGCGGCGGAAAAGGCAGTCGCCATCGCTGCCAAGTACCGGGCCCTCATGACCATGCTTCTGGATGAGATGGGCTCTCCCCGGGTGGACAGCCCCAGGAAATAGGAGCCACAAGGGTCAGCGCGGACACAAGCCGGCGCGGGCCGGCCCCGCGGGACTTCTCTGCGATATCCTGAGGAAGGCCAGGGGCTCCCGCGAGCCTCGAGAGTGCCCCAAGCGGAGCATCCTGTGTTCGATGAGACCTATTCCTACGACGACGTCCTCCTTGTCCCCGGCTATTCCGAGGTCCTCCCCCGGGAGACCGAGCTCTCCACCCGCCTCGTGGCCGACATCGCTCTCAACCTCCCCCTCGTGTCGGCGGCGATGGATACCGTGACCGAGGAGGACATGGCCGTCGCCATAGCCCTCCAGGGAGGGGTCGGCGTCATCCACCGCAACCTCCTGCCTCAGGAGCAGGCCGACCAGGCCGCCTCGGTCAAGCGCTACCTGAACTGGATCATAGAGAACCCCGTCACCGTCGAGGCCGACAGGACCCTGCGAGACGTGCGCTCCATCATGGACCGTCACAGGGTCACGGGACTTCCCGTCGTCGACCACGAGGGCAGGCTCGTTGGCATCATCACCGCCAGGGACCTCCGTTTCCGCCGCGACGACGGGGCCCTCGTCCGCGAGGCGATGACTGCAGATCTCGTCGTCGAGGGCACGGACGCGACGCCAGCGAGCGCGCGCGAGAAGTTCGACGAGCACAGGATCGAGAAGCTGCCCGTCGTGGACGCCCGGGGCAGGCTCTCCGGCCTCATCACCGTCAAGGACATGGAGAAGCACGAGCGCTACCCGAATGCCGCTACCGACAAGGCGGGTAGGCTCCTGGTCGGCGCGGCGGTCTCACCACAGGACTGGGAGGCGAGGATGCCCCTCCTAAAGGCCGCGAAGGTCGACTTTGTCGTGCTCGACACTGCCCACGGCGATTCGCGCAACGTAATCGACGCTGTGATAGCCATCAAGCGCTCCTACCCCGATGTTCCCGTGATCGGGGGCAACGTGGTGACCAAGGAGGGCGCGCGCCGCCTCATCGATGCCGGCTCCGACGCGATCAAGGTCGGAGTCGGGCCAGGCTCGATCTGCACGACCCGGGTCGTGGCCGGGGTCGGCGTCCCCCAGTTCAGCGCTGTGCTCTGGTGCGCCGAGGAGTGCGACAAGGCAGGGATTCCCCTCATCGCCGACGGGGGCATCAAGTACTCCGGCGATATCGTGAAGGCCATCGCCGGCGGCGCCGCCGCGGTGATGATCGGCAACCTCCTCGCCGGCCTCAAGGAGGCACCCGGGCGCGAGGTACTTTACGAAGGGCGCATATACAAGGAATATCGCGGCATGGGTTCACTTGGGGCGCTGAGCGACGGCTCGGGGGACAGGTACGGCATCGGCAAGGACGAGAGTCCCGTGCCCGAGGGCATCGAGGGCCGGGTACCCTACAAGGGCGACATGGCCCAGTACCTCCACCAGCTGAGCTCGGGCCTCCGCAAGGGCATGGGCTACTGCGGCTGCCGCGACCTCTCCGAGCTGCGGCGATACCGGCGCTTCGTGAGGATCACCTCGGCTGGCCTCCGCGAGAGCCATCCCCACGACGTGGCCATCACCCAGGAAGCCCCCAACTACGGCAGACCCTAGGGAAAAGGAGTACAAGGATGAACATCGCCGTTATCGGTGCCCAGTGGGGCGACGAGGGCAAGGGCAAGATAGTCGACTACCTCGCCGCGGACGCGAGGCTCATCGTCCGTTTCTCTGGCGGAGCCAACGCGGGGCACACGATCGTCCTGGGCGGCGAGCAGTACGCCCTCCACCTCGTGCCCTCGGGCATCCTCTACCCCGACAAGATTGTCATCCTGGGATCGGGCATGGTCATCGATCCCGAGGCCCTCTTCTCCGAGCTGGCCAGCCTCGAGGCAAAGGGCATAGACTGGAAGGGGAGGGTCCTCATCTCGGACCGGGCCCACCTGGTCCTGCCCCGTTACCGCAAGATAGACAAGGACATGGAGAGCTCGCGCCGCAAGCCCATAGGGACGACGGGCAGGGGCATCGGCGTCGCCTACGCCATGAAGGCCTCCCGCGACGGGATCAGGATAGCCGACCTCGACGATCCGACCCGGCTCGAGAACCTCGAGGCCGAGGACGTCGCCTTCGTGAACGCCTGGCGGGAGCGCCTCATGCCCATGGCCGTGGACCTCGTCCCCTACCTGCGGGCGCGCAAGAACGCCTACGTCCTCTTCGAGGGAGCCCAGGGCGCCCTCCTCGACATCGATACCGGAAGCTACCCCTTCGTCTCGAGCGGGATGTCCTGCGCGGCGGGCGTCGCGGCCCAGGGCGGGATCGGCCCTCGCGCCATCAACCGGGTCCTCGGCGTCTTCAAGGCATACTCAACCCGGGTGGGCAACGGGCCCTTCCCGACCGAGTTCAATCCCAACTCCCAGAGCGCCCTCGACAAGTTCATACGCGAGACCGGGCGGGAGTACGGGGTCACCACCGGCAGGCCCCGCCGCTGCGGCTACCTCGACCTCGTCGCCCTGCGCTACGCCTGCACGGCGAACTCGATCGACCACCTGGTCCTCACCCACCTCGACGTCTACGACGAGCTCGACGAGTTCGAGGCCTGCATCGCCTACCGCGTGCGGGGGAAGATCGTCGAGGACTTCCCCGCCTCGGTGCGCGACCTCTCCGAGGCCGAGCCCGTCCTTCGCAAGTTCCGAGGCTGGAAGAAGGCCATCGGGGCCTGCAGGACCTTCGAGGACCTGCCCCTCGAGGCCAAGGCCTATGTAGCCTACATCGAGGAGTACACGGAGACGCCGATAGGCATCATCTCCGTGGGCTCGGACCGCAACGCTACCATGGTGAGGGAGAGCCCGTGGATTCGATCCTGATCCTCGACTACGGCAGCCAGTACACCCAGCTCATCGGCCGCAGGGTGAGGGAGCTCGGGGTCTACGCCGAGATCCTGCCCGGTGACACTGCCCTCGCGGGCAAGGAGGCCGAGGGGGTTATCGGCGTCATCCTCTCGGGCTCCCCGCGGAGCGCCTACGAGACCGACGCCCCGAGGCCCGACAGCGCCCTCTACGCCCTGGGCCTCCCCGTCCTCGGGATCTGCTACGGGATCCAGGTCATGACGGCCGAGCTTGGCGGGACGGTTCGGCGGCTACCGGAGCGGGAGTACGGGAAAAAGGCCGTCCGCCTGGTGCCGGGCAACGCAGGCGGCGGCCTCCTCGAGGGCATGCCTCATGAGTTCTCGAGCTGGATGAGCCACGGCGACTCGATCGAGACGCCGGCACCGGGCTTCGAGGTCCTCGCCGTCTCAGAGGGCGGGATCCCCGCCGCCCTCCACGACAGCGAGCGCGGGCTCTGGGGCCTGCAGTTCCATCCCGAGGTGAGCCACTGCGAGGGCGGGAGCCGGATCCTCGAGAACTTCGTTTCATGCATCTGCGGGGCGAAGCGGGAGTGGAGCATGGCCGCCTACCTCGATGAAGTCGCACAACGCGTCCGCGAGAAGGTGAAGGGTGGCGACGTCCTGCTTCTCATCTCGGGAGGCGTCGACTCGACGGTGGCGGGTGCCCTCCTCCTGAGGATCCTCGATCCCGAGCGCGTCCACCTGCTGTACATAGACACCGGCCTCATGCGCAAGGACGAGAGCGTGGAGGTCATGCGCAACCTGCGCGAGCTCGGCGCCGTCCACCTGCATAGGGCCGACGCGGAAGGCGAGTTCCTCGACGCCCTAGCCGGCATCGATGATCCCGAGGAGAAGCGCAGGCGGATCGGCGACCTCTTTGTCACGATCCAGGAGAGGGAGGTGGCGCGACTGGGAATCCCCGGGGCCTTCCTCGTGCAGGGCACCCTCTACACCGACCTCATAGAGTCGGGAAAGGGCATCGGCGCCTCGGCCCAGGTCATAAAGAGCCACCACAACGTCCGCAGCCCCCTCATCGAGGCGAAGCGGAAGGCGGGCCTCGTCATAGAGCCCCTCGACAGGCTCTACAAGGACGAGGTGCGCGCCCTGGGCCGCCTCCTCGGGGTGGGCGAGCAGGTCGTGCGGCGCCATCCCTTCCCCGGTCCAGGCCTCGGGGTGCGGATCCTGGGCGAGGTGACCAAGGAGCGCTGCGAGCTCCTGCGCGAGGCCGACGCCGTCTACATCGAGGAGCTCAAGCGCCGCGGCCTCTACGACAGGATCTGGCAGGCCTTCGCCGTCCTCCTTCCCTTGCGCTCGGTGGGCGTGGCGGGAGACGAGCGCAAGTATGGCTCGGTCCTCGCCCTGCGAGCCGTTGCCTCCGAGGACGGCATGACGGCCGAGGTCTACCCCTTCGAGGGCCATGACCTCCTGGGGATCTCCACCGCGATCACGAACCGCGTGAGCGAGATCGGCCGCGTGGTCTACGACATCTCCTCGAAGCCGCCGGCTACCATAGAGTGGGAGTGAGACCCTCTGCGAGCTCCGCGCCTCCGCGGTGAGATCCTTTCCTGCCTTGCGGGGCTAGGCTTTCGGGGGCAGGGGAAAGACGTAGATCCTGCTCTTGCGCCTCTCGTCGTAGTGCCTTCGCTTTTCCTCGGGCAGGTCCTCGGGACTCGAGCGCAGGAAGCCCAGGCTCTCAAACCAGTCGGCCGTCTGGGTAGTGAGTATGAAGACGCGGACGAGGCCCAGACGGCTGGCTTCGCCGATCAGATAGCGCACGAGCTTCTGGCCGATCCCGAGCTGGCCAAAGCCCTCGTCGACGGCGACGCCGGCGATCTCGGCCTGGTCTGAACCATAGCGGTGCAGGGCGGCGCAGCCCCTGACCGTACCGTCCGATTCGTAGACGACGAAGTCGGTGCAGAGCCGCTCGAGATCCTCCTGTGTCCTTGAGACGAGGACGCCGGCCGCGATCATGGGCTCCATGATCCGCAGGACCTCGGGGATGTCGTCGCTCGTCATGGCCCGCAGGTTCTCGAAGGGATCGGCGTGCACCATCACCGCGTGGCCGAGGCTGGAGAAGACCTCCTTGAGGATGACCCCGTCGAGGGTCCCGTCCAGGAAGTGGACGCGCTCGACCCCGCCGCGGCAGGCTGCGACGGCCTGCTGCAGGAACTCGAGCTCGACCGGCTCGAGGAGCTGGGGCCAGTCGGTGATGAGGGCCTCGGCCGCGGTCGCGCTTATCCTGCTTATGTAGCCCTCGGCCGCCTCGACCCCCTCCCTTGGCCCCTGGAGCTCCTCGGAGGCGAAGGGCTCCCCCTCGGCGACGATGAAGAGCTTCTTGGCCTTGAGGGACACGGAGAGTCGGGTCGCGAGCTCGAGGGAGGAGATGCTGTAGGGCTTGCCCACCGCGTTCCAGCCGATGCAGGGCAGGATGGGAACGACCCCGTCCTCGAGGGCCCTGCGGATCAGGTCGGCGTGGATCCTCTCGATGGTCCCGGTGTCGCCGTAGTCGATTCCCTCCCTCACCCCGAGGGCGCGGGCCCGCACCCAGTTGCCTATCAGGGCCTCCACCTTGTTCCTCGCGAGCTGGTTCATGATGGCGGTGGCCGTGTCGAAGGCGGCCATCTGGATCAGGGGCATGGCCTCGCTCGTGGCTATCCTTATGCCCTGCACCCTTTCGGTCGCGACGGCGTAGAGAGAAAGGAGCTCGTCGATCTTGGCCCCTGGCGATGGCACGATCGCGATGCCTATGCCATTTTCGTGGAGGAGGGCGAGGTCCTGGACAAGGGCGGGGAAGCGGGGATGCCGGGCAACGCGGGAGGATATCCTGAACACGAAGACGGCTCCCCTGAAGCGGTGGGCGTAGGTGATGACGTCCCTGATGAGGGAAACCTCGTCGCGGAGCGCCGAAGCCTCGTCGCTCATGGGCTTTCCCTGCTCCTGACCGCCTCGCCGGCGGGTATGATGACCGAGACGCGGAGGCCGCTTCCGCAATAGCTCTCGATGAGACCATCGGCCTGGGCGGCGAGCATCCTCACGAGCTCGAAGCCCACGCTGCGGGAGAGGGCTGGGTCGATCCCGCGGGGCAGGCCCACGCCGTCGTCTGCGACCGTCATCGATGTTCCCCTGGCGGTGGCTGCGAGGGATATCCTGATCGAGCCAGGGCGACCCGCGGGGAAGGCATGGGTGTAGGCATTGGTAACGAGCTCGTTGAGGATGAGGCCGAGGGGGATCGCCTCGTCGAGGGAAAGGCGGATGGGCTCGGTCTCGACGTCGATCGTGATCGCGCGCTCGAAACCCCGCAGTGCCATGCCGAGGGACGAGGCTATGGCGGAGACGCAGTCGCCGAAGTCCACGCGCGCGAGGTCGTCGGCGACATAGAGCTGCTCGTGGACCAGGGCGAGGCTCCTGATGCGGTTCTCGCTCTGCCTCAGGGCCGCCCTCGCGGCGGGCTCCTGGGCGGAGTCGGCCTGCAGGGCAAGGAGGCTCGAGACAATCTGGAAGTTGTTCTTTACCCTGTGGTTCACCTCCTTGAGGAGGACTTCCTTCTCGGCGAGGCTATCGCGCAGGGATTGCTCGACCTCGCGCTTCTCGACGATGAGGCCCCAGGCCCTGAGGACGCGGACCGCGTGCTCAGGCATCGACTCGAAGCTCTCCGGGGATTTGACAAAGTAGTCGAGGGCGCCGCGCTTGATGGATTCGGCGGCGATGGATTCGGAGCCCTGGCTGGAGAGCATTATGAAGGGGGCATCGGCAGTCGCGATCAGGTCGAGGCCGTCTCCGTCGGGGAGGCGGTAGTCTGCGATGACCAGGTCGAAGTCCCGCTCGGCGAGCAATGAGCGGGCCGAGGCGAGGGTGGTCGCGATGCTCATGGTCCAGGTGTGCCCCGAGGAACCGAAGGCCCGAGACATGAGCTCCGCGTGGGCCTCGTCGTCCTCGACGAGGAGGATGCTCGGTTCCATCGCCCCTCTTTCAGGCGCCGAGGGCCCTGTTGGTTTCCGTCCAGTAGGATCCGATCCCCGCAAGGGACCTGTCGAGCGCCTCATAGTCGGCGCTCTTGACGACGTAGGAGTTGGCGTTCTCCCCGTAGGCCCTCGCGATGTCCGAATCGGCCTCGGAGGAACTCAGGACGACGACGGGTATGCTGTGGAGGCGCTCTGAGGCCTTGATGGCGGCGAGGACCTCGAAACCGTCGATCTTGGGGAGCCTGAGGTCGAGGAGGATGAGGTCGGGCAGAATGGCAGCACCCCCGTCACCCAGCCTGGCCCCCAGGCGGGCGAGGGCAGCCTCGCCGTCGCTCACCCGGTCGAGCTCGAGGGCTCCCTTGCCCCCGGAAAGGCTCCTCATGATCAGCTCGGCGTGGTCGTCATTGTCTTCAATGATGAGGATGCGGTAGCTCGAATGCCTCTTTGCGCTGGTCCGGATCATTGTCCCATGATTGCGTGTCCGAGAGGAAAATGCAAGGCCGAGCGAGGGCCGCGGCCCCATGATTCTCCCCTAGTGGTCGACGACGATGCGGCCCGCGGTCTTGTCGAGCCGGAAGCGGCTGGCCCGAAGGTGTTCCTCGACCGTTATGCTCACGTGGCAGATCTCGATAACCACGCCCGGGAAGATCTCGCCCTTGATTTCGAGGACCGCGGCCTCGTCGACGTGGAGGCCGGCCATGAGGTTCGAGATGAGGCCGCGCGCCGCGTTCACGGCCTTGACGACCTCGGCCTTGCGCGTGGTGGCTGCGGGGCCGGGGTGTGCGGCGGCGGCCTCGTCGATCTGGCGAAGGCGGACCGTCATGAGCCGGAGCTGCTCGTTGGCCCTGTCGAGGCGCTGCTGCACCGTGAAGTCGGTGCCAATGTGGACCAGGGTGCGCTGGAAGGCCTGGTTGCCGAGCCTCCCGCAGCGCATGCCATGGACGGCGAAGGCCTCTCCACCCATGACGACGCCCTTGTCCCCGAGGTCGAGCATGCCCAGGGAGAAGACCCTGCTGTTGACGATCGCCGAGGCTATGTGGATGTCGCCGCGCACGGCGACATGGCAATTCTGGATGAACTTCGCCCTGAGCTCCCCGCCGACCCTCAGCTGGGCGTGCTTGCGCCCAATGATGCCCTGGGTGCAGCTCAGGTCCTTTTTCGCGCTTATGTCGAAGGCGTCGATCGTGTCCTTGCATATGATCGAGCCACCGGAATACACCTTGAAGCCGTCCCTGACCGCGCCCTCGATGATGACGTCGCCGGGGAAGACGATGTGGCCCGTGTGGAAATCGACTGCCCCCTTGATCAGGAGGACATCGGAGACGTCGAGGCGGTTGCCGTTCACCGAGAGCTGGCCGTCGATGAGGGAGACGAGGCCCTCAGGCCCCGCCTCGACGTTCTTGCCTGCGACGAAGCTCTCCACGCCCAGGCGGGGCCGGGGAATGGCCTTGCCCCTCACGTCGCTGCCCTCGACGCCCTCGCGCTTGGGCACCTTGCGGGCGACGATCTCACCCTTGGCCGCGACCATGATCGAGCTCTGCCGCCTGAAATCTACCCTTTGGGGGTCGTCGACCTCGGGGGAAGGGGGCTTGGTGAACTTTTGCTCGAGGGTGCTGTGCTCTGGGGTCTCGGGCGCCGGCGCGAGGCCGCGGGCGATCACGACGTCACGCATCACGTGGCGGTCGAGGTTGCACTGCATGACGGCCTCGGCGATCCCGTCCCAGTCCAGGCCGAACTTTATGCCAAGGCTGTCGACGAGATCGCGGACCAGGTCGAGGCTCAGGGGCAGGCCCTCGCCCGAGGGAGGGATAAGGGTCGCCAGGGCTGTCATGCCGTCCTCGGAGACCGAGATCTCCGCGGTGCCGTCGTTCCGGCCCGAGCTGCCGCGGAAGACGAGGCCCGCATCGCTTTCGGCCTTCGGCTCGGCCGGTGTTTCGGTGAGGCCCACCCCATCGGAAGGGGGCGGCTGCATCCCCCCGTCGCGCTTCTCCTGCTGCTCGTCCATCTAACTCCTATCGGCTCCAGATGCCCGGCTCTTGCGTTTTTTCACGCCGCGTGCGATCATTGGCCCCAATGCCGGAGCTCCCATGAAAGAACGGGTCGAGCGACTCAAGACCGTACGCACGCTCATCAAGTCACACAGGATAGACTCGCAGGAGACCCTCCTGCAGCTTCTCCAGGAATCCGGCTTCAGCGTCACCCAGGCAACACTTTCCCGCGACCTCAAATACCTAAAGGTCGGGAAGGTCTCGGACGGGCACTCGGGCTACTATTATACCGTGCCTTCCGACGAGGAGCGCAGGGAATCAGAGCGGCACTTCATCCAGGATTTCATAAGGGGCTATGTCTCGGTGGACTGGAACGCGACAATGGCAGTGGTACGAACCTTCTCCGGCCATTCCGACACCGTCGCCCTCGCGATCGACAACATGGGCCTCGAGGAAGTCCTCGGGACCATCGCCGGCCGCGACAACATGGTCTTCGTGGCACTGCGCGAAGGAGCGACAGGAAAGGACTTCGTCGAGGCCATGCGCAGGAAGATCCCCGAGATAGAGGTCGACTAAGCTCCCGTCTTCTTACCCTTCATTTCTGTGAAAGCCTTGTGCTCCTCGCCCACGTGCTCGAGGAGGTCTCCGAGCTTCCAACCGACATTCGTGGCGGTCGTGGTCGCGAAGGCCGCCTCTGCGAAGGCGGGCACGGCCTCCTTGAGGGCCTTCATCGCCGCGAGCACCTCCTCGCGGCTAAATCCATGCAGCAGGACTATCTTCTGATCCATGGGGACACTGTACAGCCTGAGGCCCCGCGCGGGCAAGTGCGCGAGTGGGCTCCCCGAGCGTTGACTAGGCCCGCGAGCCTCGCCTACTATTGCCGATCAGCCTTGATGCAAGTGGCCATCCGCCCGCCGGAGGTGCGAGGTCTCGGAGGGAGTGAACGTGAACGGCCTGCCTTTGTTTGTCGACATCGTGATCCACGTGGACCGCTACCTCCTTCCCATGCTCCAGGCCTACGGAGCCCTGGTCTACCTCTTCATGTTCCTCCTCATCTTCAGCGAGACGGGACTCGTGGTGACCCCCTTCCTCCCCGGGGACTCCGTGCTCTTCGCCCTGGGCGCCCTCGCGGCCGGAGGCGGGCTCCAGATCGGGATCCTCGCCCCCCTTCTCATGGCGGCCGCCATCCTCGGCAACACCGTGAACTACGCCATCGGATCCAAGTTGGGTCCGGCGGTGTTCAGGTCAGAGCGGTCGCGCTTCTTCAGGAAGGAGTACCTCGACAGGACCCACGCCTTCTACGAGAAGTACGGGGCCGTCACGGTGATCGTCGCCCGCTTCATGCCGATCATCAGGACCTTCGCCCCCTTCGTCGCAGGCATCGGCAGGATGGGCTACCTCAAGTTCCTCGCATTCAACATCGTCGGCTCGGTCGCCTGGGTCAGCCTCTTCCTGAGCGGGGGCTACTTCTTCGGCGGCATGAGCTTCGTGAAGGATAACTTCAGCCTCGTGACCCTGGGCATCATCGTCGTCTCCCTCGTCCCGCCCATCGCGACCGCCATCAAGGTCAGGTCGACCAAAAGACGCGTCTAGAGGCGGGGCACAGCAGGGCGGCACGCCTTGTCCGCCCTCCCCATTAGATAGTACCTTTTCGGCACCATGGACTACGACCGCTACACCCTCAAGGCCCAAGAAGCAATCCAGGACGCCTCAGGCGAGGCGCGCAAACGCGACCACGCTCAGGTTGACGGGGAGCACCTCCTGCTTGCCCTCATCAGGCAGGACGAGGGTGTCGTGCCTGCCCTCCTGGACCGGGTGGGTGTCGACCGCGCCGGCCTTGAGCGGGAGCTCGAGACCCTCCTCGGCGCCAAGCCAAAGGTCTTCGGCGAAGGCTCCCAGCTCTACCTCTCACCCGTAGCCTCAAGGGCCATAGCCAAGGCCGAAAGCGAAGCTGCAAGCTTGAAGGATGAGTACGTCGCGGCTGAGCACATCCTCCTCGGCCTCATCGACGGCGAGGGAGCCATAGCCGAGGCCTTGCGCAAGCGTGGGATCACCAAGGAAGCGGTCCTGTCTGCCCTCAAGTCTGTCCGCGGCACGCGCCGCGTCACGGACCAGGCGGCCGAGGAGAAGTACCGCGTCCTCGAGCGCTACTGCCGCGACCTCACAGCCCTCGCCAGGGCAGAGAAGCTCGACCCCGTCATCGGCCGGGACGAGGAGATTCGCCGCGTCATGCAGGTCCTCTCGCGCAGGACCAAGAACAACCCCGTCCTCATCGGCGAGCCGGGCGTGGGCAAGACAGCCGTCGTCGAGGGCCTGGCGCGGCGCATCGTCGCCGGCGACGTGCCCGATTCCTTGAAGAACAAGAAGCTCCTGGCCCTCGACCTCGGGGCCCTGGTCGCGGGCTCCAAGTTCCGCGGCGAGTTCGAGGAGAGGCTCAAGGCAGTCGTCGAGGAGGTCGTCAAGGCCGAGGGCAAGGTGATCCTCTTCATCGACGAGCTGCATACCCTTGTCGGGGCAGGGGCGGCCGAGGGCTCGATGGACGCCTCGAACCTCCTCAAGCCCGCCCTCGCCCGGGGCGAGCTGCGCGCGGTGGGCGCCACCACCTTGGACGAATACCGCAAGCACATCGAGAAGGACGCCGCCCTCGAGCGCCGCTTCCAGCCCGTGTTCTGCGCCGAGCCCTCGGTCGAGGCGACTATCGCCATCCTCCGGGGCCTCAAGGAGCGCTACGAGGTCCACCACGGGGTGCGCATCAAGGACGAGGCCCTCATCGCCGCGGCCACCCTCTCCGACCGCTATATTACGAGCCGCTTCCTTCCCGACAAGGCGATCGACCTCGTCGACGAGGCGGCGAGCCGCATCAAGATGGAGATAGAGAGCCAGCCCACGGAGCTCGACCAGACCGAGCGCCGCCTGCTCCAGCTCACGATCGAGCGCCAGGCCCTGTCAAAGGAGTCCGATCCAGCCTCCACCGAGCGGCTCGGCCGCCTCGAGAAGGAGATCGCCGAGCTCGGCTCCAGGCGCGATGTCATGAGGCTCAAATGGCAGGGCGAGAAGGAGAAGATCGGCCGGCTGCGGGAGCTCAAATCTTCCATAGAGAATCTCAAGATCGAAGGTGAGCGCTACGAGCGCTCGGGCGAGCTCGCGAAGGCAGCCGAGATCAAGTACGGAAAGCTCCTCGAGGCCCAGAAGAAGCTCGACGCGGTGAGCGCCGAGATACAGAAGGAGCCCGAGGAGGACCGACTTCTGCGCGAGGAGGTCTCCGAGGAGGACATCGCGCGTGTGGTGGCGGCCTGGACGGGTATCCCCGTCTCGAAGATGCTCGGCTCGGAGGCCCAGAAGTTCATCGACCTCGAGGGTCTGCTCGAGAAGCGTGTGGTCGGCCAGGACGCAGCGGTCAAGGCCGTCGCCGACGCTATCCGCCGCAACCGCGCCGGGCTCTCCGATCCCAACCGCCCACTGGGCTCCTTCCTCTTTGTCGGCCCCACTGGTGTGGGCAAGACCGAGCTCGCCAAGGCCCTGGCCGAGCTCCTCTTCAGCGACGAGAAGGCCCTCACCCGCATCGACATGAGCGAGTACATGGAGAAGCACTCGGTGAGCCGCCTCATCGGCGCGCCCCCGGGCTATGTGGGCTACGACGAGGGTGGCCAGCTCACCGAGGCCGTGAGGCGCAGGCCCTACTCCGTCGTCCTCTTCGACGAGATAGAGAAGGCCCACCCCGATGACTTCAACGCGCTGCTCCAGCTCCTCGACGACGGCAGGCTCACCGACGGGCAGGGCCGCACCGTGGACTTCAAGAACACGGTCATCATCATGACGTCCAACGTCGGCTCACAGTACATCCGCGACGTCGATGACGTAGACAGGCCCGAAGTGAAGGCCGAGATCGACGGGGCGCTTCGTGCCGCGTTCAAGCCCGAGTTCCTCAACCGCATCGACGACATCATCGTCTTCCACAAGCTCGGCAAGAGC
>JANXYO010000094.1 GCA_025356015.1 Spirochaetaceae bacterium
GGCAGCGGCAGCTTCGCCGGAATCCAGAAACGCGACGCTTTGGTCGGCACCTGGAGCGCGGTCAACACAGCGGCGATCAGCGCGGCCGGGTACAGCTACGTCGATGCCCTCTTCGCCGCGAACGGCTTCCTCTTTGCCCAGGGCCACCATTCGGTGGGCACAAGCACAACCTCGACCCCCGCCGACACCTATGCCCTGTTCTGGTCGGACGGGACCAACCCCTTCGTGGCCGCCTCCACCCCGGCCGGAGTGTCCACACCCTTCACCGGAGTCTCCTTTTCCGACGGCCAGTTCTGGTGCTCGAACGCCAGCACGGTCTATGTCTCTGCCACGGCCGGAGGTGCCTTCGTCGCCGGTCCCCTGCCCGCTGCGGTGAGCCCGCACGCGATGAGCACCAACGCCGCCGGGACGGTCCTCTACATCACGGCGGGAAACGGCAATGCCTACAAAAGGCCAGCCGGCGGGCCCTGGGCCTTGCTTGCCGGCGTCGAGGGCAACACGAGCATCCCCCTCACCGACATCGTCGACCTCGGAACCGTGGCCCCCGCCACGACGATGATACTCGTGGGCACCAGCACCATCGGCGTGAACACAAGCGCCCCCGGCTATTTCCAGAGCACAAACGGCGGCGCCTTCGTCACCGACGCCTCGAGCACCATCTCCGACGAATCGAACTACGCCACGACCATACTCGACAAGCCGGTCAACTCCTTCTTCTGGGACGCCTCGGGCATGCGTCTCTTCGCCTGCACCAATGCCTCGGGCCTCACGAGCGGCTCGGGCCTCTACTCGAACAAGTTCGACGGCAGCAGCTCCTGGTCGGGCTGGAACTCGGAGTAAGACCCCGGCAGGCATCATGGCAAAGGAGCGGGAAGACTCCCTCTTCGCGGGCGCCAGGAGTTTGGGGGGCGGACCAGGACCCCCTTCCGCTTCCGAGCCTCTGGCCGCCCGGATGCGGCCCCGAAGCCTCGACGAGTTCGTCGGCCAGGACCACATCGTCGGGCCCGGGCGCCTTCTCAGGCGGGCGATCCAGAAGGACCAGCTTTCCTCGATCATCCTCTCTGGCCCACCCGGCACCGGCAAGACCACCCTCGCGCGGGTCATCGCCAACGGGACGGTGAGCCGTTTTGTCACCCTGAACGCAGTCCTCGCCGGTGTCGCCGACATACGCCAGGCCATCGAGGAGGCGAGGCGCCACCGGGAACTCTACGACAGGAAGACCATCCTCTTCGTCGACGAGGTCCACCGCTGGAACAAGGCCCAGCAGGACGCCCTCCTACCCTGGGTCGAGAGCGGCACGATCGTCCTCATAGGCGCCACCACAGAGAACCCCTTCTTCGAGGTCAACAGGGCCCTCGTCTCAAGGTCGCGGGTCTTCCAGCTCGCCCCCCTCGGCGAGGAGAGCCTCAGGGCCGTCGCGGCCGCCGCGTTAGGCGACGTCGAAAGGGGCTACGGCCGCTGGAAGGTCGTCTTCGAGCCGGGTGCCCTAGAGCACCTCGTGGCGGTCTCGGACGGGGACGCGAGGAGCCTGCTCAACGCCCTTGAGCTCGCTGTCGAGACCAGCGCCCAGAGCTGGCCCCCGAGCGAGGGCAGCCAGGTCTCGGTGGCCATGGCAGCGGCCGAGGAGAGCATCCAGCGCAGGGCTGTGCTCTACGACAAGGACGGGGACTACCACTACGACGCGGCGAGCGCCTTCATAAAAAGCCTGCGCGGCTCTGATCCCGACGCCGCCCTTTACTGGCTCGCGCGCATGGTCTACGCGGGCGAGGATCCCCGCTTCGTGTTCAGGCGGATGCTCATCTCGGCGAGTGAGGACATCGGCCTCGCGGATCCCGCAGCGATCGGCGTCGTGCTCTCCTGCGCCGAGACTTTTGACAGGATCGGCATGCCCGAGGGCCAGTTCCCCCTCGCCGAAGCCGCCCTCTACCTCGCGACGGCACCCAAGTCCAACTCAGCCCTCGGCTTCTTCGACGCCCTGAAATCGGTCGAGGCCGAGGCCGCCGAGGTCCCCACCCACATCAAGGACGCGAGCCGCGACGCCAAGGGTTTCGGCCACGGAGAGGGCTACCTGTATCCCCACGCCTTCCGTGACCATTGGGTCGCCCAGGAATACCTGCCCGAGACCCTGCGAGGCCGGGTCTTCTACCACCCCGGCTCCCTCGGCCTCGAGGGCCAGCGCCGCGACCTCGTGCTCGAGCGCCGCGAGGCCCAGGTCGCGGCGGCCTACGAGGCCGAGCGCTCCCCGACCGGCGAGGCCGCGCAGGCCGAGGCGGGAGCCGAGCAGGGATCCTGGTCCAAGGCCGGGGAGGACAAGGCGCGCTGGCGCTCAAGGGCCGAGTCCTCCGCGACGCGGCGCCTGGCCATCGTGAGGGACGCGTTGTACGAACTCGCTTCCCCCTCCCGGGCCGACCGCATCCTGGTCCTCGACGCGCGGGAGGGCTACCTCGTGTGGGAGGCCCTGAGGCGCTCCGTCGAGGGAACCGTGGCCGCCGCCGTGTCCCGCCAGGGCGAGAGGGAGCTTGTCGAGCAGTACGCCTCGACCCTCCAGGAGCTCGAGCGTCCCCTCGTCGCCTTCCTGCGGCCCGAATCGGTTTCTGGAGCGTCCCTCGAGGAGGCCTTCGGCTTTTCGCGCTTCGACCTCGTCCTCGGCCGGGAGCTCTTCGCCCAGAAGGCCGATCCCGCGGGGCTCCTGGCCTCCCTGCTCTCCGCCATTCCCGGGGCAAGGCTCGTATCGGCCGAGGCCCTGCCCCGCGAGGGAGACCGGCTATCCTCGATCCTCGCGCGCGGCGACCTCGCCCAAGGCGGCCTCTCCCCAGCCCTCCTCGCCCGCTTCGCCGCTTTCGAGGACGGCTTCTACGCCGACCCCGCTTCTCCCCTCGGCCCGGGCCAGGAAGCCCTCCGCGCCTCGCTTGAGAAGGCAGGGGCCGCGAGCCTTGGCTTCGAGTGCCGGAGCTCCGAGTATCCTCGGAGCTTCACGCGGCGCGAGCTTGAGGCCTGGTTCTCCCCCTCCTCGCCCTACGGGGCCGCCGCCGCCCCCAAGCTCGGGGCCGAGGAGCTTTCGCTCATCGCCTCGGCGGCCGAGACGATGACAGAGAAGCGGCCTGCGAGCTGGCGCTTCTCGATCCTGTATGTCTCGGCGGCCGCGCCTGGCATGAAAGGGGCCTAGCGTAGCCAGGGCGGGGAGAGGGGCATTGCGTCGAAGAAGGCCGCGATGGGCGCCGCCGGGGCCGAGCCGGCCATGAAGGCTCCGAGGTAGCCGGAGGCGAACGAGGCCCAGCTCTCCTCCTCCCTGCCCGGCACGATGGGATAGAAGAACGCGCCCGCCGACCTCGCCGCCTCGAGGTCCCCTGGCGCGTCGCCCACGACGAGCACACGCTCGGGCGCATAACGTCCCTCCATGGCGGCAAGGAGGCTCGGCCCCTTGGGCCCCCGCTCCTGGCCAGCGATCGAGGCGACGTGGTGGAGTATCCCGGCTTCCTGCCAGTCCCGGGCTATGGCCCCCGAGGGGCCGGCGGTGAGGACGATGAGCTCGGCCTCGCCCAGGAGGGGCAGGGCTGCCCTCGCGCCGGCGAAGGCCGCGGGCGGAGGCAGACCCGCTATGGATTCGTCGACGGCAATCGACCAGATGAGGACCTTCTCGAGCATCGGATCGACCTTCCGCGAGGCGAGGGCCGTCTCGAGCCTGCCCCGGGAAGGGGAGCCCTCGACGGCGAGCCAGGCATCCAGGGCAGCGACGACGGGCTCCTCCCGTTTCATGGCCCTGGCAGTCTGGGGGTGGCGGAGGGCGAGGTGGAGGCAGGCAGAGAGGCCCTTGAAGCGGTTGATGCCCCTCTGGCGCGAACCGAGGTTGACGAAGCGCCAGATCCCCTCGAGGATCTCCAGATGCTTCGCGGGGCCGAACCACCTGGCGAAGACCGGACCGAAGCAGAGGTCGTGCTTGGCGCTCATCGAATCAAAGACCGTGCCGTCAGAGTCGAGGGCGACGAGGATCGCCCGGCTGGAGGCTTCCCTGCCCCGTCCTCCCTGCCTGGAGCGGGAGGGGCGCGAGGATGCCTGACTGCGCTTGTTGGTGGCCGTGCTGCTGTCCGTCTTCATACCACCCAGTATCGGCTCCCGATCCCCTCGGCTTGACGCTCCTCGCAGGCCCCGGCATGATCCCTCGCCATGGGGAAAGCGCGTTTCTCTTCGTCCGACGGGATCTTCGACCACCTCCTCGGTTTCGTGAACGTGGAGAAGGGCCAGAAGACCGAGTTCAAGCTGGACAGGATGGCAGGGCTCTGTTCGGCCCTGGGCAATCCCGAAGCGGCCTATGCCACGATCCACGTGGCGGGGTCCAAGGGCAAGGGCTCAGTCTCGGTCATGATCGCAAGGATACTCGAGGCTTCGGGCTCGCGGACAGGGCTCTACACCTCGCCACACCTCATCCGCTGGAAGGAGAGGATCAGCCTCGCGGGCGAGGAGATGCCAGAGGACTTGCTCATCGCCGCAGCCGAGGAGGTCCTCCCCCTCGTGGACGGAAAGGCCCCTGACGATTTCCCCGGGGCCGAGCTTCCCACCTATTTCGAGCTCAGCACCCTCATCGCCTTCTGCGCCTTCAGGAGGGCGGGCTGCGAGCGCGTCGTGGTCGAGACCGGGCTCGGGGGAAGGCTCGATTCGACCAACGTGGTCCCATCAAGGGCGAGCGTCATCACCCCTATAGAGCTTGAGCACACCGAGTGGCTCGGCGAAAGCATCCCGGCGATCGCCTTTGAAAAGGCGGGCATCATAAAGCCAGGCCGACCCTGCTACCTGAGCCGCCAGAGGCCCGAGGCCCGCGAGGTCTTCGTAAAGGCCTGCAGGGAGCGCGGCAGTCCCTTGCGCGAGGCCCCCCTCCTTGCCCCCCGATCCGAGATCGAGGTCGATGAGCGGGGGACCAGGTCTGTCCTCGATCTATCGGGCGACGAGACCCTCGCGCGGCGCCTCGGCGGCAGGCTCGAGCTTCACACCCCCATGATCGGCGAGATCCAGGCCGAGAACATGGCCCTCGCCATCCTGGCCGCGGCTGAAACCTTCGCAGACGTCGGTCCGGAAGCGGTTAGGGCCGGGCTCGAGCGGGCTTTCCTTCCCGCCCGCTTCCAGATCCTCCCCCTCTCTCCCCCTGTGGTCCTCGACGGTGCCCACACCCCCGATTCGGCGCGGATCGTCCTTGCCAGCTTCGAGCGGCTTTTCCCCGGGAAAAAGATCCTTCTCTTCGCCTGCGCCCAGGACAAGAACCACGCCGAGATGGCGAGGATCCTGGGAGGCAGCTTTGAGAGGGTGGTGGTCACGAGGCCGGGGACTTTCAAGCACAGCGATCCGCGCGCGGCCTTCGGGAGCTTTGTCGCGGCAGGAGCGCGGGTCAGCCTCATCGAGGACACCGAGGCCGCCTTGCTCGCTGCCCGCTCCGAGGCTGTGGCACTCGGCCTCCCCCTCCTCGTCGCGGGTTCCTTCTACCTCTGCGCCGAGGCCCTCAGGATCCTGGGAGCAAAGGGAGACTAGCGGTAGGCCAAGGCCGCCCGCTCGGCCTGTTCCTTCGTGGAGAAGACATCGAGCTCTGTCTCGCGCATGAAGCCGCTTGCTCCCTCGGCCTTGAGCGCGTACCACAGGCCCTTGTCCTCATCCCTGCCAGGAAGGGCGAGCTCTCGGCCCTCGAGCTGGACGACGCTGCCCCTCCGCAGATGGGCGAGGTCGCCCGAGGCCAGGCTCGGCTTTTCCTTGAGGCGGGCATAGGCTTCCTTGACCACGGCCCAGCCCGGGCCCTTTGATATTGGCGGGGTCGGGGCCAGGGTGACGGAGGCATCGCCCGAGCCGCGGCAGGAGCCGAGGAATGCAAGGAGAACAAGGATGGATGTGGCGAATACCTGTCGAGTGCGCATTCTAGTGATACCTTTCCTCTTCGTTGACTTTATACGATCGTAGTGGCATCGTGAAGCCCATGAAAAACCCCTTCCCTGTCGCGGCCCTCCTCATCCTCGCCGCGATCGCGCCTCTTTCGGCTCAAGGGGCCGGCGGGCATGATCAGCAAGAAGGCGTCGTCATCAGGATCGAGGCAGGGGGCGAGGGAAGAGTCGCGGCGACAAATGCCCCGGACACCGGCCTCCTCGCCCAGTTCGGCTACGCTGGTGATTTCGGCGCATCCCTCGAATACGGCAGGATCACGGTCTTCAGGTTCGGCCTCAGCCTCTTCCGCATCGCCCCTTCGGGCATAAGCCCTGACGGGCAGCTTTACCGCGGCTGGGAAGGCACGCGCTTTTCCGCGGAGGCCGGCTATTCCTGGGAGGTCCTGCACACAAGACTCGCGGTCCTCGCCGGCGGGGCGCTGAGCGCGGCCGGATATTCGGGCACCCCCCTGGTCTTCGCCTATCCCTCCATCCTCCTCGGAGCCAAGCTCGACCTGGGCAAGAGGGAGGGCTTCGGCTTCTGGCTGGCCCTCCCCCTCGAACTCGTCATCCGCGGCTCACTCCTCACGCCCTCGGCCTCGCTCGCGGCGGGAATTCGCTGGACAGTGCCCTCGGGGAGGAAAGGATGAGGCCCCGGATGCGGGCCGGGACCCTGGCGATCCACGCGGCCGCGCTCTGCTGCCTGGTCGCGGCGTCTTCCTGCTCCATGATGGGAGGCGACATCACAGCCCCGCGTTATGCGCTCGTATACGGGGTATCGGCCTACCCCTTCGCCCCGGACCAACTCAGCTACCCCTCGATCGACGCCGCCGACATGAAGGCTGTCCTGGCAGGCTCGGGCTACCAGGTCCTGTCGAGGATGGATCTCGACGCGAGCTCTACCAACATAGTCGCCGATATCCAGAGCCTCTCTGGAGTCCCGTCCAACGCCACGGTCCTCGTCTACTTCTCCGGCCACGGCACCCTCGATTCGAACGGCACGACCTACTTCATACCCGCCGACGGGATAGATTCCTCGGGGGCATTTGTGCGCTCGGCCTGGATGGACCCGGCCCGTCTATCCAAGGCCCTCGCAGTCCTGCCCATCAAGAACATCATCGTGATCCTTGATACCTGCTACTCTGGCGGCTTTGTGCAGGCAGGAAGCTCATCAGACAGCGCGCCGCAGAACTACGGTCCCAACGACGGCGGCGTGACCCCCGATGTCTTCTCGGCGGCGATGGGGAAGTTCGGCGTGCTTCTTGCGGCGAACGCAGGGGAAACAGGGAAGGCGGCACCGATCGTCATATCGGCGGCGGGCTCGAGGGAGCTCTCCTACGAGACCGCCTCATTGGCCAACGGGGTCTTCACCCATTACCTTCTTGAGTCGGCGCGGAATGGGGATGACAACGGTGATGGCTATGTAACCACGACCGAGGCCTACGCGTATTCATCAAAGGCCATCCAGTCTAAGTGGAACGCTATCTACTCTGACTACTACACCTCCGGATCGCTGAACGAGCCTATCTTCATGGACTTCCTCCCCCACATCTCAGGCGGGGTGAGGGACCTGGTCCTTTTCAAGCGCTAGGGACCGGGGGAAGGGGAAGCTGGCAGACCAGGCCCCGCCTCGATATCCCGAATCCAGTCCGCCAGGGGCCTTGAGTCAAGGGGCGCGAGGTCGTATTCGCCGAGGCGCGAGCGCGGCACGTACTCCCAGCTGTCGTGGTCGCTCAAACGCGGTGGCTCGCCGCCAAGATCGACGGGGAATACCAAGAAGATGAAATCGCGGCCCTCGACCCTGGACTCATAGCGCCGGGCCGGGCCAAGCAGACGGGCCTCAAGGCCGAGTTCTTCACGCAACTCGCGGAGCATGGCCGTCTCGGGATCTTCCCCGGCCTCGACCTTGCCGCCAGGCAATTCCCAGAGCCCCGCGTGGGCGCCTCGCGCGCGGCGCGCCAGGAAGAGGGAAGGCTCGCTGGCCGAGCCCCCGGAGGCGATGCCTCCGGGCAGGCCTCCCGGGGCGATCCGCCCCGGCCAGAGCGCGGCAAGGGCCCCGACGACTACTACCGCACTCCCCTTCATCCCTTGAGGTATGACTCGAGGAGGCTGGCCAGGGTGGAGGCCTCTTCCCTGGTGAGGGTGACGCCCTTGCTCATCTTCGAGTGATCCTCTGACCAGTCGCGGATGTCGAGCTTGCCATCGCGGCCGTTCCAGGAAACCACATTGAGCTCGCGTCTCCAGCCACGGGGGTTGGGCTCGCCCAGATTCCCGATATGGCGCTTGATCTCGAAACTGATCTCTTCTTTTTCCTTGGTCTTGTCCATGTTCGTTCTCCCTCCCGCAGCTTCACGCGCGGGATCAGTCCGTTCGATTCAAATGGGAGGGCCTAGACGGCGAAATTGTCATTGCCCTCGCGGGCAAACTCCGGGAAGAAATACACCACCACGCCGCTCTGCCTCACGCGCATCTCCGCGTTCCCCGCTGCCGTGAGCTTCTCGAGTTCCTTGCGGGCCTGGTCTACGGTCAGGTCTCCCTCGAGGGCGACCTCGCCCGGGGTGACGAAGCCCGCATTCCTCCGGGCGACCCTGAGGATCGTCTTCTCGGCGCTTTCCTTCTTCGCCCCCGGGGCTTCGCCTCCGGCATAGTAGTCGACCGGCCTGCCGCCGTATTCCCCGTACTCGATCGCGGCCTTCACCCCGGCCTTGATGTTGGCTTCTCGTACCTGCCTGGGCATGGTGACGGCGTCATAGACGGCGCCGATCATGAAGGCGCCGCCGCTCAGGAACCAGAGGCAGCCGGTGAAGGGCTTGCCGAGGTAGAATCGGTGGAATCCCAGGGCACCGAAACCAGAGAAGAGCCATAGAATGTAGGCAACCGCTACGTTGTAGCGCATGTCGTTCCCCCTTGCAGGCTGGCTCCCGAGTGTACTACGAAGGCCAGCGTCGGGGAAAGCGTCCATTTGACCCTCGGGCCCGATTCATGGTAGATACGAGGCTTGTTGATTCCTCCGTCCGAGGAGCGGGAAATGAAACGTCTGACAGTCAAGGAAATATTCGCCCTCGAGCCTGATGGCCGATCGATCACCGTCAAGGGCTGGATCCGCACAAAGCGGGAGACCAAGGCCGCAGTGTTCCTCGAGCTCAACGACGGCTCCCGGATGGGGAACCTCCAGTGCGTCTTCGGCGAGGCCGAGGCCGCTGCGAACTCGGGCGAGATCGCCAGGGCGGGCACGGGAGCCAGCGTCTCCGTGACGGGGAGCCTCGTCGCCTCCCCCGCGGCTGGCCAGAAGCTTGAGCTCAGGGCAGAAAGCGTGTCGGTGATCGGGGAAGCTCCGGCCGAGACCTACCCCTTGCAGAAGAAGGCCCACTCCCTGGAATTCCTCCGCGAGATCGCCCACCTCCGCCCAAGGACGAACACCTTTGGCGCCGTGGCGCGGGTGCGAAACAGGATGGCCTTCGCCGTCCACCAGTTTTTCCAGGGCCGCGGTTTCCAGTACATCCACACCCCCCTCATCACGGCCTCCGATGCCGAGGGCGCGGGCGCGATGTTCCAGGTCACGACCCTCGACCTGGCGCGCATCGCGTCATCGGGCCAGGAGCCCGACTACTCCAAGGACTTCTTCGGCAAGCCCGCCTACCTGACCGTGTCCGGCCAGCTCAACGTCGAGACCTACTGCGAGGCCCTCGGCTCGGTCTATACCTTCGGCCCCACCTTCAGGGCCGAGAACTCCAACACGAGCCGCCACCTCTCCGAGTTCTGGATGATCGAGCCCGAGGTGGCCTTCGCCGACATCGGCGACAACATGGACCTCGCCGAGGACTTCCTCAAGCACCTGGTCACTGTCGCCCTCGAGGACTGCGCCGAGGACCTCGAGTTCTTCGACAAGCGGATACAGCCCGGCCTCCTTGAATCCCTGCGCAAGGTGATCTCCTCACCCTTCACGAGGATGAGCTACACCGACGCGGTCAAGGAACTCGAGAAGAGCCCCGGGAGCTTCGAGTTCAAGCCCTACTGGGGCTGCGACCTCCAGAGCGAGCACGAGAAATTCCTGACCGAGAAGGTCGCCGGCGGGCCGGTCATCGTCACCGACTACCCCAAGGAGATCAAGTCCTTCTACATGAAGGTCAACGAGGACGGGAAGACCGTCCGCGCCATGGATGTCCTCGTGCCACGCTTCGGCGAGATCATCGGTGGATCGGAGCGCGAGGAGGGCCTCGAGGTCCTCCTTGGCCGGATCCGCGATCTGGGCCTGCGCGAGCAGGACTACTGGTGGTACCTCGACCTCAGGCGCTACGGGACGACGCCCCACTCGGGCTTTGGCCTGGGTTTCGAGCGCCTCATGCTCTACGTCACCGGGATGACGAACATCCGCGACGTGATTCCCTTCCCAAGGGCACCGAAACTTGCCGATTTCTAAGATGAGAATCATGGACCCGAAGCGATATGCCCTTGCCGCCCTCGCGGCGAGCCTCCTCATCCTCGGCTCGGCCGGACCGGCCCAGGCGAAGGCGACGGTGCGCAGCCTGCGCTCCCTCCCCATACCAAGCGGGGCCATCCCCAGCCTCAACGCCCAAGCCGCCGTCGTCATCGATGCCGCGACAGGCAGCGTCCTCCTTGCGAAAAATCCCGACCTCTCGATCCCGCCGGCCTCTCTCACCAAGCTCCTCACCCTTCACATCGTCTACGAGGAGATCGCGGCAGGCAGGCTTTCCAAAGACGAGCTCATCACCATCGACAAGCGCGACTGCTCCCCCTATATACCCTATGGCTCCTCACTCATGTACCTCAGGCCCGGCATGAAGGTGAGCCTCATCGACCTCATGCGCGGCGCCGCCGTGGTCTCGGGCAACGACGCGGCCTTCGCCCTCGCGCGCCGCGTCTCGGGCTCGAACGAGGCCTTCGCCCTCCGGATGAACGCCGAGGCCAAGGCGATGGGCTTCCAGCGCATGTTCTTCGTCGAGCCCTCGGGTCTTTCAGAGCTGAACAGCGTGACCGCCCGGGAGTTCGCGCAGTTCTGCAGGCTCTACCTCCAGCTCCACCCCGAGTCCCTGGCCGAGCTCCACTCGCTTCGTTACATCGAGTTCCCGAGGCCCGAGCATCAGACGGCCGACTACAAGGTCACCGGCAGGATCATCCAGTACAACCGCAACGACCTTGTCCTTGGCTATGAGGGCTGCGATGGCCTCAAGACCGGCTACATCATCGAGGCTGGCTACAATCTCGCAGCCACGGCCTTGCGCGGGGGCTCCCGCTTCATCCTCGTGACCCTTGGCGGCAACGGGGAAGGCTCGCCCGGAGGCGGGGCCCAGCAGCGCTCCCGCGACGGGGCCGTCCTCCTCGACTGGTGTTTCGCGAACTT
The DNA here is from genome assembly GCA_025356015.1 of Spirochaetaceae bacterium. Lineage (GTDB taxonomy): Bacteria > Spirochaetota > Spirochaetia > Treponematales > Rectinemataceae > JANXYO01. Next base: position 11,260 of record JANXYO010000094.1, read on the forward strand.
TGTCAGCCTCGAGCCACCCGTCCCCGCGATCGCTGCGCCGAGGGCCTGGTTCGGGACAGCGAAAAGGGTCGAGCTCGTGCCCGATTCCGCCCTCGCCGTCACCCTTGCCAAGGCCCAGGCCCCCGGCCTGAGCCTCAGGGTCGATGTCCCCGCATCGGTGCAGGCGCCGATCTCCAAGGGCCAGCGCATCGGGGAGGTGACCTACTCCTCGGGAGGGGTCGCGCTCAGGCGGGTTGCCCTCGTCGCCGCGGCCGATGTTCCCCGCGGCGGTTTTTTCGTGATCGTCGGTGATACCATCGCTAGATTCTTCACGAGGCTCTTCGGGGGATACTGACCGAGATCACTCGGCTGCGAGTGCGGGGGTGCCGGATGAGCGACAGTCATGAAACCGGGTTCTCGCTCGATCGGTCGATGGAAGAGCTGGCGAGGAGGGCGACCGAGCTCGCCTACGCCAGACAGCCTGAATACCTGAATTACGGCGAAGAGGGAAGGAAGAAAAGCCAGAGGGACATGGGCTATCATCTGGCCTACCTTGCCGAGGCGGTGAGGAGCGGCGTCGACGCCCTCTTCCTGGACTATCTCGACTGGGCCGCGACCCTGTTCCAATCGATGCATCTGCCCGACAAGACAATGTCAGATGTGCTGCAGTGCATCCTCGATGCCCTGAGGGAGATAGCGGGACACAGGAACATCGAGGCGGCCGAGCGCCTCCTCCTCGCGGGCATTTCCCGCGCCAGGGAGTCACCTGCCGAGGCCGAATCCCCGAGTCCGGCCGAGGCCCCCTTTGCTGAGCTCGCTTCCCTCTACAGCTCCCTCCTGCTCGATGGCAAGTCACGCGAGGCGGGAGAGCTCATCCGAAAGGCCATGGAGGAGGGGACGGGGATAAAGGACATCTATCTCGGGGTCTTCCAGCCAGTCCTGAGGGAGATAGGCCGTTTCTGGCATACGGGGAGGATAAGCGTGGCCAAGGAGCATTTCTGCACGGCCGCCACCTCCATGATCATGGCGCGCATCGTGCCCGAACATCGACCGCAGAAGACGGGGGCGAGGATAATCACGGCCTGCGTGGGCGACGAACTCCACTCCCTCGGCATCCGCATGGTCACGGATTTCTTCGAGCTCGATGGCTGGGACACGCGCTATCTGGGCCCGGCCATGCCGCCGGCAGCGATCTCGGGCATTCTGGCCGAGTGGAAGCCGGAGCTGCTCGCCCTCTCGGTCACCATGACCTTCCACCTCTCCCAGCTCAGGACCGTCATAGCGAGCGCCCGTGCGGCGGGGGGACCCGACCTCAAGATCATCGTGGGTGGCTATCCCTTCCGTATCTCGACTGAGCTTTGGCGCAGCATGGGAGCCGATGGCTGCGGCCGCGATGCCAAGGAGGCAGTCGAGGTCGCCACTTCCCTCCTAGTGAGCTAGGGTGGCAGCAATCCCGTGGGCAGGCTCGCCCTCCCTCCTAGTCCCTGAATTCGATCCTGTAGCTCGTGCCGCCCCGGCCGGCCGAGCTGATCGAGCCGTCGATCTGCCGTACCAGCATCCCGACAAGCTGGAGGCCGAAACCTGCGGATTTCTCGACGCTGCTGGCCTCGGGCATGCCGAGCCCGTTGTCGGCGAAAAGGATCGATACCCGGTTCCCCACCTTCGCGAGCTCAAGGGAGATCTCCGCGTCCTGCCTGCCCGTGAAGGCGTGTTTCATCGCGTTGGTCATGAGCTCATTCAGGAGGATGCCGAGCACAGACAAGATCCTCGTGCTCATGACGATGTCCTCGATCCTCGTCCTGAGCCTGACCTCGTGGCCGTTCGGGAAGATGGCGAGGATCTCGGCCATCAGGGCCGGAAGATAGTCCCTGACGGAGATCGCGCTCTCGTTCTCGGAGCGGTAAAGCTTGTCGTAGAGGACCTTCATGCTCTGGAGGCGGCCAGCCGCGCTCATCAGGACGGCACTGGCATCTGGGCTGTCCTGGAACCTCGCCTGGATCGCGAGGAGGCTCATGATAGTGTTGATGTTGTTCTTCACCCGATGGTGCACCTCCTTCAGGATGATCTCCTTCTCGCGCAGAAGACGCCTGTTCTCCTCCTCGGCCAGGACGCGCTGCGAGATGTCGCTCAGGGTTCCAAGCATCCGCAGCGCCTTGCCAGCGGCATCCTGCTTCACGGCATTGCCGCGGGTGCAGACCCAGAGCCATGAGCCATTGCCCGTCCGCATCCGGAAGTCGATGGAAAAACCCTTGCCCCTCGTGGTGCAGCGCAGCAGTTCCTCCTCCACCCTTTCCAGGTCCTCGGGATGGACCAGCAGGCGCCAGCTTTCGTAGTTGGCCGGGAATTCCCCGTCCTCGAAACCGAGGAGGGCGTAGTAAAGCGGGCTAAAGAATGCCCTGCCGCTCGGGACATGCCAATCCCAGAAACCGTCCATCACCGCGGAAAGCGTCAGGCTGTAGCGCTCCTCGCTCTCGCGCAGGGCCTCCTCGGAGCGCTTGCGCTCGGTTATGTCGATCACAATGCCGAGGTAGCTGCGCACCCGGCCCGAGGAATCCCTGATGGGCTTGCCGCGGGACATGTTCCACCGGATCGTTCCATCTGCGTCGCGGACCCGCCACTCCACATTGAGCTCGCCACCATTTCTCACGGCCTCGGCGACGGCCATCTCGGCCCCGGCCCTGTCTTCGGGCATGATCGATCCCAGCCAGGCCTCGTAGGATGACGGCACACAATGTGGATCGAGGCCGTAGAGCCGCCATAGCTCCTCGGACCAGAGGTTCTCGTTCGTATCGAGGCTCCACTCCCAGGTCCCCGCCTTCGCCGCTTCCAGGGCAAGGTGCAGGCGTTCCTCGCTCTCCCTGAGGGCGGCCTCGCCGCGTTTGCGAGCCGAAATGTCATGATAGTTGAGTACTATTCCCTCGATGTCGGGATCGCCCAGGCTGTTGACCGCGGTGAGCTCGATCCAGCTATAGCTCCCGTCCTTGTGCTTGTACCTGTACTCAACCGTCGCCTTGGCCTTGTCCTGCGACACCAGGGCCGCGAAAGCCGTCCTGATCCGCTCGATGTCGCCAGGGTGGACCGTGTCCCAGCCGTCGGTTCCCACCAGGTCCTCCGGCTTCCAGCCGAAGAGGCCCTCGATGTTCGGGCTCTTGTATTTCATGATGCCGTCCGCAGCCATGATGCCGATCACGTCGCCTATGTTCGCCAGCATGGCGCCTGGGAGGGCATCCTTCCCGCACGCAGGGGATTCGCCCTGGTGCCTTTGCTGGAACTGCCTCGCCTCGAAGAGCCTGAAGGCCATCTTTATCGACGCGTCGAGGACGAACATCCCGGAATTCTTCAAGACATAGCCGTAGGATGTGATCTTCTCGGTCTTCTCGACGATGTTCCTCTCGGTGTGGGAGGACAGGAACACCACGGGGACCTTGTGCGTCCTCAGTATCTCCTCGGCGGCCTCGGTGCCATCCATGCCCTCCCCGAGGTCGATGTCCATGAGCACGAGATCGATGGGCGGGGAGGCCCCGCGGACGGCAGCTATGGCCTTCTCGCCGTCACCGGCATGGATGACGAGATAGCCTTCCCTGCGGAGCTCCCTGGCCTCGATCATGGCGATTATCGCCTCGTCTTCCACGAGGAGGATCCTCTTCTTCCCAGACTCATCCATCGAGCCCGTCCTCCCTGCCCGCCCCCTCGGAGCCGAGCTCACGGACGCGGTCCGATTCCTTGCGCATCTCGAGGAAGGCCCTCATCATCGACCCGGCGTCGCTTCGGATCGTGGCCGCGATCTCCACGACAGTCTCCAGGGAGGCCTTGGCCTTGCCTATGCTCGATTCGGATACCTCGATGGCCTCTCCCGTGCTCGAGGTGAGTCTTCCTATCCGCGCGACCGAGTCGAGAAGGCCGGATGCGCCGATCGACATGGTCTGCATCCCGTCGGTGAGCTCCTCGAACATGGCCGCCATCCCGCGGATCTCGGCCGATACGTTCGCGAAGAACTGGATCGCCTCGGACGCCTCCCCCGAGCACTCGCGTATCGCTGCCTTGGTCTCCGAGAGGGTATCCGAGATGGACCGCGAGCTCTTGGCCGTCTCCACAGAGAGGAGGCGGACCTGACCTGCTATGACGGCGAAGCCCCTTCCCGACTTGCCCGCATGGGCGGCCTCGATCGAGGCGTTCATCGCGAGGAGGTTCGTGCGGTCGGCAACCTCGGTGATGAGGGCGTTCATCGCGTTCATCTTCTCGGCCGAGCCGCTCATCCTCGCCACCGCCTTCTGGATGGAGTCGAGGCGCTTCGAGGCCCCGTCGGAGAGGAGGAGCAGCTCCTTCGCCCTCTCGCTCTTCCTGCGCGAGGCCTCGGCGGCCGCGGTCAGGGAGCTCGCCATCGACTCGACGGCTGTCGACTCCGAGGCGACCTCCCCCGAATAGGACTTGAGGACCTCCCTGAGGCGGCCCTGGCTCGCCACGATCATTTCGTTCGACTGGGAAGTGTCCCTCAAGACCTGGTTCAGGACCTCGATGCCGTCGGTCGTGCCCGAAACCAGTCCCTCGAGCCTGTGGATCGCGCCGACGGTCCGGTCAGCCGCGGCCTTTATCACAAGCCTGGTCTCGTGGGCTTTCTTGAGCGCGATGACGGTGGCGTCGTTCGACCTCGTGTAGCGCTGCGAAAGCTCGCCGAGCTCGGATTCCTTTGCCTTTGCAAGCCGGCCTTGGATGCCTATGCCCGCGGCCGAGAGGGCGCCGACCAGGACAAAGGCGAGGAGGCCCACCAGGTTCGCCAGCATCGGCGCCCCGGCCGACGAAAGCGCGGCCAGCGCCTGCGCGGCCAGCCCCAGGCCCGACAGGCCGACACTCGCCATCAAAAGCAGCCTGGCCGCGCCTTGGCCGGGGCGGGCAGCCTGTATCACGCTCCTGTCTTTCATCAGTACCTGTAACGTATCGAGCTCAGGGTGGCCCGGAGGGGAAGGCCCTCGACGTCGAAATCGAGAACGGCGATCGCCTCGCCCTCCTCCCCATCGGAGGAGTAGACATACTGTGGCAGCTCGAGCTTGATCTCCGCCCCGGGCCCGTAGTAGTCGGCGAGGAAGCTGCCAGCCATTACGTTGAGGATCTCAAGGATCGAGTCTCCCTGGTTCCTGTCGGCGCCTGCCTCGTCGCCGAAGAGGATGTCCACGATCCTCGCGATGAGGGAGGCTGGGCTGCGCAGCTCGAGCCGGCAGCTGATCGGCTTGAGCGCGTCGATCGCGACCCGGGATTCCCAGGAAGCGCCGGCCTCGGCGGGATCATGGATCCTGGGCTCGGCGTCGATGAAGGCCATCTCCGCCATGACATCGCGGACCGCGCGGGAGAGCGAGGCCTCGATGCGCGTGGTGTCCAGGCTCTCGTTCATGCTATGCCTCCAAAAGCCTCGAGGATCTTCGCCGGCGACACCGGCTTCTTGATGACCGCGAGGGCTCCGAGCGAATGGAGCTCCGAGTTGCTGCCTTCGACGACGCTCGACACGATTATCGCCGGGATGGAGGCTGTGGCGGGGTCGGCCTTGAGCAGCCTGAGGAATGTCTGGCCGTCCATCTTGGGCATGTTTATGTCGGTCACGATCACGCTTATGAGCGGGTGCTCCCGTATCTCGGCAATCGCGTCGAGGCCGTTCTCGGCATACCTGAAACCGCCGACGACGAATCCCGCCATCTCGATGCAGCGCTGGATGATCATGCGGGAGGTGAAGGAATCGTCGACGATCAGCACTTCTCCGAGGTCCATCTTTCTCTCTCCTATATGCACCATGTCTCCCCGCCCGTTGAGATGGTGATTCCGCCGTCGCTCGGATCGGCCTTCACCGTCCGGCTGATCTGCCCGCCGGTGTCCTCGGCAGTGATGCCGAGAGAGCTGCGCCACAGTATGCGCTTGGCGGCGACGATGTTGCGTCTGCCGATGTCGAAGAGGAGGCCCGGGTCCATGACCGATGCCCCGCCGACGAGCTTCACCCAGATGTTCGGCTTGGCCGCGCCCTTCTTCTTCATCTCCTCGATCATGAGCGGCAGGCCCGTGTCCGCGAAGTACCCGGGCAGGCTCACCGAGCGAGCCTTGTCGATCGCCGAATCAGGCAGGGCTATGTGGATCATGCCGAGGACCCTGATCTTCACGTCGTAGATCAGCACGGCGACGCATGACCCGAGGGCAAAGGTCTCTAGCAGCTCGTCACTCCTGTCGGAGACAACCCACTCTCCTATCCCGATGGTCCTGCGGATCACGTCTGCCCCTCCTTCGCCGGGCTCTCCGAGAGGCGCGCGAGGATCTCGTCGGCCGCCCTGTCCAGGGGAACGAGCATTTCAGCCCCGCCGTTCTCCCAGGCCTCCCGCGGCATGCCAAACACGACGGAGCTCGCCTCGTCCTGGGCCAGGCAGCGGCCGCCCTTGCGGCGGATGGCGAGAAGGCCTTCCGCTCCATCCCGCCCCATCCCCGTGAGGAGCATCGCCACCGCCCTGGCTCCCGCGACCTGGGCCACGGAGCCGAACAGGATGTCGACCGAGGGGCGGTGCCCGCAGGTCTTGGGCGCCTTGTCGCAGCGGACCATGAGGACAGCCGACTCCTTCACGAGCCGCATGTGGAAATCGCCGGGAGCCACCAGCGCCAAGCCGTCGCGAAGGACATCGCCGTCAACAGCCTCGCGCACCTCGAGCCCTGATTCCTTGTTGAGCGACTCGGCGAACATCTTGGTGAAGACGGGAGGCATGTGCTGGACGATCAGGATGGGCGGCATGTCCTTCGGCAGGGCCTGGAAGATGCTGCGCAGGGCGGTGGTCCCTCCCGTCGAGGCCCCGAGCGCGACGATCTGGTTGCGTTTCGGGGGGCGGGAAGTGGATCTTCGCCTTGAAGGCTGCGCGGCCGCCCTGGGCCTGAGCTTGCTCACGTCTGCCTTCGCCGCCTCCTTGATCCTCTCGGCGAGCTCGAGGAGCATCCGCTTCAGACCCTGGCCATCCTGGGTCGAGGGTTTCGCGACCACGTCGACGGCTCCTGCCTCGAGGGCCTCAAGGGCCCGGCGTGAACCCTCCTGGGTCACTGCCGAGACCACGATGACAGCCTTTGGATACTGGGGCATGAGGCGGCGCAGGAACTCGATGCCGTCCATGCCCGGCATCTCGACATCGAGAGTGATCACGTCGGGCTCGAGGAACACGATCTTGTCCCTGGCCGAGAGGACGTCGGAGGCCTTTCCCACGACCTCGATCTCGGGATCGAGGGAAAGGCCCCTTTCGATGAGCTCACGGGCGATGGCCGAGTCGTCGACCACGAGGACCCTGGTCCTGGCCTTCATTTGGCCTCCCCCCTCGAGTAGATCGCCGGGCTCAGGTACTCGAAAGGACAGGTCTCGCGGCGGAGCGACTCGGAATGGCCGATGAACAGGTTCCCGCCAGACTTGGTCACCGAGTACAGGGAGTTCACCAGGTGCTCGCGTGAGGCCGTGTCGAAATAGATCATGACGTTCCTGCAGAATATGATGTCGAAGCCGTGCTTTAGGGGCAGTCGCTCGCTCATGAGGTTCAACTTCTTGAAGAGGACCATGCCCTTGATCTCCTTCGCGACAGCGTATTTCCTGTCGCCCGTCTCCTCCATGTAGCGCGACCTGTAGGCCGGCGGCATCTCGTGGAGCTTCGCCTCGTCGTAGACACCCCTGGCCGCGCTGGCGAGGGCCGCCATGGAGATGTCGGTGGCTAGGATCCCGATATCGAGGCGGTCGGTCTCGGTACCGAAGTACTCGCGCACCAGCATCGCGATCGTGTAGGCCTCCTCGCCAGCCGCGCATCCCGCGCTCCAGATGCGGAAGGCGTAGTTGCCGCGGGAGAGCCTCGCCTTGGCGCGGGGGAGGATGACCTTCGACAGGAACTCGAAGTGGTCAGCCTCCCTGAAGAAGAAGGAATGGTTGGTCGTGATGAGGTTGAGGAGCTCGACCACCTCCTTGCCCGTGCCGTCGTTGCGCACGAGCTCGAAATACTCGGAGAATGACGCGATGCCGAGAGCGCGCAGGCGCTTGCTGAGCCTGCCGGCGACCAGTATTCGCTTCTCGTCGGTGAGACGTATGCCGAAGCGCTCGTAGATGAAAAGGGCCGCGAAGCGGAAGTCCGCGTCGCCGATCCTGATCAGGTCGCTCATCGCGTCATTCTCCCCATCATGCGCTCTTCGTGGCTGGGTCTTCGACCAGGCTGCGGATTTCCTCGTCCTCGATTATCTTCTCGACATCGATGAGGATCTTCACGGCCTCTCCCGCCTTCCCAAGCCCAGAGATGTAGCGGTCCTTCCCACTCGCCGACTTGAAGCGTGGCGGGGGCTCGATGTTGGCTTCCGAGATCTCCATGACCTCCTCGACCGTGTCCACGATGAAGCCGATCCTCACCCCGCCGATCTCGGTCACGACGATGCAGGTCCTGTCGTCGTAGGCCCTCTCCTCCAAGGTGAAGCGCAGGCGCAGGTCGACGATGGGGATCACCTTCCCGCGGAGGTTGATCACGCCCTTCACGTAGTCGGGCATGTCTGGCACCGCGGAGATCTTCTGCAGCTCAATTATCTCGATGATATGCCGTATCCCGATCCCGTAGGACTCCTTGCCTATCCGGAAGAACAGGTACTTGTCGGCCTGGGTATCCTCGTTGTCGTCCTCGACGATCGTGTCGTCGAGGGTCTCTCTTCTGCTTGTTTCGGCCATTTTCCGCATTCCCTAGAACTTGCCGAAGTTGTCGTCGTCGAGGGCGATCAGGTCGGCCGGGTTCACCCGCTGGCCCGGAGCCTTCTTCCGCGCAGCCTCGTGCCCACGCCCCTGGACTGGCGCGGGAGCTCCGCTGGTCGTGGTCCTGTGGCCCTGCTGCTTCGCGAGCTCGTCCCTGAGCATCTGCATCATCTCGTTGTTGTTCATCCGCTTGTCCGAGGCCTTGAGCACGAAGCGTCCGAGCATCCCCTTTAGCTGCTGGGACTGGGAGCTGAGCTCCTCGGCCGCGGACGCGCTCTCCTCGGCGCTGGCCGTGTTGGACTGGGTGACCTGGTCGATCTGCCCCAGGCCGGTGGAGATCTGCTCGAGGCCCTGGGTCTGCTCCTTGCTTGCTGTGGAGACCTCCTCGGCGAGGGTGGCGACCTTGGCCGCCCCGTCCACGATCGCGGCGAGCTGCTTGGCCGTGACGTCCACGAGGCTGTTGCCCCGCTCGATGTTGCTGATGGCCTCGTCGACCATCCTGGTCGTGTCCTTGACCGAGCTCGCCGACCTCACCGCGAGGTTTCGCACTTCCTCGGCGACGACCGCGAAGCCCTTGCCGTACTTGCCCGCCCTCGCCGCCTCGACGTTCGCATTGAGCGCGAGCAAGTTGATCTGGAAGCTGATGTCGTCGATCGCCTTGACGATCTTGCGGATCTCCTCGGCACTTGCGTTGATGTCGGTCATCGCGGCTACGAGGTCCTTCATCTGGATGTTGCCCTGCTCCGCGTTGTCCCTCGCGGTCTTGGCCAGGCTGTTCACCTGGATCGCGTTCTCGGTGTTCTGCTTGGTCTGGCCCGCGACCTCGGTGATCGAGGAGGTGATCTGCTCGAGGGAACTCGCCTGCTCGGTGGCGCCCTGGGAAAGTGACTGGCTCGCCTGGGAGACCTGGAGGGATCCGGCAGTGACCTGCTCGACGGCGGTGTTCACCTGTCCGAGGATGTCGTTGAAGGAGTCGAGGGAATCGACGAGGGCCTTCTTCAGTATGTCGAAGTCCCCCCTGTAGTCCCCGCTCATCACCACGGTGAGGTCTCCCTCGGCGAGGCGCTTGAGGACGGTGATGGTCTCGTTGATCGGCGTGATCACGAGGTCGAGGGTCTGGTTTACCCCGTCGACGATCTTCCTGTAGTCGCCCTGGTGCTTTGAGGCCTCGGCACGGGTACCCAGCCTTCCCTCGACCGCTGCCTGCGCGAGCATGGCGGCGTCACTCACGAGGGCGTTGATGCTGTCGATTGCGACGTTGAGGTTGTTCTTGATCAGATTGAAATCGCCGTTGTAGTTCTCGGTGATCTTGGCGGGGATGGCTCCCTTAGAGATCTGGTCGACGTAGGCCGCGGCGACGTTAAGGGGTCCGATCACGGCCTCGAGGGTCTGGTTGATACCAGCAACCAGGGTGTTCCAGCCGCCGACGAATTTCTGGGCCTCAGCGCGGGTCTCGAGCTTGCCGCCTATCGCCGCCTTCACAAGCTTGTCCGTCTCTGACAGGAGCTCTGCCATCATGCGCACAAGGTTGTTGAGGTTCTGCTTGATGAGGTTGTACTGGCCCTTGTAGACAGTCGTGATCTCCGGGGGGATCACGCCCTTGGCGACCTTGTCCACATAGTCCGCGGTGACCATGAGAGGATCTACGATGTTGGTGATGGTGTCGTTGATGCCTGCCACGAGCTTGTTCCAGCCGCCGACGAACTTCGCGGCGTCAGCCCTGGTATCAAGTGCTCCGTCGGCTGCGGCCTTGACGATCTTGTCGGTCTCAGCGAGGAGCTCCGACATCATGCGCACCATGTTGTTGAGGTTGGTCTTTATGACGTTGTACTGACCCTTGTAGACCGTGGTGATCTCCGGAGGGATCACGCCCTTGGAGACCTTGTCCACGTAGTCTGCGGTGACGTTGAGCGGATCGACGATGTTGGTTATGGTGTCGTTGACACCCTTGACCAGCTGGTTCCAACCGCCGAGGAAGAGACCGGCGTTGGCGCGCTTGTCGAGTTCACCGTCGGCCGCGGCCTTGATGATCACGTCGGTCTCCTTGAGGAGGTCCGACATCATCTTCACGACTGTGTTGAGGTTGTTCTTGATGACGTTGAAGTCGCCGTTGTAGGTCTCGACGATCATGGGCGGTATCACGCCCTTGCTTATGTCCTCGACGTACCTGGCGGTTACGTTGAGGGGGCCGATCACGGAGTCGAGTGTCTTGTTTACGCCTTCCACGATCTTCCTGTAGTCGCCCTGGTGCTTGCTCACATCTGCCCGCGTGGCAAGCCTCCCCTCTATTGCCGCGGTGACAAGCATTCCAGCGTCGGCGATGAGGGCGGCAATGTTGTCCTCGAGCTTGTTGACCGACACCGCCATGAGGCCGAACTCGTCCTTCGAGCCTGTTTCCATCCTCTCTGATACATCCCCCTTGGCGATCATGTCGATGTGCCTGACCGTCTTTCCAAGGGCCTTGGCGATCGAGCTGCCGAGCATCAGGCCGAGGGCGATGGCGACGCCAAAGGCAATGACGGTGAAAACGACCACGACGGAGATGGCCTGGGCAGCCGACGCGACCGCGGCCTTGGGGACGTCCTCGCCATAGTATTTCTGGTCGTAGTCAGCGACCTTCTGGGCCTTGGCCATCATGTCCTCGAAGATCGCCCGCTTGTCCCCAGAGACAAGCTCATAGATCTGGGCGACGATGGAGTCGCGCTCAGATGCCGTGGCGGCTGCCACGGGCGCGTTGCGGCCGGCGACCGCCGCGACCGCCACCTGGCTGGGGGTCTTGCGGTATTTGTCCACGAGGGCCACGATCGAGTCATTGTAGGCGGCTGCCGCGGGCAGGGAGGACTTGAAGGTATCCCAGAGCCGCTGCTCCTCGGGGGTGTTGGACGTGCCCTCCCATCGCTTGATCGCCTCGTCGCGGATGGCGCGGGCATCTGCCAGGTTCTTCTTCTCCATCTGGATGTAGTTGTCATCCAGGAGTCCCGATGGGTTGGCAAGGGACCTGACCGCCGCGTCGATTGCGTAGAGCTGGGTCTGCACATTGTTGATGGCCACGATGGTCGGGATGTAGTTGACGCTGTTGTTCGACAGCGAGGTCTCCAGGTTGCCCAGCTGGATGATCCCCAGGACTCCCACGACGCCGCAGAGCACGGCGACCGAGACGAATCCGACGAGGAGCTTCGTCCTAATCTTCATTGCAATCCTCCCTAGAGCGAAAACGTCCCGCCTACTCGAGGCGGAGTGACATGAGCCTTCCCGTATCGATGATGAAACTCACAGTGCCATCGCCAAGGATGGAACAGCCCGATATGCCTTCAACCTTACCCAGGTACTCCGAAAGCGACTTGACGACGATCTGCTGATTGCCCACCACCTCGTCGATGAGCAGGCAGGCCCGCCGCTCTGCGTTGCGGATGATTATCACGATGCCGGCGAGGGGATCGCGGACGGCCCCGGGTATGGCGAAGATCTCCCCCAAGGCCATGAGGGGCAGGAGGGAGCCGCGCACGTTGACGGTCATCTCGCCCCTGTCGGTCTCGGTGAGCTGGGCCGGGGCGACCTTGAAGAACTCGAGGATGTCGCCCAATGGTATGGAGTAGAAGTTTCCGCCGGCCCGCAGGGTGATCCCGTCGATGATGGCCATGGTGAGCGGGATCTTGAGGACAAACTCGGTGAACTGGCCGCTCTCCGTCCTTATGTCGACCCTGCCCCTGATCCGCTCGAGGTTCTTGCGCACAACGTCCATGCCCACGCCCCGGCCGGAGACCTCGGTAACCTTCTCCGAGGTTGAGAAGCCAGGCTCGAAGATGATCTTCCAGACCTCCTCGTCCGACAGGGTCTCAGGGTCGACGCTCAGGAGCCCCCTATCCTGGGCCTTCCTCAAGATGCGCTCGCGGTCGAGGCCCGCGCCGTCGTCCCTCACGCTTATCCAGATCTCCGAGCCCTCGTAGCGCGCGTCCAGGCGTATGCTCGCCGTTGCGCTCTTGCCCGCTGCGGCCCGGCGGGGGCCATCCTCTATGCCGTGGTCAAGGGCGTTGCGTAGGATGTGGACCAGGGGGTCGGACACCTGCTCTATGACGTTCTTGTCCATCTCCGTCTCGGCTCCGGTTACTATGAACTCGGCGGGCTTTCCGGTCTTGCGGGAGAGGTCGTGGACCAGGCGGGACATCTTGTGGAAAAGGGCCTCGAGGGGGATCATCCGGATCATCATCGTGGTTTCCTGGATCTCACGGCTGATCTTGTTGAGGCTCAGGTAGGCCTTGTTGAAGTTGTCGAGCTTGAGGCCGGCGAGGTCAGGGCTGTTGTAGACCATGGACTCGGCCGTGATGAGCTCCCCTACGAGCTCGAAGAGCTTGTCCAGCTTCGCGGTGTCGACCCTGATCTCCTTGCGCTGGACTTCCTCCGCGGCCCGGCGCTCCGGCGAGAGAGCGGCCTTCTGGATGACGAGGGCGGCCTCGACGTCTGCTGGGCTCGCCGCCCCCTCGGCGACGAGGATCTCCCCGATCGGCCTCTCCTGCATCTCCAGAGCCTTCCTGACCGCGTCCTCGCTCGCCGCGCCGATGCCGACGAGGATCTCCCCGAGGGGCTTGAAGAAGTCACCCTGCCCGCCCAGGGCCGCGTTGGCTGACATGGCCGCCTTGGCCTGCCCATGGCTAGGCGCGGCTGGCGGCTCGGCTCCATCCTGCCCGAGCTCGGTTTCGGCTCTGATCTCCACTGTGCCGATGCAGGACCTGATCGCATCCACGCCGGCGATCAAGCCGTTGGCGAGGGACTCGTTGATCGGGACCTCGCCCCTGCGGGCCCTGTCCAGATGGCTCTCGAGGCTCATGCAGAGCCCCTCGAGGGAGGCGAAATCGAAGAAGCCAGAATTGCCCTTTATCGTATGGACTGCCCTGAAGAGGTCGTTGACGAGGGCGGTGCTGTCCATTGTAGTGACAAGCACAAGGGCCTTGCGCTCGACTTCGTCCACGAGGTCGGCGCATTCGACGAGGAAGCGCTCGACCATGTCGCGGGAGACGAGCTCGCTGAGGACGATGACATTGGCGGGCGTAGGGGACAGCACCGCGGCCGGGGCCGTCTTCGCTTGCGCGATTGCCGCAACGCAGGAGCGCAGGATCCCCGCCTGGGCCCGGCCCGCATCGAGGAGCTCGTCGTCGTTGTTGTCGCGCTCAACAGCCTGGATCATCTTCCGCAGGAGGTCGATTGTCTGGTAGATGACATCGAGGGCATCGGGGCTCAGGGCCTCCCTGCCCTTGATGAAGACCTCGAGGAGGGTCTCGGCATCGTGGGTGAGGAGCTTGATCGCCTCGAAGCCGAGGAAGCCGGCCGAACCTTTTACCGAATGGAAGAGACGGAAGACGGAATTGAGGCAGTCGTCGTTGCAGGACTTGTCGAGCTGGCCGAGCTGAGCCTCGGCGTCGTCGAGCCGCTCGAAGCCTTCGGCCACGAAGGAGGCGATGATCTCCGCAGTCTGATTATCAACCTTCCTCTTAGCCATTGGCTTCTGGTCCCCGCTGCGAGCCTCCGGCCAGCCTGAGGCTCGGGCTCGAAGTGCCCGTCAGGGTGCCGCTGCTGCCCGGCCGCCTGGTGACCGCAAATACCGTACCGGTGATCGTGTCCCCGTTCTGTTCGGGGTAGCCGCCTGCCCCTCTCGGTTTTTTGTCCCGCATGACCTTCCCCCGTGGCTTCCGCCTGAGCTTCGCCTCAAGTAAAGCAGGCTTCGTGCCAAGCGGTCATGAGGCCCGTATGTGCATGCGGGGAAAGAAACAGCTCGATGATGTGGGGAGGCCTCGCGGGAGCTGTCTTCAACCAAGGTTGCGGAGCCTTCCTGCGAAATTCCTTTAGTCTTTCTGTCAAAATAAATTAGCCTGAATCCCCCGTGGTTGATCCCGGCACGATGATTGAGCGCCTTCTAGGTCCTGATTCGGAGCAATGTTCCCGCGTATTCGGCGAAACCTTCGGCTACAAGCTCGGCAAGGGCCTTGTCGACACGTTCGCGGGAGAATGGCAGCGAGGCCGCGAGGTCCTCGCTGTCGATGCTCCCCCCAGCCGCCAGTGCCCTGAGGACGGCGCCCCTTATTCTCCGGTGCGAGTCGGCGAAGGGGCTCTGTTTCGTGTAGTGCGCGCTCCGCCTCGAGGCATTGCCCTCCCGCTTCTTGAGGAAGGCACCATAGTCCATGAGGGCCCAATACCAGGTCCTGGGGTCATCCCGGTCCAGGGCGGCGGCCACCAGGGGAAGGATCCGGGAATCCGGCACAAGCTCATCGGAAGGGAAGAAATAGTGGAGGAAGGCGCTGCGGACATTGGTCTCGATGAAGACCAGCTCCATGCCGAAGGCGAAGGTGAGCACGGCCCTCGCGGTGTAGCTGCCTATGCCCGGAAGCCGGAGCAGGGCCGCCTCGTCCCTGGGCAGCTCCCCTCCGTGCTCGCTGGCTATGATTCCCGCGCTCCTCACCAGGGAAAGTGCCCTTCGGTTGTAGCCGAGGCCGCTCCACAGGCCAAGGACCTCGCCCAGGGGAGCGGCAGCCAGCTCGGCAGGGCCCTTCCAGCGAGCCGTCCATTCCTCGAACTTGGGAACTACCCTCGAAGTCTGGGTCTGCTGGAGCATCACCTCGGAGACCAGGATGGCCCAGGGGTCTCTGGTCTCGCGCCAGGGGAAGGACCGCCCATGCTCGCGGTAGTGGTCCATCACAAGGGCGTGGAAGGCCGAGATCCGGGCGCTATCGATCACTGGGGCGCTCCCGGGTTCAGGGCGCGTGGCTCGATCCCGAGGACGCGAGGGCCGAGGTCAACTCCCTGCCCTTCGCGGCGAGGTCGCCCATCCTCCTCATCGCGTCGACAAGCCCTGCCCCCTCCTGTGCGATGGCGGATGCCGACTCCTGGACCCCTACAGCCCGCGCGGCCATCGTCGCGACCGTGTCGCGGACCTGGGCCGAATAGGCCGACTGCCGCTCGGCCTCGTCCCTGATCGCAGCCCCGCTGCGCGAGAGGGACTCCATCGAGCCGCCAATCTCCGAGATGGCGCGCTTCTGCTCGCCCGTCCCGGCCCTGACCTCGCCTATGCGCGCCGCCGCCTCCACGGCTCCGGCGGCGATGTCGCTCAACGCGGACCTGACCTGGGCCGCCTGCACGGCCCCGTCCTGGATCCGCGACGAGATCTCGGCCACCCTGTCCTTTATGCGCGCCGCCCTCTCGGCCTGGGCCGCCGCCAGCTTCTTGACCTCGCCGGCGATCACGGCGAAGCCCCTGCCCGAGGCGCCGGAGTGGGCGGCCTCGATCGCCGCGTTCATCGCGAGGAGGTTCGTTCGCTCGGCGAACTCGTTCACCGAGGCCACGACCTCGGCTATGCCCTCGGAGGCCCTCGCCACGCCCTCCATCGCCGCCACCAGGGCCGCTGCGGCCTTCTCGCCAGATCCGGTGAGGGCAGCGAGGCCCTCGGCGAAGGAACCGGTGCGCTCGATGTTCGCCGCCACGGCCTCGGCCCCGGCCGAGAGTTCGACCACCGCCGAGGCGGTTCGCTGCACGTTCTCTGTCTGGCTCCCGAGCGAGGCGTTGACCTTTCCGATGGACTGCACGAGCCCCGACACGAGGTCCTTTGCCTCCCTGGCGGAGTCGGCTTGGCCGCTGGCCTGGGTCTCGATGAGGGCAGAGCCGCGGGCCGCCGACTCGGCTCCGCGCGCCGCCTTGGAGGCCGCGAGGTCGAGGTCCTGCGAGATGCGCGAGGCCGCCTCGCCGGCGCTCACGAGCCGGCCCAGGTAGAGCGACAGCTCGGCCTGCTTGCCCTCGACCTCGCGCGCATAACGCTCAAGGTCGCTCTTGAGCCTGCCCGAGCGCATCGAGAGGGCTATGAAGATCGACATGTTGAGAGAGAAGAAGGCTATGCCCTGGAGCCAGGCGAAGGGCTCGGCGCCTGTCACCTGGTAGCTCACGTCGTAGGCGGAGAGGACGATGCCAAGGCCGATCCCCACGAGGACGGGCCAGGCCTCGGCGGCTCCCGCCCTGAGAGCCTTCACCGTCGCGAAGAGGCCGTAGAATATGGCAAGCGTAACCGGCAGGAGGGAGAGGGTGAAGACGAGGTTAAGCATGGTGTCGTCGCCCGAAAACCAGAGGAAGGCCGCGGTGAAGGCCACCCCCGCCGCGAGGAAGGCCCTCCTCACGAAGCGGGAGCCCCCCAGGGCGAAGAACTCCCCAAGGAAGGGGACGAGGAAGGACATGGAGAGCACGAGGCCCGAGCGCGCGATGCCGCGGAACCAGGAGCCGGCGAAGGGGGCGTGCTCGGCTCCTATTTCCATGAAATACATCGCTATGAAGATGAGGGTCAGTGCGTAGTAGGCATTCTCGCGCTCCGAAGGCCTTGAGGCGAAGAGCATGAGGAAGTAAAGGCCCAGGAAGAAGCAGAGGCTGGAGAGAAGGGCGTAGAGCCTCCCGTTCCAGAAATTGACGGGTCCGAGCTCGAAGGCGGCCGCGGCCGCGTCGCCCAGCGAGTACAGGGGGAGCCGGGCAGTCGAGCCCAGGTAGGAGCAGCGCAGGGCGATGACCAGGCTTCCTCCCGGCTTGGCGGCGCTCGATGGAAGGAGGATGGCCGAGGCGTGGGTCGCGCGAAGCTCGAAGACAGGTGGCAGGGAGCCCCTTGCCCCGCTGAAGATCCCGGAGGCGTAGACCTCGAGGGCCACCCCTGATTTGCCGCTGAGGAACCAGAGCCTCTCGGGTCCCGATGCGGGGATCGCCACCCGGGCCCTGAGCCAGAAGACATCGCCGATCCGCGCCGGCCGCACCGAGGCGGGAAGTCTTATGCTCTCCCAGGAGGAATCGTCGAAGTCAGGCGAGGCGTAGGCCGGCTTGTCGTCGGCAATCCACCTCCAGTCGACGAGCTCGAGGCGGAAGGACTCGGCATGGGCCAAACCCTGGCTCAATGCCAGGGCGAGGATAGCTGCGAGGAGGAGTGCGTTGCTTGTTCTGGCCATGGCCTACCATGGTAACGCCTTGGCTTGGGCTCTTCAAGCGGAACCGCTATCGGCCTTCCCTGTCCGACCTAGGCCCCGTAGATGTGGGCGAACTCGTGGAGGAATTCCTCGGCCTTGACCTTGCAGCCCCCGCAGACGGTGCCGATCTTGGTCGCTGCCTGGAGGGCCTCCCAGGTCCTGGCACCGTCCTTGACCGCCTGCTCGATGTCCTTGTCGGTGATGTTGAGGCAGGTGCAGACCACGACGGCGTCCTCGCCCTTGAACTCGCCCGAACGGCCGTTCTTGTCGAGCCAGGAATCGATAGCCGCCCTGAGGGCCTTGTCGCCGAGGACCGAGCAATGGATCTTGTTCTCGGGCAGACCGCCAAGGCGCTTGGCGATGTCGGCGGGCTTGATCCCGTAGGCCTCGCGGAGGGGCATGCCGACTATCACCGAGGAGAGCATCGAGGTGCTCGCGATGGCGCTCGCGCAGCCGTAGGTGCGCCACCTCACGTCGCTGATCGTGTCGTCCTTGATCTTGAGGAGGAACATCATCTGGTCGCCGCACTTGATGTTGCCAACGACGCCCTCGGCGTCCGCGACGAACTTCTCGTCGGGATCGAAGACGTTCTTGGGGTTCTGGAAATGCTCCTTCACGATATCGGAATAGAGCCACTGGAAGGCATCGCTCATATGCTGCTCCTGCTGGGGTCTGATTTTCGCCTGGTGTGGCGCGGGCCTAGACGCATGCCGCCACCGGATTGAGGGTGGACATGCGCCGCAGCCTCGTGATGATGGGCGGCAGTTTTTCTAGCACGTAGTCGATGTCGGCCTCGCTCGTGTCCCGCCCCAGGCTGAAGCGGATCGAGCCGTGGGCGAGCTCAGGCCCTACCCCCGTGGCCATGAGGACGTGGCTGGGCTCGAGGCTCCCCGAGGCGCAGGCCGAGCCGGTCGACACCTCGATGCCCTCGAGGTCGAGGGAGAGGAGGATGGCCTCGCCCTCGGCCCCGGGGAAGGAGAGGTTGAGGGTGTTCGGAAGATTGTGCACGGGATGGCCATTCACGTGGACCAGGGGCAGCCTGGCCATGATCCCCGCGCGCAGCCTCTCCCTCAAGGCTCCGACCCGGGCCTGGTACTCGCCCAGCTCCGCCAGGGCGAGCTCGGCGGCGAGGCCGAAACCGATGATGCCAAGATTGTTGTAGGTCCCTGCCCTCACCCCGAGCTCCTGATGGCCTCCCCTGATGAGGGGCTGGATGGGGGCGCCCTTGCGGACATAAAGGGCACCGATGCCCTTGGGTCCGTAGAGCTTGTGGCAGGAGAGGGTGAGGTAGTCGACGCCCCAGTCCTCGACGTCGATGGGAACCTTTCCCGCGGCCTGGACGGCGTCGGTGTGGACAAGGGCGCCGGCGGCCTTGGAGAGCCTGACTATCTCCTTCATGTCCTGGAGGCTGCCGATCTCGTTGTTGGCGGCCATGACCGACACGAGGAGGGTCGGCCCCCCGGGGCTTTCCGGGTCGAGCTCGGCCTTGAGGGCCTCGAGGTCGAGCCTGCCCTCGGAGTCGACACCGAGATAGACGACGGGGAAGCCCGAGTCCCTGAGATGGGCCGCCGAGTTGAGGACGCAGGGGTGCTCGATCGCGCTCGTGATGATCTTGCGCCTTGGCCCTCGCCCCGGATCGCGGGCGTTCTCGTACATGGTCTGGAAGACCGTGTTGTTCGATTCAGAGCCGCCGGAGGTGAAGTAGATGCTCAAGGGGTCCCTCGCGCCTATGAGGGCGGCGACACTGGCCCTTGCCCTCTCGACCCTGTCGCGGGCCCTGCGCCCGGCCTCGTGCATGCTCGACGCGTTCGCGTACACCTCGAGGCCTTCGATGAGCCTGGCCTTGACCTCGCTCCGCAGCGGGGTCGTCGCGTTGTAGTCGAGATACACGAATCGCTTGTCCATTTCCTTCTCCTTCATGCCTCTATCACGTCTCTTAGAGTCTTCGAATCGAGGTAGCCGTCGATGGCCTGCTTGAGCCCGATCCAGAAGCGCCGGGGCAGGCAGTCGACTCCCTGCTCGCAGCAGTCGGAATCGTCGACGCAGCCCACAGGCCTGATCTCGCCCTCGAGGGCCTCGACAATCTCCCGCATCGGGATGCTTTCTGGCTCTCGGGCAAGACGGTATCCGCCGTGGGCCCCGCGCTCGCTCAGGACGAGGCCCGATGTCTTGAGCTGACCAAGGATGCCCTCGAGGTACTTGGGCGAGATCGCCTGGGCCTTCGCGATCTCCGCGCTCGTCGAGGAGCGGGCCTCGCTTGTGGCCAGGTGGACGAGGGCGCGGATGCCGTACTGTGTCCTTGTTGGAACCGAAAACATCTATACTCCGGTATTCCTATCGGGATAGTAGGAATATACCTGCCCAGGCACCGGCGGGTCAAGACCGGCCTAGTGAAACTTCCTCATCCGGCCGAGCAGGAGGAGGCGGTTCTCGGGCTGCTCGCACCAGGCCTTGAAGTCCTCGAAGTCGTCCTTGGCCTCGGAGTCTGCCCCCGATATGGTCAGGAGCCCTGCCCGCCACTGGTACCAGAGGTAATGCTTCTGGCTTATGTCCCCGCTCCGGCTCCGCTCGAGATCGGACTCGAGATAGTCGTGGAGGACCCTATGGTTCTCGTCCCCCGCTATCACCCATATCTTGCGTTCGCCGATGAAGACCACCAGACGCCGGAAACCCTGGGCGACCGAGGCGTCTCCGCGGAAACCCTTCACGGAAAGCTCGAGGGCGCCCAGGGTGAGGTCGTAGCCCTGGATCCTGAGCGAGGCCCTGATCTCGGTGAGCCTCAGCCTCACCGCCCTGACAACTGTGTCGTCCCTTCCGGCCGTGCTAAGTGACCTTCGGAGCTCCATGAGCTCGCCCTCGTACTGGTGAAATAGCGAGGTGCGCGAAAGAAAGCTCGTGGTATCGGAGAGGAGGCGCCAGGTCGAGGCGATGCGCTCCTGGAAACCGGCCGCGACCCGACGCAGGAGGCCGGCCATCAGGCCCTCCTCTCGAGCCGCTTCCAGGCGACGAGGGCGAGGGCTGTGGCGACGAAGGGCAGTGCAGCCAGGAGCTCGGCCGTGAGGCCGAGGCCCTGGGCAGCGTTCGAGACGGCGATGAGGAGGCCGAGGCCGAGGCAGGCGAGGATGACACCGAGGGGGCGCTTGCCGCCAAGATAGATGGCGACGAGGGCGATCCAGCCCCGCCCCGCGGACAGGCCGGGGACGAAGGCCGCGACATGGGAGGCGAGGGCCGCTCCGGCCAGTCCGGCCGCCCCTCCCGCAGCCAGGTGGGCCGCGAAGCGGTAGCGCCCCGAGGCGATGCCTGCCGCCTCCGAGACCTCCCTGCCCTCCCCCGCCGCCCTGAGCCTGAGGCCGAAGACCGTCTTCGAATAGGTGGCGGCCAGGAGGGCGGCTGCGCCAGACAGGACATAGAAGAGGGGCTCCTGGCCGAGGAGGGCACCGATGAAGGGGATGGAAGAGAGGGGCCCCTGCCGCGCATAGGAGCCGAGGACCTCGGCCTGGACCACTCCCTTGGTGCCGAAGAGGGCCTGGGACGCTATGGATATGGCCCCGGGGGCGAGGAGGTTGGCCGCGAGGCCCGCTATGAAGACATCGGCGCCCAGGGCCCCAGCGGCCCCGCCGACCAGGGCTGCCAGGAGCATGCCCGCGGCGATGGCTGCCAGTATCGCAAGGGTGACGCTGTCGCTCGCCCTGGCTGCAGCGGCCGCGGCGAAGGCGCCCAGGAGCATGCATCCCTCGAGGGCGACGGAGAGGGATCCGGCCGCCTCGGTGAGGAGGCCACCGAGGGCGGCTACGGCAAGGGGGGCCGCGGCGGCGAGGGCGACGGTCAGGAGGGAGGCGGCGAGATCGATGCTCATTGCCCAGCTCCCTGTCCAGTTCTGCCCCGGGCCAGGCGGCGCTTCCGCCAGGTGCCGATTCCCGGGAGGTATCGGGCAGTGATGAGGAGGAGGGCCACCGCCTTCATTACCGTGCTTGCGTCGGGGGATAGGTCTGAGACGATCGAAGCCTGCCGGGCGCCGGCGTCGAGCCAGGACAGGAAGAGGGCCGAGGGAATGGCGGCAAGGGGGGCATTGTTGGCGATGAGGGCGGCCGCAAGGCCGTTCCAGCCGACTCCTCCCGTCATTCCTTCGACTGCCCGCCCCGCCTGGCCCAGCACAAGGAGGCCACCGGCGAGGCCGCTCAGGGCCCCGCTGAGGATGAGGGCGCCCGAGCCAAGAGCCTTTCCGAGGCCAGAGGCCCGGGCAAAGCCAGGTCCCCTGCCATAGAGCGAGAGCTCGTAGCCCAGCCTTGTCCTTCCCACGAAGAGCGATGCCGCGAGGGCGAGGCCCAGTGCCAGGGCTGCGCCAAGACTCAAGGGGCTGGGCGGGGCAAGCCTGGGCAACCTGTATTGTCCGGGCAGGGGGGCCATGGCGAGGAGGTTGCTGCCGAGGTCACGGAAAGGGCCGCCGATCGCCCAGTCGACGGTGATCAGGGCGGCCTGGGAGAGGAGGAAGGTGGTAAGGAGGATCTCGGCCCCCGACCAGCTCTCGGCGAAGGCGGAGAGCGATGCGAGGGCCGCACCGGCTGCAGCCGCGCCAAGGAGAGCAAGGGGCAGGGCCAGGCCGGGCTCGAGGGAGGGAGAGGGACCAAGGGCGCGCAGGACGAGGGCAGAGGCGAGACAGCCGACGGCAGCCTGGCCTTCGCCACCGAGGTTGAAGGCTCCCGACCTGAAGGCGATCGCCGCTCCGAGGGCGCAGACCAGGAGGGGCCCTGCGTTCTCAAGGAGGGCGAAGAATGTGTAGGGGCTTGAGAAGGGGCCGATGAAGAAGGCGGCGAGGGCCCTCCTTGGCTCAGAGCTGGCCAGGACAGCGTAGGCCGCCGCAAGGGCCAGGGCCAGGGAGAGTGCCGCGATGCGGGCGAGCCAGGCCTCGCTCCGTGCCCGGCTTCTCAAGCGATGTCCTCGGCCGGCGCCGATCCCGTCATCAGCGCGAGGAGGGCGTGGGCGCTCCCCTGGCCCTCGTTGCCGCCAAGGTGGACAAGGGAACCCCGGTACAGGATCGCGATGCGGTCGGCTATCGGGAAGAGCTCGTCGAGGCTCGAGGAGAGCAGGACGATGGCGCTTCCCTCTTCTGCGAGCTCGGCTATCCTCCTGGCCGCCGACTCCTGGGCTGCGAGGTCGAGGTTCTGAAAGGGCTCGGCGAGGATCGCCACCTTCCTTGTCCTGTCAAGCTCCCTCGCAAGGACAAGACGCTGTCTGTTGCCCCCCGACAGGGAGCCGGCCGCTATCCCGGTGTCGGTGGAAAGGGAGAAGGCCGAGGCCATCGCCGCGGCGCCCTCAGAGAGGCTTCGCTTGAGGGCGAAATCCACAAGGCCGTATTCCCTCCGCCTGAGCACGAGGATATTGTCGCGGAGGCTCGCCGATGCCGCCAGTGCACGGCCCTCCCTGTCCGCGGGAACATAGGCGAGCTCCTCCGCCCTGAGCCGGCCGCGCGGGATGCCGCCGAGCTCCCTGCCGCCGATGCGTACGGAGCCCTGGGTAGGGGTCAAGAAACCCGAGAGATAGTCCTCGAGCCGCCCCAGTCCGTTTCCGGCGAGGGCGGCTATGCCGAGGATCTCCCCCGGGGCCACCGAAAAGGAGAGCTGCCTCGATCCTCGGGCGAGGAGGAGGCCCGAGACCTTGAGGGCAGCCTCCTCTTCCCCCCCGAATCGGGCCCTGGTCCCCGATTCGGGTCGATGCCGGGCCGGGCCTCCGACCGAGAGCGGTGAGCCGCTGCGCGACATTAGCCGGGACAGCCCGGCCTCGCCCACTGCCCCCGCGGCGAGCTCGGCCACGACCCTCCCCTCCCGCAGGACGGCGATCGAGTCGGCGACACCGAGGACCTCGGCGACCCTGTGGGTGATGAAGAGGACGGCCTTTCCCGAGTCGGCGAGACGGCGCAGGAGGGAAAAGAGGCTCCCGGCCTCGCTTTCCGAGAGTATCGAGGTCGGCTCGTCGAGGACCAGGACCTCGCCACCGCGCGCGAGGGCCCGCGCTATCTCGGCCTGGCGCCTCTCCGGCGGGCTGAGATCGGAGGCGCGGGCCCCGGGATCGAGGTGGAAGCCAAAACGCTCCACGAGGGCGGCCGCCTCGACCTGGGCCCTCTTGCGGTCGAAGAGGAAGCCCATCCTCCTCTGCTCAGAACCGAGGGAGAGGTTCTCGGCGACGCTTAAGCCGTCGGCGAGGAGGGACTGCTGGGGCACATAGCCTATCCCCGCGGCCTCGGCCTCTCGCACGCTCCCCAGCCTGAGCCTCCTTCCCCGGACCCAGAGCGCTCCTGAGTCCGGGACCAGGAGGCCCGCTATCATCCGGGCGAAGGTGCTCTTGCCCGCCCCGTTCTCGCCCACGACGGCCTTTATTTCCCCTGCCGCGAGGCCGAGGGACACCCCGTCGTTCGCCAGGGTGGCGGTCTCGCTGAAGTACTTGGTCAGGCCGCGGGCGCTGAGCATTTCCATGAGGGATCAGCCTGCGATGGGACTAGAGGCCCTTGACGGGAAATGCGAGGCTTCCGGACCTGAGCCGGGCGAGCATGGCCTCGAAGCTGGCCCTCAAGCCCGGCGGAAGGGCCTTGTACGCGGCCCCGGATGCGTCAAAGTCGACATAGCCATCCTTGACGCCGACCACATCGGCATTGCCGTAGAGCGGGCTCTTCTCCCCGAGTGCGAGCAGCTTCTTAACCCGCTCGTACACGAGGCGGTCCTGCCTGAGGATGGCGCAGCCCACGATCGTCCCGGGGGCGAGGGCATAGCCGTCACCGTCGAACCAGAGGGCGTACTTTCCCCTGCCCTTGGCGGCGTTGATGGCGCCCTGGCCTGCCCCTCCCGCGATGGGAAGGATCACGTTGGCCCCGGCGTCGAGGAGGGAGGCGGCGAGCTCGGCGGCCTTGTTCGCGTCGTACCAGTTGCCGATTTCCCTCGTCTCGAGGCTAGCCGACCTGTCGGCGTCGACGAGGCCCTTCGTGAAGCCGGGGACGATGAGCTTGTCGAAGCTAGGGTAGCGTTGGGCGACGACGATGCCGGCCTTGTGGCTTGCCGAGGTGCCGGGCAGGCCGCTCGATCCGACGAGGCCACCCAGGTAGCCGACGATGTAGCCTTCCTCGAACTGGTTGTAAAGCACGGTGTGGATGCGGGGGTTCCCGGGCAGCCAGCCGTCGGCGACGAAGAAACGCGCGGCGGGGAATGACTCAGAGACCTGGCGGCAGAGATCGGGCATGGCGGGATTCGAGCTGACGATGAGGGAGAACTCCCCCGTCGCCGCGAGGGCGGAGAGCTTGTCCAGCCATTCGGCCTGGTTGAACCCGGCCTCGACCACCTTCAGGCTGGCGCCCGGACTCTCGTCCACGGCCCGCTTGGCTCCGGCGACAAGCTGCTCGTAGATCGGGCTCCCCGACACGACACCGGGGACGAAGACGCAGACCCTCGGGCCACCCGCGGCCGCGGCGAACGCCGCGCAGAGGGCCGAGAGGGCGAGCGCAGCCAGGATCCTTGAAGCTGTATGTCTCATGCTCGATTACCTCACTTCTCAATGTAATACGCCGGACAGTATACTGGCGTCCGCATGGCGATTCGACGACCGCCTTCCTTACGCGGTGCGGAGTTGACGTGAAAGGTGAAGTTCATCATATGGAGAGCGCGGAAAGCCCACAGACCTACCGCATCGGCGAGCTCGCCGCTGTGTTCGGGGTGACGAGCCGGACCATCAGGTATTACGAGGAGCTCGGCCTCCTCGAGGCATTTGAAAGGGAAGACGGTGGCCACCGCAGGTACGACGAGCGGAACGCCGTCCATCTCAAGCGCATACAGCAGCTAAAGGACTATGGCCTCAGCCTCGCGGAGATCAGCGAGCTCTTCGAGCTCGCGAAACAGGACCGCTCGGGCGAGAGGGTGCGCAAGCGCCTGGCCGAGAAGTACCGCGAGAAGCTCGGCGAGGCCGAGAAGCGCAGACAGGCCCTCGAGGCCTACATCGAGGACCTCTCCTGGCACATCGAGCAGCTCGAGCGGGTCCCCGACTTCTTCGACTGCCCGGGGGCCTCATGCGCGTCCTGCAGCTTCTCGGAGCGATGCGACGTGCGCCTCCTCCTGAAGAGGGCCTAGCTCGTGGCCTATCTTTCCATCGACATCGGTTCCTCTGTCGTGAAGGCGGCCTACATCGCCGAGGACGGGCGGCTCCTCGGCCTCGCGCGCCGCAACTCGCCCATGAGCCACTCGGGCCAGGCCCACGAGGCCGACGCCCTCGCCTGGATCGAGGCCGCAGCCTCGGCCAGCAGGGAGCTCGCGGCCAGCCTGCCCGGCACAGAGCTCAGGGCGGTCTCGGTGAGCGGCAACGGACCAACCCTCCTGGCGGCCGACTCCCGTGGCCTCCCCATCGGTCCCGCCCTCTCCTGGATGGACAGGAGGGCCCAGGCCGAGGCCGCAGAGGTCTCGCGTATAGTCGAGATGCCCGTCGATCCCTCGTTCTACCTGCCCAAGGCCCTGAGGCTCTGGCGCTCCTCCCCCGAGCTCAGGCAAAGGGTCCGCTGGTTCTTCTCCTGCCCCGAGTATCTCCTCTACGCCCTCTCGGGCGAGGCTGTCACCTACCTTCCCCACCCAGGCTACGCGCCATACATCTGGGACTCCTCCCTCCTCGAGGCCCTTGAGCTCCCACCTGAGCGCTTCCCGCCCTTCGCCCCCCCCTGCCGTCTCGTCGGCTCAGTTCCCTCGGGCGCTGCCGACCGCTTCTCCATCCCCAGGGGCATGGCTGTCGTCGCGGGATTCCCGGACTTCCTCGCTTCGATAGTCGGCTCGGCTGCCGTCGAGACGGGCATCGCCTGCGACAGGGGCGGCACCTCGGAGGCCCTCAACCTCTGCGCGGCGAAACCCTTCCCGGGCAGGGAGCTGCTCTCCCTGCCGCATGCCATCGATGGCCTGTGGAATGTCTCTGCGGGGCTCTCGACGGCCGGCAAGGCCCTCGAATGGCTGGCCGGGTCAACGGGCTTCCTCGACGGGGCCAACAGCGAGTGCTCAGAGGCAGGCAGGCCCGAGGAAGCGACGGCCCGCCTCCTCGCCGCGGCCCGGAGCTCGCCGCCGGGATCCAGGGGACTCCTCTTCCTGCCATTCCTCGCTGGTGAGCGGGCTCCGCTCTGGGATCCCGACCGCAGGGCTGCCTTCGTCGGCCTCTCCCTTTCCCACGGGAGCGCTGACCTGGCCAGGGCAGCCTGCGAATCGATAGCCTTCGCCCTCCGCCAGGCGGCCGAGCTGGCGACCGGGGCCGGATTCCCCTTCCGCCTCATGAGGACGAGTGGATCGCCCGCCCGGAACCCCTTCCTCAACAGCCTCAAGGCCGATGTCCTCGGCCTTCCCGTCGAGGCACCCGAGGTGTCGGACTGCGAGCTCGTCGGCGACGCCTGCGCCTGCGCCGTCGCCCTGGGCGACTCTCGCAGCCTCGGCGAGGCATCACGCTCCCTTGTGCGCATTGCGAGCCGCCACGAGCCCGATCAGTCCCTCGCCGCCACCTACACCGAGCTCTACTCGGCCTTCAAGGCGGCTGTCCTCGCCCTCGGCCCCGTCGACCAGCTCCTGGCCCGCTACCGGGCCGGGCACTAGGGCGGCCAGAGGCCGGGCCTCCGCCTATCTCGCCGGAGCGAAGGGATCGATCGAGATCGAGAGGATAAGGACGGGGATTCCCACGACGGAGCAGGCCGCTCCCGCGATGGCAAGGGCGTTGGAGGCCGAGGCGTTCGAGTTCCTGAGGTAGATGGCCGCTCCCTGCATCGCGGCTCCGGCCGCGACAAAGCCGATCGTGGCGACGGCTATGGAGTTCTTGCGCGCAACGCTCTTCTTCCAGGTCCCAAGATCTGCAGCGGTGATGCCGGCGGGTCCCGGCCCGCCCGGCCCGGACGGCTTGGCAGCCGTTTCCCCTCCAGCGCCGCCCTGGGGCAGGGCTGCCGCCTGGGTCCCGGCCGAGCTGAAGCCCCTGTCCTTCCAGAAATCCTGTATGTCCTGGGAGATCGGGGCCGTCTCTATGGGGGCGGCGCCGGGCCCCGTCTCGATGGTGGCCATGGCCCCGGCGTCAAGAAAGACGGGCTCGCTCTCCTGCTCGGCCTCCTTCCCGGCCTCGCTTTTCACTTCGGTCGTGACCTGGATGGCGCCCTCGAAACAATAGACCACCACGAGGGCCTTCGCTCCAGGCTTCGCCGCGACGTAGTCGCAGCCGAAGTCGGTCCCCCTCACTCCGGCGACAATGCCTGAGGCCCGCAGCTCGAAGGGATTGCCGCGGGCTGCCAGCTTTTCCACCTTCGACCTGAGCCGTCCGTACAGGAGCTCGAGGTCGGTTGACTGGTCCGAGAGCCCGTGGATCGAGAGCACGGTGTTCTCCGAGAGCCTGAGCCTTGCCCCGCGCGGCTGCAGGAGGATCTCGGCCTGGGTCTTAGGTCCGGTCTGGAGGACGTCGCCTGGCAGGAGTCGGGTCCCGATGGGATCGCCTAGGGAGACGGAAGCCCCCTTGCTCAGGACCATGAGGTCGCTTCCCTGGAGATACACGATCTCGGCATAGCCAGTCACCGCCGCGGCGGCGGCGGGAGCGGTGGGAGCCTGGGCGCAGAGACCGGCGGCAAGCAGGAGGAAGACGATGACCAAGTTTCTTTTCATGGTGAGACCATCATAGATCGGGTCGGGGCGCCCTGCAACGCGGGATCCCGGGCTCTCTGACACCGGGTCCCTCGGCAGCGTGGAAAAGTACAGGCGGCTTTGCACGGCGGGCCGCGGGCGCTATACTAGGACTCCAGTCATGGATCAGCTCAGTAACGAGATCCGCGTGGCCTACGCCGATGCGGAGATAAACGCGGTTCTCGCGGCGATCCCAGAAAACGCCCGGAGCTCGACCCACAAGCCTCGGTACACCCAGAACGAGGAGCTCTTCCTCGAGCTAGCCGAGGACATACTGGTGCCGCGCTTCCCCATACACCATGACGTCAGGGCGGACGAGCCGAGCGCTCCCTATGCCTACGCCCTCAGGGACTTCGTAAAACAGCTGTCCTCGAGCCTTCCCGACATCTACTTCGGCCTCACCTACTTCTTCGATCCCGCCGAGACCTTAAGGCCACGCTTCTACCGGCTCTACAAGGTCGAGGACTCGATCTACCTCTACATCCTGCGCCTTGACCTCCTGTACCGGCCCTTCCTCGGCGAGATCGTCGAGCCGGGCACAAATGACGTGACGCCCGCCTACCGCACCCGTCGCCTCTTCATCGAGAGCGAGCTCATCCCCCTCGAGGCTGTCATGTGGGAGCTCGGGCGGGCCAAGGCCTTCAAGGTCAGGCAACTTGTCTCGAACACCTGGATAGGCGAGACCGGCCGTGGCTACCTGGTCCGCGGAATCTGGATGGACAATGACCTCTCGAAGTTCTTCTCCAAGCTCGTCCTCCCCGAGGGGGT
Organism: Spirochaetaceae bacterium; assembly: GCA_025356015.1. GTDB lineage: Bacteria > Spirochaetota > Spirochaetia > Treponematales > Rectinemataceae > JANXYO01. The sequence goes on from JANXYO010000094.1 coordinate 40,362, forward strand.
CAAGACCTATCCCTTCTATCCCCTGTTCTGCAAGTACAAGACCATCTGCGCCGAGACACCACAGCCGGGGCCCGAAGGCCGCAAGCGAATGCTCCCCCTCCTGCACCGGGCCATTGGCCTGCTCGCGCCGGAGATGGAACGCATCCAGAACTCGCTCTACAACACGCCATTCTCCGAAACCATGCAGGAATACACCGAGCTCAGGAACCGGGTCCCTCCGGCCTGGCGAGAGGTCCTGCGCGGGGTTTCGACTCGCGCCTATCTCAACGATCACGACATGAAGGAGTTCTCGCTTGAATTCGCCGCTCCAGTCTCTTGAGCAGCTCCCCGGCCTCCGAGTCACCGTCATGGGCCTCGGCCTCAATGGCGGCGGCCTCGCGAGCGTCCGCTTCTTCGCGCAGCGCGGAGCCACGGTCACCGTGACCGATATGAAGGACGAGGCTGCCCTCGCCGAGAGCGTCGCCGCCCTCGCCGGCCTCCCGGTCCGCTTCGTGCTCGGCCGCCACGAGCTCGACGACTTCCGCAAGGCCGACATCGTCATCAAGAACCCGGCGGTGCGCCCGGACTCTCCCTTCCTCCTGGCCTCCAGGGCCGTCGAGACCGACCTCTCGGTGTTCCTGCGCTTCAGCCCCTCGCCCCTCATCGCCATCACGGGATCAAAGGGCAAGTCCTCGACCTCGAGCGCGATCCACTGGGGCCTGGTCGCGGCCGGCCGCAAGGCCTTCCTCGGGGGCAACATAACCGTCTCGCCCCTGGGCTTCCTCGACTCGACCGGACCCGACACCCCCGTCGTCCTCGAGCTCTCGTCCTGGCAGCTCGCCGACCTCAAGGACATGGGGGTCCTCAAGCCCCGCATCGCCCTGCTCACGAGCATCATGCCCGACCACATGAACCGCTACGCCTCGATGGACGAGTATGTGGCCGACAAGCGCCTCATCTATGCCGACCAGGACCAGGATTGCTACACGATCTGCAACCGCGACGACCCCTGGGGCCGAGCCTTCGCCCTCGAGTCCAGGGCCAGGGTGCGATGGTACTGCGACGCCGACGAGGGCCTGCCCGGAGCCTGGCTTGACCCCTCCACGAGGAAGGGCTGGTTCTCGGAGCGCGGGCCGGGGAGCTCGCCCGATGAGATCCTCGGCGGCGAGCTCCTCGTGCCCGGCCACCACCAGCGCAAGAATCTCCTCGGGGCCGCCCTTGCCCTGCGGCTCTTTGGCGTCGACGCCGCCGCCATCCGCCCGGCGATGGCTTCCTTCCCCGGGGTCGAGCACCGCCTCGAGTTCTTCGCCGAGAAGGACGAGGTGAGGTGGTTCAACGACTCGGCGGCCACCATACCCCAGGCCGTCGGGGCTGCCCTCGAGAGCTTCCCCGGCCCCGTCGTCCTCATCACAGGAGGGACAGACAAGAACCTCGACTTCGAGCCAGTCAGGAGGGCGTACAGGAAGCCGAGGATCATCATCCTCCTCTCGGGCTCTGGCACGGACAAACTGCGGACCATCCTCGACCAGGACGGGATCGAGTATCTCGGGCCCTACACCGAGCTCCAGGCCGCCGTCCGCGAGGCCGCAGCCCGGGCCCGGCCAGCCGACACCGTCCTGCTCTCCCCCGGCTGCACCTCCTTTGGCATGTTCATCCACGAGTTCGACCGCGGCAGGAAGTTCAAGGAGATGGTGCGCTCAGTTCTTGGGGTCTAAAGCTTGTCCGACACGACGAAGACGCTTCCCGCTTCCGGGTGGGATACGGTAGATTTCCAAGCATGAGCGACGACAACGAAGAGAAGGCGGAAGCCGGGGAGCAGGGCGATCCCGGTGCCTCCCATCTCGCGATCCACGAGCCCGGCATAGAGATACGGCTCCCCGTCCGCCACAATCCCGTCCTGAAGAGCGTCGTGGAGCGCGTGAACGCCGACGAGGAGCTTTTCGCCCTGTGGCGGGCTGCGAACGTCAACGCCGTCGACAGGCTGGGCATGACCGACCACGGCCCGGTCCATTTCCAGATCGTCTCCAACATCGCCCTCAAGATGCTCAGGCAGCTCGTGGAGTGCGGGGTCGTGCCGAGCATCGTGTCAGACCACGGCATGAAGAACGAGGACGCCGAGCTTGTCGTCGTCCTCGGAGCCCTCCTCCACGACCTTG
>JANXYO010000133.1 GCA_025356015.1 Spirochaetaceae bacterium
GTCGCGGAGAGGAGGGCGGCCCGCGCGAGGGAGGCCCGGCGGAGGCGAGTGCCCCGCCTCATCGCCGGGGACGGCCGCGCCTGGTTCGACCCTCCCACGGCACCCGGGGGCGAGGGCGCCGATATCATGAAAGGCACTCCCGTCTCGCCCGGGGTAGCCGAGGGAAGGGCCCGTGTCGTCTTCGATCCGGCGCTGGCCCGCCTCGAGCCCGGGGACATACTCATCTGCCCCGCCACCGATCCCGCCTGGACGCCTCTCTTCCTCGCGGCGGTAGCCCTGGTCACGGAGGTAGGCGGCGAGATGACCCACGGCTCGGTCGTCGCGCGGGAGTACGGCATCCCGGCCGTGGTCGGCGTGCCGCGGGCGACCGAGCGCATACCGGACGGATCGCGCATCAGGGTGGACGGCGCGGTGGGGCTCGTCGTCATACTCGACCGTCCCGAGGGCTAGCCGAGCCCGCCCTTGACCTCCGGCCCCGCGGAGAGGATGCTCATGGACACCAAACGTCCGCCGGGAGGCCTACGATGAAACAGGAACTGATGCGAGCCTACGCCGCCGTGGCGGTCGACGCGGGCCTCGGCGTCGGGGAAGGGACCAAGCTCCGCATGATAGGCGCCATGACCAACCGCGAGCTCATGCACGCCATAGCCGAAGCCGCCTACGGGCGCGGGGCGGCCCTGGTCCGCATCGAGTACGAGGATTCGCGCCTGGCCCGGATCCGGGCCGACCGCTCGCGCGACGAGTACCTCGACCAGGTCTCCGCCCTCCTCGAGCGCGAAAGCGAGGTCTTCGCCGGCGAGGGCTGGGCCTACCTGCGGCTCCTCGGCGACGAGGACCCCGACGCCATGGAAGGCGCGGACAGCGACAGGCTCACCCGGATCCAGCGGGCGCGGGGCCAGGCGGTCACCGCGCTCCGCACGGCGCAGATGTCCAGCCGGATAGCCTGGTGCGTCCTGCCGGCCGCGACCGAGGCCTGGGCGAAAAACGTCCTCGGCCCCGGAGCGTCCGCCGACGACCTTTGGGATGTACTGGCGCCCATCCTGCGGCTCGACCGCCCCGATCCCTCGGCCGAGCTCCGCGCGCACATGGGGGACCTCGAGGCTCGGTCGCGCTCCCTCGACGCCCTGGGACTGCGGGAACTCCGCTTCCGCGGCCCAGGCACCGACCTCCGGGTCGCCCTCGCGCCCGAGTCGCGCTGGCTGGGCGGCTCCGACAAGACGCCTGAGGGACTTCCCTTCATGCCCAATATCCCGACCGAGGAGACCTTCGCCACGCCCGATTTCCGCGGCACCGAGGGCTACGCCGCGCTGACGAGGCCGGTCAGGATCCAAGGCAGCCTGGTCGAGGGAGGGTATTTGCGCTTCGAGGGCGGGCGAGTGGTGGAATCCTCGGCCGACCGGGGCGCTGGCGTCCTCGAGAGCTACATGAGGACCGACGTGGGCTCCCGCCGCCTCGGCGAGGTGGCCCTCGTCGACTCCGCCAATCCCATAGGCAGGAGCGGCCTCGTATTCGACTCGGCCCTCATCGACGAGAACGCCGCCTGCCACATAGCCCTCGGCTCGGGCTACGACCCCGGCTTCGAGGGAGCCATCGGCTGGAGCGACCTCGAGAAGGAGGCGCGCGGCTTCAACGTGTCATTCGTCCACGAGGACCTGATGATCGGCTCCGGCGAGGTCGACGTGACGGGGATAGACGCCTCTGGCCGCGAGGTGGCGCTGATGCGGAAGGGGAGCTTCGTCCTATGACGCTCGCCTAGCCGAGCGCATCGTAGGGCATGGGCTGGCGTTCCTGGCCGATCGCTGGTAGACTTGGGCGCTCAACGATCCAATTTCGAATGGAGCCTCCAATGTCGCCCATCCTCTTGTTCGGCCTCCTGCTCCTGCCGATATCCGCGGCCTATATGTTCATCCTCTGGCTCTTCTTCAAGCGGACGGTGACCTACAAGATTTCCGCCTCCCTCGCGGGAAGCCTGATGATCGTGGCCTTCGCCTCCTTCGTGATCGGGAACAAGGGCTTCGGCCAGCTCCTCTGGGCGGCGCCCCTCGTCGGCGTGGCCTTCGTCCTCACCTACGCGGGCATCAACCTCTTCGTGGGGAAGCCCCTGCGCGGGACTTACGAAGCCCTGTACGAGATGGCCGAGGGTGACGGGGACCTCAGCGGAAGGCTCGACGTCCGCACGAAGGACGAGATCGGGAGGATATCTGCCAACTTCAACGCCCTCCTCAGGAAGCTCGCGCTCATCATCTCGAGCCTGAGGTCGGTCGGCTCCCAGGGCGCCTCTATCGGGAACGAGCTCGCGGCGAGCTCGGAGGAGCTTTCCACGACGATCGAGCAGATGGGGAGGACCATAGACGCGATGAGCGCGAAGATAGCCGCGCAGAGCGGGGAGATCGCGAGGGCCAACGTCGATGTCAAGGAGATCATGACCGCGATAGCCAGGCTGGGCGGGCTCATCGACAAGGAGGCAGGCTCGGTCAGCGAGTCCTCGGCCTCGATAGAGGAGATGCTGGCTTCCATCCGGAGCATCGAGGCCGTGACGGGATCGAAGAAGGCCATCTCCGATCGCCTCGTCTCCCTGGCGAAGGAAGGAGAGAGAGGCATGGGCTCGACGGTCTCCGAGATCGACGATATTGCCTCGTCCGCCCAAACCATCTTCGACCTCGTACGGATGATCGACGACATAGCCGCGAGGACCAACCTGCTAGCGATGAACGCCTCCATAGAGGCGGCGCACGCGGGCCAGTACGGCAAGGGCTTCGCCGTCGTAGCCGGAGAGATCCGCAAGCTCGCGGAGACTACCGTCGTCAATTCCAAGAACATCTCGGCCTCCCTGAAGACCATCGTCGACAAGATCACGAAAACCTCGGAGAGCTCCAAGATGACGGGCGCCGCGATCGGGGAGATCATCGCGGGGATAACGGACGTCTCCGACGGCATGAACGAGACCCTGGCGGGAATGGGGGAACTCTCCATCGGCTCGGAGCGCATCACGGATTCCCTATCCAGCCTCGTGCTCCTCTCCGGGGAGGTCCGCTCCAATTCCCGTTCGATGAAGGCCATGACGGCGAGGGTGGGGACCTCGATGGAGAGACTCTCGACCATGGCGGCCGAGAACAAGGCAGGCATGTCGGAGATGGCGCTGGGAGCCGCGGAGATTTCCAGGGCGGTACTCTCCTTGGCTTCCCTGGGCGCCTCCAACGCCGAGAACATGACCAGGCTCGAGACCGAGATCTCGCGCTTCAAGACCGAGTAGGGCCTGGCCCTAGCGCCTCTCGAGCCGGCTGATCGCTCGCGATCAGAGTTTTTCCAACTGGCTGATCGCTCGCGATCAAAGTTTTTCCAACTGGCTGATCGCGGCCCTCATGTCCTTCGCCAGCGGTGCCTCGACCTTGAACGTCGCCCCGGTGGCGGGGTGGGGAAATTCCGCCGAGAGGGCGTGCAGCGCGGCGCGCGCGAGCAGCGGCCTCTCGTCGAGGAGATCACCCTTCCACCTTCGCTTGAGCTTGGATAGGAGGAGGGGATCGCGATCGCCGTAAAGGGGGTCGCAGAGGCAGGGATGCCCGAGGGAGGCGAGATGGACGCGCACTTGATGAGTGCGCCCGGTCTCGGGGCGCGCTTCGACGAGCGCATAGTCCTTGTAGCGCGCGATCACGGCGAAGGCCGTCTTCGAAGGCTTGCCATGGTGGGGCGTCGCGACCGTCCTGTGCAGCCTGTCGCCGTCGGGCATCAAGGGGAGATCGCAGACCGTCTCGTCCCAGTCAGGCGCGCCTCGGACCAGGGCGCGGTAGACCTTGGACACCGACCTCGTCTCAAAGGCCTCGCTCAAGGACTTGTGCGCCTCGGGCGACCTCGCGAAAATCAGCACCCCGCTCGTCTCCTTGTCGAGGCGATGCACGACGAAGAGCTTGCCCCAGGCGGCCTTGAGCTCGGTCACCGCGTCGGGGAGGTCCGGATCCCAGCGGTCGGGTATGGAGAGGATGCCGGCGCTCTTGTCGATCACGAGGAGACTATCGTCGGAATATAGCACGGAAAGCGGACTGGCCATGAGTCGATTCTAGCAGAAGGCGGGACCATGAATAAGGGGCGACTCACAGGCCATCAAGGCCGAATGATTTCCACGCCGAGCAGTGCTCGCAAAGGGAACACGGCCCCATTGGTAAAAATCAAATCCCCCCGAACGAGCCCAAAGACCTTGACCGTAGACGAAAGCGGCAGCTGGGCTCCCCCCGCGACCATCAAGCCCAAGGGGAAATCGACTCCCGCATCGTCGCTCGATTCCGATACGACGTTGCCATAGTAGTTGCGCCAGCGATAAGTTCAGATACTCAAGTAAAGCCCTGCCTCCCGCTGTCGCGTTGTGGTAATCGGTAGCCCAGGGAATGCCAGTATCGTAATCGAGGCTTTTGAGCGAAGGAGGCGCGAGCGTGTAGCCAAGAGATCCGTAGACCCTGATTCGGGCACCTTGGCCGAAGAGGGCCAGGGATGAAATAAGTGACAAACTTATCGCGAGAAGAGCGATACGTTTCATTATTCCTCCCAGGCAGCAGTTCACCGTGGCCCTGATCTAAATGGTGAAGCCGCTACCACGCAGATAGCGTGATAGCGGCCTCTACCGGATCAAGGGTTGGGCTTCGCGACAGTCGTTGGAAACTGATAAAGTTTCTCTACGGTATATGGGGCTATTTCATTATCCGGAGATACCTGTTCGCTCGATGCTCCATTGTGGTCGTGACTATTGTATGTTTGGACGAAAAAACCATAGGAATGGCTTGAGTTGAGGCCGGTAACGGTGCAGCTCGTCTTATTATAGATATCCCAGGCGCCCGCATCGGTTACTGTTTCTGCGGTGAAATCAACGCATAACAAACGAACAGTAGCGTTCGTATCAGTCGAAGTTTGAGCCCAGGAGGGAGTCAGGCTCTGAGATCCGACTGCAATGGAGGTTACGTTGACCAACGGGAAAGTCTTGGGGAGCGTGACGGTCAAAATATCGGAAGGAACGGACCATCCCCATTGGTTCTTCACCCTGACCGTGAACGTATAATCTGTGGTTGTCGAGGTGCTTCCACGGATCAAAGTATTCGCTCCTTGCGTCTGGGACGTATAGTTCTTTATGTAGTAAAAGTAAACCCCGGTGAGATTTGTCGTCTTGACGGTTGTCCAGCTAAAAGGATCGTGCATCGTGTATTCGATAGCGCCGGGATCGCTGGAGTCATAGTTGCTCGGCGGCGTCAACCAGACATAGATAACGGATGCGTCAAACCATGGGCCGGCTGCGCCCTCTGAATAGCCTTGTAGGGTTGGTATGGAGGGCGCGGCAGTGGTTGCGATTGCCTCGCCGCTCAGGACGCTTTCACCTACCGAGTTGAGAGCGCTCACTTTGTAATAGAGCGAACCAGTGTAGTTATTCCAAGCGGTAGAAGTGTAGGTGCTTGCACTTCCTGTCAGGGTCGTTTCGAGCGTTTCGCTCCCAGAGCTGAAATACGAATAGATCTTATAGCCAGTGACCGTGCCGCTTGGCGAAGTCCAGGTCAGGACGACTTTCGCCAGGATCGGGTCGGCCACAGCTGTCAAGCCCGTGGGCGCGTCCGGCACCGTGGCAACATTCACCGCAACGGTTCTAGACAGAGGCGTAATAGCGAAGCCTGCCGGATTAGCCAGCGCAACCGTCACGTTCGCGCCGTTGGCAACCGTGATAGCCGAGATCGCGAGGCTCCGCGTAGTGCCGGTACCGCTCAAGGCGCCCTTGGTCGCTCCCGTCAACGTGATATTGCTTGCAGCTAAGCTTGTCGGGTCGGCGCTGAAGGTCAGGGTCAGAATAGTCGTCGAAACAGTGCCCGATGTGCCGTTCGCCGTTAGGCTCGAGAAAGACATGGGTACGTTCGCCACATTTACAGCAACGGTTTTAGACAGGGGCGTAATAGCGAAGCCTGCGGGATTAGCCAGCGCAACAGTCACGTTCGCGCCGTTGGCAACCGTGATAGCCGAGATCGCGAGGCTCCGCGTAGTGCCGGTACCGCTCAAGGCGCCCTTGGTCGCTCCCGTCAGCGTAATATCACTCGCGGCCAAACTAGTCGGGTCGGCGCTGAAGGTCAGGGTCAGGATAGTCGTCGAAATAGTGCCCGATGTGCCATTCGCCGTAAGGCCCGAGAATGTCACGGGGCTGCCAGCCACAACTACCGCGACGGCCTTAGATGCGGGCGTAATGGTGAAGCCTGCCGGATTGGCCAGCGCAACCGTCACGCTCGCTCCGTCGGCGACCGTGATAGCCGAGATCGCGAGACTCCGCGTAGTGCCCGTGCCGCTCAAGGCGCCTTTCGTCGCGCCTGTCAGCGTTATATCGCTCGCAGCCAAGCTGGTCGGATCGGCGCTGAAAGTCAAGGTTAGGATAGTCGTCGAAGCGGTGCCTGTTGTGCCGTTTGCTGTTAGTCCCGAGAAAGTCACGGGTACGCTAGCTACATTTACCGAAACGGTCTTGGATGCTGGTGTAATGGTGAAACCTGCCGGATTAGCCAGTGCAACCGTCACGTTCGCGCCATCGCCGACCGTGATTGCCGAAATTTCAAGGTTCCGTGTAATGCCAGTGCCGCTCAAGGCGCCCTTAGTCGCGCCCGTCAGGGTTATATCGCTCGCAGCTAAGCTAGTCGGGTCGGCGCTGAAGGTCAGGGTCAAGGCAGAAGTCGTGACCGAGCCCGCCGTACCGTTAGCCGATAGGCCGGAGAGAGTCACATCGGTCGAATTTGATGCCGGATTGGGACATCCCAGAAAGAGCAATGCAATCGTTGCAAGGAGGATACACGCCACATTCTTTTTCATTGTTTTTCTCCCATGAATGCGCAATTTTTCATCAAAAGCTCCTTGTTTGTAGATATCGCAGTTATAAAACTCACTATTTTGCCGTAACCTAGCCCGAAAATTGAAAAATAGGAGTATGCCGTTCTTCACATTTCGCGCGCCGAGCCTCCATAAATCCTAAAAACGGGGTTCAGCCAAGAAGCCTGGCGAGCTCTACCCGGTTCTTCACCTGCGTCTTCTCGTAAATGTTGTAGACATGGTTCTTGACCGTACCCGGCGAAATGAAGAGCCTGTCGGCGATCTCCTGGTTCGAGAGTCCTTGGACTAGGTGGAGGCAGACCTCGCGTTCTCGCGCCGAGAGCCCTAGGGACTCTCGCCTCTCCTCGAGGCGCCTAAGCGGCTGGCCGATGACGACATGTCCGAGATAGTCGCCCCATGCGTCGCATAGCGGCGTGAGGGCGAGGCTCATGGGGGTTTCCGTCCCCTCGGGCCCCGGCAAGCCGCGTTCGATGTAGCGCGTCTCGCGGTTGGAAGGGCCCGCAAGACTCTCGGCGCCAGGGCCGAAGAGCGCGGAAGCGGGGCGGCCGAGAAGTTCGGCCTCGCCCATCCCGGAGAGCTCCTCGGCCGCCGCGTTGACCGAAATAAGGCGGGATTCCGCGTCGAGGACGGCGATCGCGTAGGCAAGCTGAGACTTGATGTGGGCCGAAAGGATCGTGTCCGCGGACCTGAGCACCTGGAAATGCGCGATCGCGTAAGCCACCGCGAAGGGCTGGGCGATTTGAAGGATTAGGATCGCCTCGACATCGTACTCGCCAAGGTGGACCTTTACGAGACCGAGAAGGACAATCACCGCCACGACCGCGACGCCGAGGCCGAGGTGAAAGAGGGCCATGTTCCGCTCTCTCCGCAGCCGCGTCCGGCGATGCCAGATCGCGATGAGAACGAAGGCCGCCGCATCCTGTCCGACCGAGATCACGGCGTAAGCGCCTCGGACGAGTGCCGAGGCTGGAGCCGCTCCCGTTCCGCTTAGCAGTCGATACGCTGCGATACCGGGCTCGAGCCCCGCGAGGTAGGCGAGGCCGAGGAGGCAGGCGATGCCGGCAAAGGCGGCCTGCGCCGCGAAAAGGGCGCGCGGGTAGCGTTTCACGACGCCCGTGAGGCGCAGCGAGTAGAGGAGCACGAGGAGGGTCTTGGGGGCATAGGAAAAGAGCTCGTTCGCGTACCAGCGCTGGTCGAAACCCGCCCCGGCCGGAGCCGCGAAGGCAAACTGGAGGAAGGTCCAGGCAGCCACGAAGAAGCAGAGACCCGAGTAGCTCCGGTTCAGCTCGGCCTTGGGGGCGAGGCGCAGCACGTACCAGCCAAGGAAGGAATAGGAGCAAAACGAGACCGCGACCAGGAAAAGACTCAGTTGCATGGCCATGTACTCCGAAGGGATCACGGCCCAATCATAGCGCGCCTAAGCGCTCCGCACATCCGCAGAAAGCTCCGTACTCCGCGGACAAATGATGTATAATGGGCGAAGAAGCGATGGAGCTATCAGCAAAAACCTGGCGCGGGATAAACGACTACCTGGTCGAGATTGAGGAGTCGGAGAGCGAAGCCGAACTCTCGAGGCGCGCCCTCGAGGGAGTATTGCGCTTTATCCCCGCGGACATCGGCGCGGGCCTGGTGGACGCGAGCCAGCGGCTCATCGCCTATCCAAGCGAGACCGCCGGGATAGCTCAAGTCTATAACTCCCGCTACTGGTGCATCGTACCTTCGTTATCGCGCGGCGCCGACGGCGCCATTAGGTGGAGCGACCGGGCGCGTTGGGCGGACTATCCTAACAGCGAGTTCTACGCCGATTTCGCCCGGCCCCTCGGGGTCGGCGCCAGCATGAGCGTGCTCAGGCCGCCCCAGTGGCTCTCCATCACCCTGCAGCGCTCGAGCGGTGGTCGGAGCTTCTCCAAGCTCGAGCATACAATCCTCGAGGTGCTCAACCCCCACGTCCGCAATCTCCTGTCCCTGCGCAAGAAGCTCGACGCTCGGCCATTGATGGCGCGCGTCTCCGCCGAAGAACTCCGCTTCTGTTTCCCCGCCCTCTCGCCGCGAGAGGCACAGACGGCGGCCCTCCTCTGCATGGGCGCCAGCGCGCGGGAGATAGCCAGCGCCCTCAGATTCGGACTCAGGACCGCCGAGAGCCATGTCGCGCACATCTATCAGAAGCTCGACGTCTTGTGCAGGCGCGATGCGGTCGACACCATGCGCGTCGCCCTGGCAAGCCTTTCCGGCCACGCCCTCGAATAATTTCTTCTGCCTAGTCGCCCGATATACTCTTTGCCAGCCTGTCTACCGATTGGGGAGCTCCATCCCTCGAAGCCTACAACACATCCGCCGCCCGCCGGCCCACCTTATCGAGCATCCTCCTAAACTCCGCGCGTTCGGCCATATCGAGCACATCCAAGGGGTCGCCGAGCTCCTCGGGATAGAGCGCGCGCGAAACCTCGAGCTTGTCCAAGAGCTCCTCCCCCGGCCCGGCGAGGGATAGAGTGGACGAGCGCCTATCCGAGCGGGAAGGCTTCAAGGAAAGCCATAGCCGCTGTACGCACTTGCGGACCACTAGCGTCGTCGTAGGCCTGTCCCAGAAAAGCTCGGCTGCCGCCGCGGAGGGGCTGATAGCGCCCCGCCGCCTGGCGAGCTGGATGAGCTGCAGCTGGTTCAAGGTAATTCCGTATTCGGCGATAGCGCGGGAAGCTCGACGCCGCCAGAGGGCGTAGGTCGTGCCCATGATGCCAACTTCATCCATATAGTTAGCATACTAACTATACTAAAAACTCTTCGTCAATCGCTCCCGAGCCCTTGCCGCGATAGTGGAATATTTTGTATCTTACTAGCGTCCCGTACAGCCAGGGCAAGCAATTTCTTTTTATAAAGGGAGAAACAGAACATGGCTAAACAGATTCTATTCAGCGAGGACGCGCGGCGCAGACTTCTCGTCGGCGTCGAGACCATTTCCAAGGCCGTAAAGGTCACCCTCGGCCCCAAGGGCCGCAACGTGCTCCTCGATAAGAAGTTCGGCGCTCCCACCGTCACCAAGGACGGCGTCTCCGTAGCCAAGGAGATCGAGCTCGAGGATCCATTCGAGAACATGGGCGCCCAGCTCCTCAAGGAAGTCGCGACCAAGACCAACGACATAGCCGGCGACGGCACCACCACCGCCACCGTCCTCGCCTACAGCATCGTCAAGGAAGGCCTCAAGTCCGTGGCCGCCGGCCTCGACCCCATGGCCCTCAAGCGCGGCATCGACGCCGCCGTGCTGATCGCCGTCGAGGAGATCAAGAAGGCCTCCAAGGAGATCAAGGAGAAGGAGGAGATCGCCAACGTCGCCTCCGTCTCCGCCAACAACGACGTCGAGATCGGCAAGCAGATCGCCGACGCGATGGACAAGGTCGGCAAGGACGGCGTCATCACGGTCGAGGAGTCCAAGACCATGGACACCACGATCGACTTCGTCGAGGGCATGCAGTTCGACCGCGGCTACGTCTCGGCCTACTTCGCCACCAACCGCGACACCCAGACCGCCGTGCTCGAGAACCCGATGATCCTCATCCACGACAAGAAGATCTCGAACATGAAGGACCTCCTCCCCGTGCTCGAGAAGGTCGCGGCCGTAGGCAAGCCCCTCCTCATCATCGCCGAGGACATCGACGGCGAGGCCATCGCCACCCTCATCGTCAACCACCTGCGCGGCACCTTGACCGTCTGCGCCGTCAAGGCCCCCGGCTTCGGCGACAGGCGCAAGGCCATGCTCGAGGACATCGCCATCCTCACGGGCGGCGAGGTCATCTCCGAGGAGCTCGGCCTCAAGCTCGAGAACACCGCGATCACCCAGCTGGGCACCGCCAAGACCGTGAAGGTGGACAAGGACAACACCACCATCATCAACGGCGCCGGCAAGCAGAAGGACATCCAGGACCGCATCGCCCAGATCAAGAAGCAGGTCGAGGACACCTCCTCCGACTACGACCGCGAGAAGCTCCAGGAGCGCCTGGCCAAGCTCGCCGGCGGCGTCGCCGTCATCAACGTCGGCGCGGCCACCGAGGTCGAGATGAAGGAGAAGAAGCACAGGGTCGAGGACGCCCTCAGCGCCACCCGCGCCGCGATCGAGGAAGGCATCGTCCCCGGCGGCGGAATCGCCCTCATCCAGGCCGCCCTGGCCCTCGACAAGGCCGACCAGTCCAAGATGTCCGACGACGAGAAGGTCGGCTTCAAGATCACCAAGCGCGCCCTCGAGGAGCCGATCCGCCAGATCGCCGAGAACGCCGGCGTCGACGGCTCGATCATCGCCGACCGCGCCAAGAACGAGAAGAAAGGCATCGGCTTCGACGCCGCGAAGATGGAGTGGATCGACATGGTCAAGGCCGGAATCATCGACCCGGCCAAGGTCACCCGCTCCGCGCTCCAGAACGCCGCCTCCGTCGCGGCCCTCCTGCTCACCACCGAGTGCGCCATCACCGACCTCCCCGAGCCGAAGTCCGCCCCCATGGGCGGCGGCGGCGGCATGGGCGGCATGGGCGGCATGGGCGGGATGGACTACTAATCCCGAGACTGTCACAGCTGCATGATGAAGCGCCCCGAGAGGGGCGCTTCTTTTTTAGGCAGCCCAAGACGGCCCTGGATGGCCGCGACGTATCCCGCTCCTCACGGAGGACCTGGACGACACGCCCTTCTTCGAGCAGGCCGGGGCCGGTAGTGGCAGGTCTTCGGCAGCGGCTCGCCAGAGCTAACCTGAGAGCTCAACGAGGTCTTGGCCGGTTGAAGATCCAGTTGACAATCCCTGTCTTGTCGGCGATATTTTACCTTTGTGGTAATCACTTCGATACAGGTGAGGACGGCTCGTGGAAATTTCCTTTCCAAACAAGAAGCTCCTCGACCTGTACGAATGCGGGTCGGGTCGTCCCCTGCGACTGGAGCAGCGCGTGGTCGATTCCTTCTTCGACGTTGTGGCCATCCTGGAGGCGGCCAAGGACATTCACGACCTGTGGCGCAGGCGCGGCCTCAACTTCAAGAGGCTGCAGGGGCATAAGAATCGCTACTCGACGAGGCTCGACCGCAAATGGCGGCTCGAGCTGGCCATCGAGTGGACGAATGAGGCAATGACCATCGGGATCATCGGCCTCGAGGAGATCACGAATCACTATGGAGACTAGAAAGGCCCCGCGAAAGCCTGTCCCCGCGCAGAACGTGGGGCCGGGGAGGATCCTCAGGCGCGAGATGGAGGCCATGGGCTGGAGCAACACGGACCTGGCGGAAGTGCTGGCGATGTCGGAGAAATCCGTGAGCCAGCTTCTCAACGACAAGCAGGCCATCACCGTGCCCACCGCCCGTCTTCTGGCTCAGGCCTTTTCCTCGAGCCCCGAGTTCTGGCTCAATCTCGACCAGAACTATCGCCTCCGCCTTGCGCCCCATGATCCCAGGGAGGACGAAACGGCTCTCAAGGCGCGGATCCGCGCGCGCATGCCCCTGGCCGAGATGCGCAAGAAGGGCTGGATCGAGTACGACTCGACGGCCAAATCCCAGGTAAATGCCTACAAACATTTCTGGGACAGCGAGGACGGCGACTTCTCCGCCTACGAGCGGTCCGACCTGCCCTTCTGCGCCCGGCAAGGGAAGCAGGGCGACAGCCAGACCCGCGACTACTGCATAACTTGGTACCAGAAAGCCCGATCCGAGGCGGCTAGCATCAAGGCCAAACCCTATGACCCGGACCGCACCCTGGCCCTCGCCTCCTCTATCCCAGGCTACACGCTAAAGCCCGACGGTCCCCGTCTATTCCTGGCTAGCCTCAAAGCCTGCGGCGTCAAGTTCCTCATCCTCGAGCATCTGTCCAAGACCTATCTCGACGGGGCCAGCTTCATGGACGGCACGAACCCTGTGATCGTCTACACAGCGCGTTACGACCGCGTGGACAATTTCTGGTGGACGGTCGCCCACGAGGTCGCCCATGTAGTCCTCCATATCAAATCCGAGGCTGATTCCTTCCTGGACAATCTCTCCGACCAGGCAGTCGTGAAAGGCAGGGAGCGCGAGGCCGATGCCCAAGCTGCTAAGTGGCTACACGTGGACAAACTGCTAAAAGTGGCCGAGCCCTACGCTCAGTATTTGACCGAGGCGAGACTGCGAGAGATCGCCGGCGAAGTCGAGCTGGGGCCTGAGCTCGCGTTGGGTATATTGCAGTTCAATGGGGTGGTGGAGTGGAGGACTTTGCCAAAACTGAAGAGCAAGATATCTCAGAAGTTGGCACGTTCGGTTGCGGGCTCTTCGGAATCCAGGCAATGACGGCGAGCGAACTCCCTTTTGGCTGGGGCATCGCGCAAAGCCAAAGAGTGGGGGTGCCGGAGCCCACCGCAGGCGCTTCTGCGCCGAGGAGGGCGAAGGCAGGGGGAGCCGCGTGATCGATGGCGCGCCAGCCACCTTTTGCACTGCGCTCCCCCTCTCGGGTCCATATTGGAATGAGCTGCCTACTCCCGTCGGCGCTTGTTCTCACTGACCGAGGTTTTCTGCTATAATCGGTCTCCCCAGGGAGAACCCATATGAAACCGCTCAATCTAGATTCGAATGCCAACGATCTCGAGAAGATGTACGAACAGAGTTTTTCAGGAATGGGATACTACAAGCCCGGCCAGGCTGTGAAGACCGAAGTGGTGTCGATCTCCAAGGACTGCGTATTCCTGCAGCTGGGCGGGAAGAGCGAGGGGATCCTCGACCGGGACGAGCTGACCGACAAGGAAGGGAATCTCACCGCAAAGGTGGGAGACCAGCTCCGGGTTTTCTTCCTCAGCGCGGAAAACGGGGAGATGCGCTTCACCACCAAGATCAGCGGGAACTCGGCCGGCGCGGGGATGCTGGAGCAAGCCTATCTCGAGAAGATCCCGGTGGAGGGCCTGGTCGAGAAGGAGATCAAGGGCGGCTACGATATCAGGATCGGCGAGTTCCGCGCCTTCTGCCCCTATTCCAAGATGGGCGAAAAACGCTCCGAGAATTCCGCCGAATATGTCGGCAAGCGCCTGAGCTTCAAGATCCAGGAATACAAGGACAATGGCCGGAGCATCCTCGTCTCGAACAGGGTGATCTTTGAGGAGGCCCGCCAGGAGAGGCTCGAGGCGCTGAAAGCCACCCTTCATGAGGGCATGGTCATCACGGGCGCCATCGCTTCCATCCAGTCCTTCGGCGCCTTCGTCGACTTGGGCGGCATCCAGGCCCTGCTCCCCGTCTCGGAGATCAGCAGATCCCGGGTCGAGGACATCAAGGCTGTCCTGTCGGTTGGGCAGGAAATCCAGGCTTCCATCCTGCAGATCGACTGGAGAAATGAGCGCATCACCCTCAGCATGAAGAGCCTCCTCGCCGATCCCTGGGACACGGCGAGGGAAAGATACAAGGTCGGCTCAAAGCATTCGGGCAAGGTCGTTCGCCTTGCCGATTTCGGCGCCTTCGTTTCGCTTGAACCGGGCATCGACGGTCTCATGCACTCTTCCGAAATCAGCAAGGCCGGCGCCTACGGCACGAGCCGGGAGCTCGCAGTCAAGCTTGGCCAGACCCTCTTGGTGGAAATTCTTGGCGTGGATCAGTCCAACAGGAGGATTTCCCTGAAGCCGGCGAGCTCGGTCGAGGAAGACGAGACTACAGCCAGGTACATGGACGCCTCGGGCGATTCCACGACCTACAATCCCTTTGCCGCCCTGCTCAAGAAGAAATGATCGGCCGAAACGGACTGGTTGATTCACTTACCGCAAAGCCAGCTTGATGAGGCGCCCCGCGAGGGGCGCTTTTTTCGTTGGCATGCCCACAATGTCGCCTTTGGCCAGGCCCCGCCGATCGAAGGGCATCTGGGGATATCGCCGCCAAAGTTCGATAGATTCTCTGTCTGAGTCATCATGGAGGTAAACATGAAGGTCTTCCTGTGCATGAAGTGCGCCGGCGTCGCCGAAGCGGCCGCCAATCCCGAGGGCAAGGGCTGCCCCGCGGGCGGGCTCCACGACTGGAACTTCTCCGGCGAGAAGGGCTAGGCCGCCCGATGGGGTCTCCATAGTAGCTGGCGAGCACAATCCATTCCCCGAGCGGCTATCCCGCATGAGCGTCGCCGATTCCTGGAGCCCGAATTCCTAGGACCACCAGGATGCACCCGCGTGGGTGGTTGACGGATGGCCAGCTTTCCCGCCCATAGTGCAGCCCATGCAAAAGCACCAGCGCGTACTGCCCATCGCCGCCGTCCTCGTGGCCGCAAGCCTCGGCGCTTCGAGTGGCCTGTACATAAAGGGCATCCATCTATCGAGCCTGGCCCTTGCGGGATTCCGGATGTCTGTCCCCTTCCTCGTGGTCCTACCCATCATCGCCCGCGGTGGCCGCATGCTCGGCGAGAGATCGCAGCGCAAGAGCCTGTGGCTAGCGAGCGGACTAAACGCCGTCCGGATGCTGCTCTTCGTCATGGCCTACAAGCTGACCGCGATCGGCAATGCGGTCGTGCTCCTCTACCTCTGGCCCATCTTCGCCCTCATCTTCGACTGCATCGGGTTCAGGCAGAGGCCGGCCCCAGCCCGGCTCGGCCTGCTCGCGCTCGCCTTTGGCGGCGTCGTCACGATGAACCTGCACCGGGACTTCTCCCTTGCGTCGGGAGACCTCCTCGGCAGCGTCTTCATGATCGTCTCGGCCAGCATCTTCGCCATGACGGCCATCATCTTCAAGAAGGCCCTGGCCAGGGTCCACGAGACCGACGCCCTCTTTTTCCAGAACGCGATCGGGGCAGTGGTCTTCTTTCCCTTCCTGTTCGCGGAGCTCGGCGGAGCGCCTTTCTCCGACCTTGCCTTGGGCCTGTGCTACGGTCTCATGGTGGGCCTGATCGGTTTCGCCCTGTTCTTCTTTGGAATGAAGCGTCTCCCGCTTTTCCAGTACTCCGCCCTCGCCTACAGCGAGGTTCCCTTCGGCCTGGCCCTGGGCGTCCTGGTCCTGGGGGAGCGCTTCGTGCTCAACCAGATCCTGGGAGCCGCCATGATCCTCTGCGCGAGCTTCATCGCACAGAGACTGAGGAGCAATGTCGCCGCGCCACTGGCGAGGCTCGGGCCGGCAGAGGTTGCAAAGATGTGATTTTGGGGCGCTTCTGCCCTCGGCACGATCGGCGGGGACAGGCTCGCAGCCTACCGCGACTACGTCTATGTCTCGGAGTTCGGCGCCGACTGGAGTGCGGCATCCAACGCGGTGGCCAGCCCCGCCTCGGCCTACCGATACAACCCCTCCATCGGCTCCTACCCCCCCTATGACTTCGCCTCGCCGGAGCCAGGACCTATGCCGCCGCCGAGCGCAGCGGGATCATGATGTGGGACAATGCGGTCCCGGGCTCGCCCGCCGTGCTCCCTCCTTGGTACGTCTCGGTCCCCGGGGGAAACGCATGGGCAATAGCCCCTCGCCGACCACCGAGATCCGCGGCCTGGCGCTCAGGGGGGACCTCGCCTTCGTCGCCAACGAGACGGCCGGGCTTCGTGTTGTGGACCTGGCCGACCCGACCTTCCCTGTCGCCCTCTCGGGATATGGGGCTCTGTCCGGCCGCGGTGTCAGGCGGAGGAGCCCTCGACGACCTCACGGTGCTCTTCGCGAGCCTCCTTGAGACGGCGGGCATCGAGACCGGCTTCATCATCGTGCCCGGACACTTCTATCCCGCCTTCGACTCGAAGATCCCCTCTGCTTCCTTCAGCGAGCTGCACCCGGACAGGAGCCTCGGCATCCCGGTGGATGGCTTGCTCTGGGTGCCGATCGAGATCACCCTGGTAGGGAAGCAGGGCTTCGTGGAAGCATGGCGACGGGGGGCTGAGCTCTGGCGTCTCTACGACCAGGATTCCGGCAAGCGCCGCTTCACGCGGACCGCCCAGGCCCAGGCCCTCTTCGGCCCCGTGGCCCTGAAGGAATCCGACCTCGGCCTCCAGTACGGCGGCAAGGAAGGCCTCGCCCAGGCCTACCGCGATGAGATCGCAAGGCTCGCAGAATTCTCGATCGCCGACCTCACGGCCGCCGCGAAGGCGAGCGGGGACAAGCGCGACCTGAACCTCCTGGGCCTGGCCAACGTGCGCTTCGGCCGCCTCAAGGACGCGGAGGCAGCCTTCTCGAAGGCGGTCAGACTCGATCCCGGAATGGCGAGCGCCCAGGTGAATCTCGGCAACATCGCCTTCCTCCAGAGGACTACAAAAGGGCCCTCTCCCAGTACCAGGCCGCAAGACAAGGGCCAGCAAGGTCGTTTCTTCCGACGCGGGAAGCCTCGCCTCGATCAGCCCTGCGGCGGTATTCAGGCCTGGCCCGCCCCCGCCAGCCTGGAATTCGCCCGCGACCGCGTCCTTGGCGCTTTCGCGCAGCGGGGCCGAGGCCGAAGGCGAGGACAGGAAGGAGGCCACTGCCGGCATCCTCAGGCTCGAGGCGAGCCTCAGCCGGGTCTACGAAGGCTGGCGTCTTGAGATTTCGATAGACCGCAGCGATATCTGGCAAGGGATGTACGACGAATAGGATGGGGTCTTGTTTCCACAGACCTCTGTGATCACTGCCGGCCACCATCAGGCCAGGATCGATCAGGGCGCGCTGATCCTGGCCTGAAGGTCCTAGCGGCTTTCCGCCGACATTGACTGGGCGATCCTCACGAGGCGCAGGAACTCGCCACGGTAGCCCTCGCTGTCTGGCCCCCTGGCTCCAGCCGCGAGCTCCTCGACCTGGGAATAGTTCGCCTTCGCTTTGAAGGCCGAGTCCCTGAGGATGAGGCCCCATTCCGCCACGGCGGCGGCGAAGCGGTAACTGTCCGAGGTCTTCCCAAGGTCCCTGACCTCCTTCGCCACCGGCCTCTCGATGAGGCTGCTCGTGTCCCCGTCGGGCTTCTTGTAGCGGAACTTGATGGTCATGAGCTCGCCTTCGCCAGCGGCCTTGGTGATGGTCGACTGCTGGTACTTAAGGTCGCCCCGAGGCGAGGCGGTCGCCGCGGGCACAAGCTCGTAGAGGGCGGTTACGCTCGCTCCCGCGCCCAGCTCGCCCGCATCCTTCGAATCGTCGGCGAAGTCGCGGGCCGCGAGCATCCGCTTCTCGTAGCCGATGAGGCGATACTCGGCCACAGCGAGGGGATTGAACTCGATCTGGATCTTCACGTCCTTCGCGATGGTGAAGAGCGTGCCCGCCATCTGCCTGGCGAGGACCTTCTCCGCCTCGCCGAGGCTGTCGATGTAGGCGTAGTTGCCGTTCCCGGAATCGGCCAGCTTCTGCATCTTCGAGTCCTTGTAGTTGCCCATGCCGAAGCCAAGCACCGTCAGGAAGATCCCGTCCTTCCGCTTCTGCTCGATCATCCTGACGAGCTCTCCGTCCGACGAGGCGCCGACGTTGAAGTCGCCGTCGGTGGCCAGGACGACGCGGTTGTTGCCTCCGGCGATGAAGGCGGCCTTCGCGGTCTGGTAGGCGAGGAGGATCCCCTCCCCTCCCGCGGTGGAACCCCCCGACTCGAGGGCGTCGATGGCCGCGAGGATCTCCTGCTTCCGCGATCCCGGGGTCGGGGCCAGGACAAGGCCAGCAGAGCCGGCGTAGACGACGAGCGATATCCTGTCCTGCTGCCGCATGCGCCTGGCGAGGAGCTTGAGCGATTCCTTGACGAGGGGAAGCTTGTTCGGCTCCTCCATCGAGCCGGAGACGTCGACGAGGAAGACGAGGTTGGTCGGCGGGATGTCCTTTTCGGCGATCCGCCTGGCCTGCAGCCCAATCCTCAGGAGGAGGTGCTCAGCGTCCCAGGGGCATTTCGCGAGCTCTGTGTCGAAGGCGAGGGGATCGCTCCCCTCCGGGCCCTTGTAGTCGTAGCTGAAGTAATTGACCATCTCCTCGATGCGGACGGCATCGGGCGGGGGAAGGCTGCCTCCATTGAGGAAACGCCTGAGGTTGGCATAGGAGGCCGTATCGACGTCGATGGAGAAGGTCGAAAGCGGCTCCTTGACCGTCTCGCTGAAGGAGTTCTCGACGCTATGGCCGTATTCCTCGGTGTTGAAGTTCGGGTTGTTGCGGCTGGCGAGGAGCTCCTTGGCCTGCTTTGCCGCGGCCTGGGCCAGCGGGGAGGGCGCCGCGCCGGAGGCGGGAGGAGGAGCCAGGGATCGGGCCGGGGACTGCTCCTCTGCCTCGGTCATTGCCTGGTCGGCATCGGCGCGGAGCCTGTCGTAGAGGGGCCCGGCTGATCCGTCGGAGCTCTTCCGCTTCTCGTCGGCCGCGGCGATCAGGGCCGGAGCCCCGGCCCCGGCCGAAACCGGGGAGGGCGGGAAGACCGCGGGCCTTCCTCCCAGTTCGGGCCGCGCCACAGCGGGGGCCGAAGCGGGGGCCGAAGCGGGGGCCGAAGCGGGGGCCGAAGCGGGGGCCGAAGCGGGAGCCGAAGCGGGAGCCGAAGCGGGAGCCGAAGCGGGAGCCGAGGGCGGGAGGCTTCGAGCGAGTTCGCGCATCGCGGGGAGGGAAGGCTCGCCCGTCCTGAGTGCGATGAAGGCCACGAAGGCGAGGCAGGCGGCGGCAGCCGCGCCCGAGGCGATGATGAGGCCCAGGCGGGAGAAGCGCGGGACCGGCTTGGCCTGGAGGGGGATACGGCTGGCGGAAAATTCCGCGATCAGCCTCTGTTTGAGCCCTTCCTCGAAACCCGGGTCCATGCGGGCCTCGGGCTTCGCTTCCAAAAGTTTCCGGATCGCATGGCGCAAAACGTCCTCCTGAGCCCGCAGGGCGGGATCGATCCTGTACAGCTCCCTCAGAATCCTGTTCTCGTTCGCACGCATGGCTGTTCTCCCTTTTACGCGGCTGGCGGTTTCATCATGAGGAAGGCGATGAAGAGGGAGAGGGGCATGGCCTCGCGAAGGCTGGAGAGCGCCCGCGAGAAGCACATCTTGCAGGCGCCCTCTGTCTTGCCGCTGATCCTCGCTATCTCGGCATAGGGCAGATCGTCCCAGACGCGGAGCAGGAGGATCTCGCGTTGCTCGCTCCCGAGGGCGGCGACGAAGGACTTGACCGTCTCCCAGAGCTCGCGGTTCTCGGCGTCGAGGGCGACGTCGTCGCAGCCGGGGAGGTCCCAGACATCGCTCACCACCGACTCGAGCGAGACCGTCTGGTCGCGCCGCCTGAAATGATCGGCGAGGGCGTTGCGCGCTATCGCGTAGATCCAGCCCGAGAAGCCGCCCAGCTCCGGCCGGAAACCGTCAAGCTTCTCGAGGGCCTTCATGAACACGGTCGCCGTCAGGTCCTCGGCCGTCTCGCGGCTGCAGCTGCGGTAGTAGAGATAGGCGTAGATCCGTTTCGCGTACAGTTCGTAGATCCTCGCGAACGCCTCGCGGTCGCCCTTCTGACTCCGCCTCGCCAGAGCTTCTGCATCCATTCCCTTTGTTCTCCCTTTTCCCTTCCGCCTAGTACTACGTGCGCCAGAGGGAGAAAGTAACGCGGCTATTCCAGTATTTCCTGCACCCTCCCCACCTCTCCTGATTCCAGCCTCACCTTGATACCGTGGGGGTGGGTCCGGGAATTGGTGAGGATGTCCCGCACGATGCCAAGGGTTCTCCTGCCGCTTCGCTGGTCCTCCTTGAGGACGATCGAGACCTTGATTCCAGGCTTTATCGAGCTCCTGCTGGTTCCATCCATTTGTCGACCTCCGTCTGATTTTCGCGCGGAAGGCCCCTCCATGAGCCATTCCCGGGTGAGCTTGAGCTTATTCCGTCAGGCAATCGCGTTGACTGCCAGCGCCGAGCCGCCAGAATGGCGCTTGGGAAATCCATACACAAGAAGGCAGGAGAGACACATGACAAGAAGGTCCCGCATCGCGAAATCGCTCCTTCCCTGGCTTGCCATCATCTCCCTCCTGGGCTTCGGGGCCTGCTCCTCACCGACCTCCCCCGAGCCGGGCCCGACATCCTTCACAGTGAGCTTTGACAGTCAATCGGCCAGCGTTGAGGCAAGTCCCTCGAAGATGACGGTCAGCTCTCCAGGCGCGGCTGTTGGCAGCCTGCCGAGCCCTCCAAGCCTTGCAGGTCATTCCTTCGCCGGTTGGTGGACCGAGAAGAACGGCGGAGGAACGGCCTTCAGCTCGAGCACGGTGGTGAGCCACGACATCACAGTATATGCGTACTGGGTCACGGTCCATGCGGTCAGCTTTGACGGCCAGGCCGCGACCACCGAGGCGGACCCGCCCATCGTGCCAGTCAATCCTCCGGCGACGACAGTCGCCAGCATGCCAAAAGAGCCAGCCAGGACCGGCTACAGCTTCGGAGGCTGGTGGACTGGGACCGGCGGCAGTGGCAGCCAATTCACCTCGGCCACGACCGTGGATTCAAGCCTCGTCGTCTACGCCAAATGGATCCCAGACATCTACACGGTGATCTTTGACAGCCAAAGCCCCACGACGCCGGCCAGCCCGAGCAGCGTGACGGTGACCGTGCCAGCCACGACCCTCGCCGCCCTGCCAAGCGCCCCAACAAAGAACGGCTTCAGCTTTGGCGGCTGGTGGACAGCGCCGAACGCGGGGGGAACATCGTTCAACGCGAGCACGCCGGTTGGCGCGAGTCTCACCGTATATGCCAGCTGGAACCCCGCCTATTCGGTCACCTACTACGCGAATGGGGCTTCTGGATCGGTCCCTGTCGATTCCACCTTGTACGCCCAGGGACAGACCGTCCATGCGAGCGCCAACACCGGCCTGAGCTACGGCGGGTACACCTTCGCGGGCTGGATGACCCAGACGGCCGGGACGGGGAGCAGCTACGCGGCGAACGCGAGCTTCGCCATTGGCAATGCCAATGTGGGCCTCTATGCAATATGGGTCCCCACGACGGTGACCTTCACCGCCTCGGGAAGCTCAATCACCCTGACAAAGGCCACACCCCTGCCCTCCGGCAGCTTTACCGTGCCCACAGGCATAACGGCCCTGGCTTCGGACTCCTTCTACGGGGCCACGGCCATGACAGGGCTGACCATCCCCGCAAGCGTCCGCTCGATCGCCACGGCAGCGTTCGGCTACTGCCCCGCCCTGACCAGCATCAGCGTCAACGCCTCGAATCCGAGTTTCTCATCGGCGAGCTCGGCGCTTCTGGACAAGACGGGGGCCACGCTGCTGGCCGTGCCCGCGGGCCTGTCGAGCTTCACCATACCCGCGAGCGTGAGGACCATTGCCGGCAATGCCTTCGACGAGGCCAACTGCAGCGGCGGGCTCACGAGCATCACCATCCCCGCGACAGTGACGACGATCGGCAACAGCGCCTTCTACTACTGCGGGAACCTGACGAGCGTGTACATCCCCGCGAGCGTCACCAGCATCGGGCTCAGCCCATTCAGCAACGCGACAAAGCTGACCGCGCTCACCGTCTCGGCATCCAACCCCAACTACAAGGCGGTGGGCAACGTCCTCTTTAGCGCAGACGGGAAAACCCTGATCCAGTGCCCCAGCGGCCTTACCGGAAGCTACGCGATCCCGGCGGGAGTCACCTCCATCCAATCCGCCTTCACCGGCTCCAAGCTGACGAGCGTGAGCTTCCCGGCCAGCCTCGCTGAAGCGAGCTCGTGTGCCTTCTGGGGCGCCGAGCTCACTACGGTGATCATACCCTCCACAATCACGGTCATACAGGCCTACGCCTTCTATGGATGCAGCAACCTGGCGAGCGTCACGATGCAGGCGGTCTCGCCGCCGAGCCTGGGCACAAACGCCTTCCAGTACTGCAGCGCAAGCCTGAGCTTCCATGTCCCCAGCGCGGCGGCCGTCACAAGCTACAAGGCGAGCAGCAGCTGGAGCGGCTTCACCATCGTGACTCCCTAGGGCGGTCTGCATCCCCTGGCAAAGGGGCCATCCGGAAGCTCTTCCGGATGGCCCTTTTCTATTGGGGCCGCCAGCTAAAGGACAAGTTAGGTGTATAGTCCAAGGCCCGGGAAAACTTGCCTGGACCTCGTGGACGACAGTAATTTTTCATCCAGTTGTGAAAAACCAGGGCGGGAGGGCTAGGGAAATGAAGATTAGATCGGGCGGTCTCTTCACCACGATCGCATGCGTGGCCATCCTGACGATGGGCGCGGCGCAGTCCCTCGGAGCCGCCCCCGCCGCGGGCGCCAAGGAAATCACCTCCTTCTCGATCGCCGGAGCTGCCGGAGTTATCAATGGGCAGGCGATCACCGTCGACCTGACGGCCCTGCCCCTGTTCTCAAATCTCACAAACCTCGTCGCGTCCTTCAAGACCAGCGGAAAGACGGTTCTGGTCGGGACAAAGGTCCAGGAGAGCGGGAAGACGGCCAACGACTACACCAAGCCAGTCTCCTACACCGTAACCGCGGCCGACGGCTCGAAGGCCTCCTATGTCGTCAGGGCCCTGGCCGCGAGGGTAGCCGCCATTTCGGGCTACAGCGACACCCTCATCGTGGGAAGCGACGGGAGCCTCTGGGCCACGGGGCGCAACGGCGACGGGCAGCTGGGCCTCGGCAACACCAATACGATCTCCTCGCCGACCCTTGTCCTTGGCGGCGGTGTCGCATCGGTCTCGGCGGGCTACTATCACAGCCTCATCCGCAAGACCGACGGCAGCCTTTGGGCGATGGGCTACAACAAGCTTGGCCAGCTCGGCAACGGGAGCACAGCCGGGGTCTCGGCTCCGGTCCAGGTCCTCCCCGATGGGGTGGCTTCGGTCGCCGCCGGGGTCAATTTCAGCCTGATCGTGAAGACGGATGGCAGCCTCTGGGCCACGGGCTCGAATGCCTCGGGCCAGCTCGGCACGGGGAACAGGAACAATGTGTCCAGTCCCGTGAAGGTCATTGATGGCGGCGTGGCCTTGGCGGCCGGAGGCGAGGACCACAGCCTGATCGTCAAGAGCGATGGCAGCCTCTGGGCGGCGGGAGCCAACACCCACGGCCAGCTGGGTACCGGCAACACTACGGCCGTCAGCAGCCCCGTCCAGGTCGTCGCGAGCGGTGTGGTCTATGCCTCAGCGGGGCGGAGCCACAGCCTCTTCATCAAGGCCGATGGCAGCCTCTGGGGGATGGGCTACAACAACTTCGGCCAGCTGGGCACGGGAACGACAGCCGACGCCTTGAGTCCGGTCCAGCTCATAAAGGACCAGGTGCTCTCTGCCGCGGCTGGCGGCGACCACAGTCTCGTGCTCAAGACCGATGGCAGCCTCTGGGCCATGGGCTACAACAAGAACGGGCAGATCGGCAACGGGCAGCTGGAGAGTGTCCTTGGCCCCATCATGATCCTGCCGAGCGGGGTCACGGCGATCTCCGCGGGTCTGGCCCACTCGGCCATCCTCAAGGCCGATCACAGTCTCTGGTCGACGGGCTACAACAACAACGGAGAGCTCGGGAACGGAAGCACGACGGGGGTATCAAGGCTCGTCCGGATCAGGCGTCCGAGCCTGGCAAAGGACGACTAGTGGAGGACTGGCAGACCTCCGTCCCCGTCTCCGCTCCCCACAGCGGCTTTCCTCGTCGAGAAATAGACCTTTTGCGACAATCTTGCTCAAGCCATACTCCGAAGATGGATCGGCCCTCGCCCAAGGCGTCTTTTGCCCTCGAGTCAAAAACCGGCGACTCCTCGCACCACGAGTTGTACCATTCCGAGGAAGCTGAGCTGCTGATGCCAATGCCCTCTGTCTTTGAAGAGGGGTAAATCGGATGATAAATATCCGCTCGGGCAGCGATATCTCCGTCATCAAGCACGGGATGATGAAGGACAGGCTCGTGGTCGGGACCTCGTTCCCCTCGAGGCTCAAGATCAGCTACGCCCTCGATATTCCGGACTCCAGGCTCTAGGTCGACGGCTCAAGGGACAGGCGCAAGGTGGGAACCGGGGAATTCTGGCTCATTTCTCCATCCGGCATTCCCCAGTTCGAGTACTTTGCCCAGAAGCCAACCCACATCGTCCTTTTGTCGATCGATCCCGATCTGGTCGCCGAGACGCTTGGGACCGACAAGGGCGGCCCGGATGCCAATATCGCCGGCTTGATCCGAGAGACCGGGGGCGAGCCCTCCCTCTCCGTTTTCCACAATCGATTCGGGGATTTCCCGCATCCTTGGCCAGATCGAAGCCTGCCCCTACCGTGGCACGGTTGGCCGTCTGTTCATGGAGGGGGCGGCCCTCATGCTCACTGCCCTCTCTCTGGGGCGTCTTGCCGCTGTCCAATCGCCTGCCACGGGAGGGCCTTCACAAAGGGAGAAGAGGCGCATGATATGCGCCCGCGAGATCCTGGACGCGAGGTGGAGGGATGCTCCTTCGCTTGAGGAACTGGCGAGGGAACTGGGGATCAGCCTGTCCAAGCTCAAGCGGGGACTTCCTGCTCATCCATGCGATCAATGTCTACGAGTATATCGTGAACAAGAGGATGGAAGAGGCCAGACGGCTCCTCTCTGAGGAGGAACTCAGCGTCAAGGAAGCCGCCTACTTCGTCGGCTATAGGAGCCAGAGCCATTTCGCCCAGGCCTTCAAGCGCCACTTTGGCTCGAACCCGAGCGGGAGGAAGGAACCGGAAGCCTAGGGAGTCTTGGGGTCTGCCAGGGGTATTGCAAAATATTATTTGCAAAGGTATCTTTGCAATATGGACACAAAGGATGAACCCACCGCCATGAAGGCGGCTCGGGAAAGCTCCCTCGGCACAAGGAACATCAAGGGCCTCGCCCATCCCCTGCGAATACGGATCCTTGGGGCCCTGCGCATAGGCGGGCCATCCACTGCCTCAAGCCTCGCCTCGAGGCTGGGAGAATCGAGCGGGGCCACGAGCTACCACCTTAGGCAGCTGGAGAAGTTCGGCTTCGTCATCGAGGAGCTGGACCGGGGATCGAGGCGGGAGCGTTGGTGGCGCGCCGCCCAGCAGAGCACCCAGTTCGACGAGGCCGCCCTGGTGAGGGATCCAGAGACCAGGGCCTTCGGGAGCGAATTCCTCCGCCTGGTCGCGGGGGCTACCCTGGAGAGAGCCCTCTCCTGGATAGACTCCCTGCCCTCTTTCCCTGGGCAATGGGCCGAGGCGGGGACGATGAGCGATTGGGGACTGCGCCTCGATCCCGCCCAGCTTCGTGAGCTCAAGGCCGAGATGGAGGCCCTGGTTGGCCGCTACCCGCGCTTTGATCCCGAGGAGGAAGGTAAGCCGGGAACGGCCTATGTGAGCGTCCAGCTCCAGCTCCTTCCGAGGCTGGAAGCATGAGAGGCCAGCGGCTCGGCATCGTCGGCCTTCTGGCGGCCAATGGCATTTCCATGTCGGGCACCTCGATGTCCATGCTTGCCCTGCCCTGGTTTGTGCTCGCCACCACTGGCAGCGCGATGGACACGGGGCTCGTGGCCCTGGCGGAAATGCTCCCCTATGTCCTGGTCCAGGCCTTTGGCGGCCCCCTGGTGGACCGGCTCGGAGCGCGGCGCATGAGCATCGCGACTGATGTCGCGGCGGCCCTGGCGATGGGAGCCGTGCCTGTTCTCCACGCCGCGGGCCTCCTCGGCCTCGCTCCCCTCTCCACAGTGGTGGCAGTGGCGGGAGCCTGCCGCGGGGCCGGGGACATTGCGAGGCGCGTCCTCCTCCCCCGGATCTGCCAGCCGGCTGGCCTCCCCCTCGACCGGGCCTCGGGCCTCTACGACGGCATCAACCGCGTGGCCGCGCTGATAGGGGGTCCGCTCGGCGGACTCCTCATAGCCCTCAGCTCGGCGCCGATAGTGCTCGCCCTCGATGCCACGAGCTTCGCGGCCTCTGCCCTCGTCATTGCCATCTGCACGGCTGCCGAGGGCGGGAGCCAGGGAAGAAGCGAGGCCAAGGCTCCCTCCTACCTCGCCGATCTGAAGGAGGGCTTCTCCCGCCTGGGCAGGGACCGCCTCCTTGTCGGCATTGGCGCGATGATCATCGTCACGAACCTCCTCGACCAGGCCTTCGCCTCGGTTCTCATGCCACTGTGGGTGAAAAGCGAGCTTGGCTCTCCCCTGGCCCTGGGCAGCATCTCGGCCTGCTTCGGCATCGGCGCCGTCGCCGGCAACGCCCTCCTGGCCTGGCTCGCTCCCCGGCTGCCTCGGCGCCTGCCCTTCGCCCTGAGCTTCCTCGTCTGCGGAGCGCCGAGGTTCCTTGTCATGGCCATCGCATCCACACTCGGCCCCGTGGCCATTGTCGCAATAGCCTCGGGCCTTGGTGCGGGGGGCATAAACCCCGTCCTCGGCGCTGTCGAATACGAGCGGGTGCCCAGGGCTCTCCAGGCCCGGGTCCTTGGCGCCCTGGGCTCCCTGGCATGGGCCGGCATTCCCTTCGGCGGCCTCGTCGGTGGCGCGCTCGCGGGGAGTCTCGGCCTGCGAACCGCCCTCGCGATCTGCGGCCTCGCCTATCTGCTGGCGACCCTGGCCCCCTTCGTCTTCCCCGTCTGGCGGGAGATGGAGCGGGGGCGGTCCGCGGCTTGACATGGCCTTGGCCCCGCACATACCTTTGTCCTGCAATATGAAAAGGAGATAGCATGAGACCCTCGAGAATCATCCTGCTCTTCACCATCGCCGCAGTGGCCCTGGCTTCCTGCACCACCTTCAAGGCCACCGGCCTCGCAGTGAGTCCCGCCGAGCAAAAATACGCCGTGCTGGGAAATTTCTCGATCCAGATCCCCGTCACCGAATTCCTCGGCTCCTCCGGCGGCTCCAAGCTCCTCAACGTGACCGCCAATGCGACCGATCCCGCCATCGCGGCGGCCATCCAGCAGGAGATCAAGGCCAAGGGCGGCACCGGGGCTGTCAACGTCACCATCGTCCACAAGGCCTCCTTCTTCAATCTCCTCCTCAACGGCCTGACCCTGGGCATCTACGCCCCGGGCAC
This sequence comes from Spirochaetaceae bacterium, assembly GCA_025356015.1. Taxonomy (GTDB): domain Bacteria; phylum Spirochaetota; class Spirochaetia; order Treponematales; family Rectinemataceae; genus JANXYO01. The sequence goes on from JANXYO010000133.1 coordinate 27,600, forward strand.
CGTCGAGGTCTCCGGCATCGTGGTAAAATAAGGTCCTTCACCGAAGATCGGGGAAGAGCGGGGGCCGGCATCCCGCGAGGGGCTCTCGCCGGCTCCCATACTCGACATGCTCGACTGGATGCGCTCTTCCGGCCTCGAGTTCCATGGGTTTCGATCCATTCCAGAGCGACACGCCGCAGAACCTCTACTCCTGCACCAAGAGCTTCCTGTCGACCCTCGTCGGAATCGCCTCGGCCGAGGGCCTCTTCCCGGACCTGAAGAGCCGGGTGTCCGACTACCTGGGCGAGTACGATTTCGGCGAGGCCTCTGATCCACGGCGCCGGATAAGCTTCGAGCAGCTCATGACCCAGAGCTCAGGTTTCCCGCCTGTGCTGTCCTGGGATTTCGAGCGCGTCGTCGATACCGAGCGCTACGTCCTCTACCGCAAACTGGTCGCCGAGCCGGGAACGAAGTTCATCTACAACTCGGGAACCCTCAACCTGGTATCGGCAGCCCTCCAGAAAGCCACCGGCATGAAGACATCGGAATATGCAGGCTTGAGGCTCTTCGGCCCCCTTGGCATCACCGACTGGGCCTGGTCGGGCGATGGCATGGGCATCACCACAGGGGGAACCAACCTCTGCCTCTCCGCGATGGATCTGGCCAAGCTGGGCTACCTCTCTCTGCGAAGGGGCCTCTGGCGGGGCCGGCGCGTCCTCCCGGCCGACTGGGTGGAACGGGCGACAAGCTCGCGATGGAAGCCGACGAACATGAACAGGGCCGAGGACTCGGGCTACGGCATGCTCTGGTGGGTCGACGAGTGGGGTGGCTACTCGTCCCACGGCGCGGCCGGGCAGTTCTGCTTTGTCGTGCCGAATCTGGACCTGGTCGTGGTCTTTACCGCGTCACTTTCCGCTGACAAGTTCCCCCTGCCCTATGACCTCATGAAGCGCTACATCCTTCCCGCGGCCGAGGCGGGCAAAAGGGCCGCCGCCGACCCTGCGGGTGACGCCGCCCTTGCCACCCGCGCTTCCTCCCTCGGGCCGAAATCGCATGCCGTGGCGGCCCTGCCCGCCGTGGCGATGAGAATGGCCGGGGCGAAATTCTACTGCGAGAAGAACCCACTCGGCATGGAGTATTTCCAGATTGATTTCCCGCAACCTGGAATCACCCGCGTGAATATCAAGACCTCCGGAGAGTTCGGCGAGACCAAGTCCTTCTCAGCCGGCATGGGCGGGCGCTTCCTCGTCGCCATGTCGGCGGGCGGGGGCACGGCAGCAAAGGCCGACTGGGTCGGCGAACGGAGCCTGAGGCTCATGGTCTTCGACATGAAGGCGCTCATGGAGTTCACCGTCGTCTTTGACGCGGCTAGCGGCGCGACGGTTCGTGCGCGAAGCGCGGCCTATGGGATGGACGCGGCCTGGAGGGCGGATGTGAGATGATCAGGGAGAGCTTCGGGGCGCCCTGGCGCCCTCAAAGCTAGATCCCCGAGCCCAGGTAATACAGGCCGAGGAGGGCGACGATCATGGACGCGGCCTCGTCAAGGCCCTGGTCCGGGTCCGTGGAGGCCGCGCGCTCGGCGGCCGAGGCGGCGATCCAGCACCAGGCGCCGAGACGCATGTCTGCCCGCCCAGCGGCCTCGGGGAAGTCGGGCTCGTCGACGAGGCCGCCGAAGAGCCTGCTCATGGCAAGATGGTGGATGCGGAGGCACGCCTCCAGGGCCTCGCCGCCGCGATCGGCCTCGAGGGCCAGGGCGCACTCATCGAAGAGGGGACTGATGTCGGCGCCCTCGGCGCGCAGAAGTGGCTCGAGGCGAAGCCTGAACACGGCGAAAAGCGCGCGGCAGCGCTCCTGCCTCGAATAGAGCTCGCCGGTGATGAAGCGGTAGAACTCCCCCGCCTGGCCGAGGATGTTGCCGAGGGCGATGGCGTACTGCCGTTTGAGGGCCGCGTTGCGCGACTGGGCCATGCGCGGGAAGAGCTCCTGCACGGCCTCGAGCACCTCCATGGGAGCGTCGGCTTCCTCGGCGCCGGCGGCCCTCGTCACGGCCTCGGCGAGCGTCGCCGCGACCGAGTGCTCCTTCTCGCCCGAGAGGGTGGCGGCGAGGGCGGAGCGCGCCTCCTCGCCCCCGATGATCCCCAGGGCCTCGGCGCAGGCCAACCTGAGCTCGGGCGAGCCCACGGCGAGGCAGCGCACCAGGGATGACACGGCCCGCTCGTCGCCTATGCTGCCCAACGCTCGCGCGGCATCTATCCTTATGGGACTCGAGGGGTCGGCGAGCCGGGTCGAGAGCTCGGTGGTGGCCTCGCGCGAGCCGATCCTCCCAAGGGCCCGGGCGGCCTCGCGCCTGACCTCTGCGGCGGGGTCGTCCAGGCGCGCCACGACCTCGCGCAGCACGAGTTCGCCGTCCTCCCTGTCAATGCGCCGAAGCGCCCGCGCGACGCGGGGATCGCTTGAGTCCCGCGAGAGGGCTCCGAGCGAGGCGAAGCTCCTGAACACGCCCGCCGTGGCGAACTGCGAGACAAGGTAGGCGACCGGCCTCTCCTTGCCCTCCCTCACCCTCCTCAGGGCCAGGGCCGCCAGAGCGAGGAGGATCAGGCTGGCCAGCTGGCCCACATGGAATCCGCCCAACTCCATGGCCCCCACGCGGAAGCGCAGGCCGGTCAGGGCGGCCGCGAGAAAGCCTCCGGCGATGGGTCCCAGGGCCGAGACCATGCCCAGGATCGTGTTGTACCAGCTTATGTACACGACGCGGCGCTCCGGCGGGGCGAGGGTAAGCATGAGCTGGTTCGAGCCCTCCCAGAAGGCGGGGCCGAAGAAGCCGGCCGCCAGGGACAGAAGGGGGAGGAGGTAGGGGTAGTCGCGGGGCGTCAGGAAGACATAACCCAGGGTCGAGAACCCGACCAGGAAGCCCATGAGCACGGCGGGCTTGCGGCCGTAGCGGTCCATGACAAAGCCCCACAGGGGGGCTATCGCTACCCAGGTGAGCTGGGACATCAGGGTCATGATGCCCAACCACACGTTGGGCGCTCCCACGGCATCTTTGGAGGTTACAAAGGGGGCCTGGAAGGGTCCGGCCAGGTTGAGGGCCAGGACGGCCAGGCCCATCGAAAACGAGAAGCGTATGAAGTTGCGGTCGCCCAGGGGGGCGGCGAAGTCGGCTGCGGTGAACCTGGGGCGCGCGACGCGTGGAGGCTCGGGGATCGCCAGGTGGAGCATGATGTCGACGACCCCTCCGACCGCGCCGACCCCGAAGATCGCCACATAGGCCCAGGACCTTGATTCGTCGCCGAACAGGTCAAGGAGGACAGAGGCGAGGAAGAACCAGGCCACGGTCGCCCCCTGGAACACGGCCGAACGCCTCAGGAAAAAGCTCCCCCTGGTCTCGGCGGGAACGAGGTCGGCCATCCAGGACATCCAGCCCGAGGAGCTCAGGTTCATCAGGGCCCAAGAAGCTATCATCGCTGCCGAGACCAGAAGGGCTGCCGGGGCCTGCCCCGCCCCCGTGGCGAAGATCGCGGCCGAAGCAGCCACAGCGAGGCCAGCGAGGCGGTGGACTAGGTGTGAAGCCATCCAGAATGCCTTGCGCCTGGGAAGGTAGGAGTAGGCGAGAATCGAGAGAAGCTGGAGCACACCCGAGAGCTGCATGAGACCCAGGAGGGTACCCAGCAGCCTGGGCGAGACACCCAGGTGGTTGAGCATGTAGACGTTGAAGATGGGCTGGTTGTTGCAGACCGTCAGGAACAGGGCGCCCGAGCCCCCGGCCGCGACGGAATAGTTCATGGCGCGTGACAGCTGGCGCGGACTCAAAGGCTCCACTGCGGGGCCATTCTTTTCTGGACTCGGCACAGCCCTACCATGGCGACGATCCGCCGCCGTGGTCAAGGCCAGACCCCAGCCGCCCGTTTGAGTCGCGCCCTGCCGCGCCGGGGCCAGGACCTCGCGCGCGAAGGCTTCGATGGACCTGGCGGGATTGAAGATGTCCTCCCGCTTTAGTCGAGGGCGCCGGTATCCAGCTGCTCGGCGAGGGCGACCGCCACCCGGATGGCAGCCTCGACCGCGGCCGGCTCTACGGCCTCGAGGGTATCCCCCGGCGTGTGATAGGCCGAGGAGCGTTCCTCGTTGCTCCACTTCATGGCGATGAGGGTCGTGGCCCTCACGCCAACCCGGGCAAGTTCCGCCGCGTCCGTCCCACCGGTGAGGAAGGCTATGGGCTCGACCTTGGCTGGGATGCCCCTTGAGTGAGCCATGTCGGCGCAGGCCCTGGCCAGGGCCGAGGAGAGCTTGACCGAGCCGTTCACGTCGCTCGAGAGAAACTTGATGTCGGGATAGGAGAACAGGCAGTCCATGTTGAAGCAGAAGGTGGGACTGAGAGCGACCTCGTCTCGGTGCGCCCTCGCCCAGGCCCTCGCTCCGCGAAGCCCCGCCTCCTCGGCGTCGAAACTCGCGAAGATGAGCCTGGTGCCTTTGAGGCCCTCGCCGCCGTCGCGGCTCGAGCGGAAGTGGCGGAGGACCTCGAGGGCGACGCAGCTCGCCGCGAGGTTGTCGCCGGCGCCTGGACTTCCATCGCGTGAAGCGAAGTTCCACAAAGGGGCGACGAGGACAAAGCCCGCGAGGAAGACAAGGGCGGCCGCGAGGTCCACGATCATGGGCGCGCCCGCCAGGGCGAGGACGCAGGAGGCGGCCCAGAAGACGACAAAGGCGCCGATGCCACCGTAGATCCGCCGCCCGTAGAGCTCGGGCCTGTCAACATAGAAGTTGAAGATCCTGGCCGAATCGTGGTGTCCGCTCACGATCAGGGTCCTCTCCACCTTGCCCGAGGGCTCGAGACTCGCGAGGACATTTCGTCCAGTCCTGCGGGGGTAGAAGGGATCGAGGATCCCGACATAGAGGATGAAGCCGAGCACGAGGATTGCCAGGCCGATGCTCGCGGCCAAGGCTGAAGCCCAGGCAGCGAAGGGCAGGGCGAGGGTCGACGCTGCGTAGATGATGACGAGGACCCTGATGAAACCGAGAAAGGAGCCGGGATGGACAGGGAAGTCCTCGTTCCAGGCCCGGTCTGCCAAGGGAGCTGCATGATCCTTGAGGGCATCGGCCGTCGCGAGGCATGAGGGACTCCCCGCGAGGCGGGGGCCGAAACGGTCGATGAGGGATCCAGTCAGGCCGAGGGCGCTTTGGGCTTCGTGTTCGAACATGGGCCGTAGGATGAGGTCAGGGAGTCCAATCCGTCAAGGCACGATCGCCCGAACGAGCTTGCTCTGGTTGACCATGAGTTTGCCCATGGCCTCGATCAGGACCCTGGTGACGCTCACCTTGCCGGCCGAGCCCGTCGTGGCGGCAACGTCATAGAAGTAGTTCTTGCCGGCCTCGAGATCGACGCCGAGCTTGGCGGTGCTGATCAGGGCCCTCACCTCGATCGAATGCTTGCCGGGCTCGACCGCGACGAGGTAGAAGGTCCCGGTGGAGATTGGCCCGAGCTCATTCCCGTCTACAATGAGCTTGAAGGCGACCGCCGAGCCAAAAGTCTCGCTCTTGCGGGCGATATAGAGATTGGCCTTGCCATCCAGGGGCTTGAACAGCTTGGCAGCCGCGTCGGCCTCAGGCGGGGCTACTTGAGCGCTGGCACAAGCCGCGAAGGCGATGAAAGCGACGAGGAACAGCAAATTGCCCTTCATATGCGGAATCCTCCTACTTAAGAATGACCCAGATGTCGAACTTGAGTCTTTAACTATAGTTTTTTGACTGGCCCGGAACAATGCGAAACCCCGGTTTTCTACGCGCCTGCCAAATTGACCTTCCGAGGGCTTTCCTCTACACTCAGCTTCTTCCGGAGACAAACTTGTGACAAAACTCACGAACATCGGCCTGGCCTATGCCGACCGCATTCTCTTTGCCGACGGCGAACTCCTCATCAGGAATGGCGACAGGATCGGCCTGGTGGGCCCGAACGGCGCTGGCAAGACCTCGCTCTTCCGGATCATCGCGGGGATCGAGAGGCCCGACCAGGGCACGATAAGCATGGATGGTGGCACCGTCATCGGCTATTTCTCCCAGGACGTGGGCGAGATGTCGGGCAGGACCGTGCTCGAGGAGGTGCTCGCTGGCGCCGGCCGGGTCTACGAGATCGGCCTCGAAATCGCCGAACTCGAGCACCGCATGTCTGACCCTCAATCGCCGGGTCTGAGCGATGCCGAGATGACGGCCTACGGAGAGCTCCAGAACGATTTCATGCACCACGGCGGCTACGAGCTCGAGACGAAGGCCGAGGCCATCCTTTCCGGCCTCGGCATCGGCAAGGAACGCCAGGGCGAGAGGGTCGAGAGCTTCTCGGGCGGATGGAAGATGCGGATCGCCCTCGCCCGCATCCTCCTCCTCGAGCCCCAGCTCCTGTTGATGGACGAGCCCACCAACCACCTGGACCTCGAGTCGATCATCTGGCTCGAGTCCTGGCTCGGCTCCTTCAAGGGCGACCTGGTGATGACGAGCCACGACAGGGAATTCATGACCCGGGTCTGCCGCACGACAGTCGAGGTGGCCTCGGGGGCAATCACCACCTACTCGGGCGACTACGACTTCTACGAGCGCGAGCGCGCGGTCCGCAGGGAACAGCTCGTGGCCTCGCAAAAGCGTCAGGAGGCCATGCTCGCGAAGGAAGAGGAGTTCATCGCGCGCTTCGCCGCCCGCGCCTCCCACGCGGCTCAGGTCCAGTCGCGCGTGAAGACCATCGACAAGATAGAGCGCATCGTCGTTCCAGCCGACCCCAAGTCCATAAAGCTGCGCTTCGAAAGCGCACCGAGGGGACCCGACATCGTCGTTGCGATGGAAGGCCTGGGCAAGTCCTGGCCCCTCCCCGGCGGCGACACGCGCTCGGTGTTCTCAGGAATCACGGGCACGGTAAACCGGGGAGACAAGATCGCCCTCACCGGGATCAACGGCGCAGGCAAGTCCACCCTGCTCAAGGTGATAACGGGCCAGACCGAGGCGAGCGAGGGTAGCTCGACCCTCGGCACGAGCACGAAGCTCGGCTATTTCAGCCAGTACTCGAGCGACATCCTCATTCCCTCGCGCACGATCTTCGAGGAGGTCTCGGAGCGCCTCCCCAAGGCCAGCGAAGGCCAGATCAAGAACATCCTCGGTGCCTTCCAGTTCTCGGGCGACGATTCGGACAAGCGCGTGGGCGTCCTCTCGGGCGGAGAGAAGAGCCGGGTGATGCTCGCCCTCATCCTCTCCCAGAGCGTCAATTTCCTTGTCCTCGACGAGCCGACCAACCACCTCGACATCGCGAGTCGCGAGGTCCTGCTCGAGGCCCTGAAGGACTTCGAGGGCACGATCATGCTCGTGAGCCACGACCGCTATTTCCTCAGGCAGCTGGCCAACCGGGTCTTCGAGATAGACAAAGGCTCGCTCGCGACTTATGAGGGCGACTATCAATACTACCTTGAGAAATCGGAGAGGATGAGGGCGGGGAGATAGGCCGAGGCCGATAGGGTGGCCGTGTTCGGTTGGGGGCCGGGGCGGGAGATGAGGAGAAACAAGAAAGCGGCGCCATGGGGCGCCGCTTGCGATGCTGGATTCCCGTTCTGCTAGTTGAAATACGAGATGCTGGCGATCGTGATCGAGGAGATCACGTAGTCCTTGTCGAGGTTTTGGGTCATGGTGAACACGATGTTTGAGCCCGGATAGAGGCTGCCGCCAGAGAGGCTGGCCGTCACTGTCGAGCCCGCGGTGGACTGTCCGCTCAAGGCATAGCTGTATCCCGGGGGGAAAACAATGTCCCAATATGCGGCAGGTACAGCCTGCGCATACTTGACTGAGCTCGTCGAGAGGTTCTTGTACACGCTCGAGTGGTCATTGTTGACATCACTCATGAAATTGGATATGCACTCGTCGATCGTGACTGGTTTCACGATGGCGCAGGACATGACCAGGTACAGTGCGGCGATGGCCGCGATGATCAATAGGGCGCGTTTCATTTCATTCCTCCTTTAGTCATTCTAGATATCGGCGTCGACAAGCTGGGGCACGATGCTGGCTTCGTAGGCCGTTACTATGTCAGCGTAAACGCCAAGGAAATCGCTGTACTGCTGGTTTCCTGGATCGAGCATGTGACGCGACCTCATCTGCATGTACATGTCTCCAAGGACAAAACGGCGCATCGAGAGGACCGAGAGGGCGTAGTATCTGATGTTGAGGAAGAGGGTGGCCTGGTCCTGGATGAGCGGGAACACCGTGCCTGCCCTATAGTCCTCGCTCCGCTGGTCCTTGGCATCGGAGAGCCGCTTCAGCTCCGCTGCGGCCGCGGCAAAGTCGGCCTTCTTCTTCTCAAGCTCTGGGAGGAGGGCCAGCATTGAATCCCGGTAGCCCGCCATCTGCTCCCGCACCTTCCTCGCCGAACCTGCCGGATCAGCGAGGAAGTCGGCGAGCTTTCCCTCGTTCCATTTCGAGTAGTCGACTTCCTTGCCCAGCCAGGCGAACTTCTGTCCCGGGGCCTGTCCGGGCTTGACCTCGACGGCCTCGTTGGCAGAGAGGCTCACGGTCGACCCGCCCGACTCGAGTTCGACGGCGCCCGAGCTAACGGCCATGAGGGTCGAACCGTCCATGCCCGCGTAGATGGTCACCTCGGTGCCACGCACTCCTGCGACGCAATTGCTCGAGCCCACGAGGGGCTCCTTGCCCGCGAGCTTCTCGAACTTCATGGACACCGAGCCGGCCGCCGCCTGCAGCACTGTCTGCTTCACCCCGCCGACGCTTCTTTCGGTGAGCATGAAGACCGAGTTGGGCTTGACCTTGATCGAGGACTTGCCCGTCGTGAGCTGGAGCTCGGCGTTGCCGTCGCTCTTGGTGATGACGGATTCGCCGGTCCTTACCAGGTCTCCGATCTCGAGTGAGACGGTCTTGCCCGCCGCGTTCTTGTGGCCCACGGTGCCGGATGTAAAGACGGTCTCTGCGTTCTGGGCCTGGAGGAGGGGGCAGAGCCCCGCGAAGAGAAGCGCTCCCGCGAAAGTGAGTCGTCGTGCCTTCATTTCGTCGGCCCCTTGAAGCCCTGGATCCGTGGGTAGCCTTTTACCTCGCGGTTCAGGATGACCAAGTACCTGCCCTCGCTCGTGTCGAGGGTGACGAGGACCGAGTCGCGGTTGAGGTACTTCTTGAAGAAGGCCCTTACCTCGGCCGTGGGGGAGAAAAGCCTGTAGCTTTCGTCGCCGATCCTGGAGATGGAGACTATCTTCGCCTTCCCAATGCCAAAGCCCGTGGCCTTGAGGTTGTCCCAGAGCGAGGCGACCTCGGCCTGAAGCAGGAGTATCTCAGCGTCGAATATGAAGGGTGCATCGGAAAGTCCCTTGATGCCCGGGACGCCTCCCGAATTGATGAGGGCGACTGTCTTCTGGACCTTGGCCTCGCCGGGCATATAGGGCACGGATGCGCAGGAGGCGAGCACCAGGGCCAGGGCCACGAGGGCGATACTGGGCCAGAACCGGTTTCGAAGCTTGCCTGGCTTGATCTTCATTGATCCTCCGGCGCGAAATGGCGATGAGTCTTAGGATATTCCCCAAGCCGATCATTTTCAATAGAAGCGGGACCAAAGCGACACTTATCGGTCGATTTGGCACGGGGGCCTAGAGCCTCCTGCTGTCATAGGCCCAATGAAGGAGGGCCTGACGTTGCCTGCTCCTGCACAGGAGATCACCACCCTCGCAGTGAGAGCGAAGCTGGGCGACATGGCGGGTCATCGCCCGCCAGCGTCCGATCTGCCTTTCGTCATCGGGGGACCGGCGGCCCATGTAGTAGCGGCAGTACCACTGGAACCATCCCCTTGGGTCCTCCTCCCTGATCCAGAGCTTCGCGCGCCAGTAGGCCAGCGGCTTCGACGCGTTGACCAGGAAGAAATTGAGCTCGCTGCGGTGCGACTCATGGCAGAGCCTGGCCTTCTCGTACCAGGCCTCGGGGAACTCAGCCGCGCAATCGGTCATGTACTTGCCGCCGAACACGCCGAGGGCAAGGAGCTCCTTCGGGGAGAGGTCAGGTCTGAAAGCCCTGTGGAAATTGCGGCCCGGGGCTTCGGTGCGGAAATACCGGTAGCCCTGCTGCATGAGATCGTCCACGAGGACTTCCACGGCTTTCATAAGCGCCCTCTTCCTCTAGCCGGCGCGGCGATGCGGGTTCCGGGCCAGCACATCTCCAAGAATAACCCGGCTTCCTCCGGGAGTCCATTCATGGGAGCCTCGAATCCTTGACCTCATGCCCCGGAGCAACTAGGCTTTCCCCCAGCAACTATGGACCCATCAAGGAGAAATCATGAAGAGACTGATCATCCTGGCCCTGGCCATCGCCGCGATCGCGCCGGCGATCCTCTCGGCAGAGAGCATTGGCGAGCTCAAGACCGCGGCCGAGACCGCCGCGAAGGCCGCCGCGGGCGCGCCGGGCGACTATACAGCCAACTGGACGGCGGCGATGAACCTGCGCAAGTACGGAGCCGAACTCGTCACCCAGGAGGTCCAGGGATGGAAGGACCTCGCGAAGGCGGCGGCCAAGGATGGAATGAAGTTCGGCGAGATCGCCCAGAAGCTCGACCCGAAGGGCATTGCCGGCTGGTACTGGTACGGGCTCTGCGTCGGGACCTACTCAGACTGCGTCAGCATCCTCACCGCCCTCGGCGAGGGGCTCAAGGGCAAGACCCAGAAATCCTTCGAGACCTCGTACTCCCTGGACAAGACCTACGAGAACGGCGGTCCCATCCTCTCCCTCGGCCGTTTCTGGCAGGTGCTTCCGGGCATAGCGGGCAGGGACCTCAAGAAGGCCGAGTCCCTGTTCAACGAGTACATCACCACCTATGGCTCGCTAAAGGATGCGAACAAGGACGCCTGGTACTTCCGCGGGGCCCTCTACAAGGATACGGGCAGGAAGGCCGAGGCACGCGCCGACCTCGAGAAGGCTGCTGCGATGGGC
>JANXYO010000129.1 GCA_025356015.1 Spirochaetaceae bacterium
GCGGGATAGGAATCGCCACGCACCATATTCTGGACGAGAACAAGATTGCCGATGATGGCGGGCCAGCCTGGCCATGCGTATTGAATGTTCGGGAAGCCGGGGGCTTTGAGCACCAGCATCGCGACTACTACCACGATGCTCAATGGATAAATACGGAAAGCCCGGCGTATATAAAACGAACGATACAGCCCCCAACCGCTGAGGCCGAGTCGCTCCATGGAGAACATCAGAACAAAACTCGTATGGACAAAAAAGATCAAAACCCCGGTTTGGGCGAAATCATAGATGGTGAGCGATCCTAGGGCATATCTCACGTCGAATATTTGAAGCATGTGTCCGAAATAGACCGTGAGCACAGCGCAGGCGCGCAGGAAATCGAGATTGGCTGATGTTTTCCCTGCAGTCATCCGGAAAGGGTACCATCCCACGAGCCCGCGATGATAGCCTTTTCCCCTTCTTGACTCAGACCAAATTCTTCAACGGCTTCACTCTCCCATCCTTTAGGACCACGAACCTCGTCGTGCACGATGAGCAGGCAAATTTGCCTGGCTTTCCCGTCTTCATCCTACGGGAACAGGACGGGCACGAGAAGACCAGCGGAAAGATGGTCGTCGGGAGGGCGACTTGCTCCGTGCTTGCGAAAATCGTTTTCTCGTCATCGCAAAACGTGAAGTAGCCCGCGAAGCCGAGGATGTCGAAGACGTCCCGGACGCGATCCTGCATGCAGGTGAAGACCATGTCCCCGCCCTGGGATTTGAGGGTCCTCATGATGTTGATGAAGGCCCCCACCCCGGTTGAGGAGACGTAGCCCAGAGCGGCGCAGGAGAAGACAAGTCTTCGATAGCCCGAGAAGATCACTTTCTCGATCGATCGCTGGAAGTAGGGGGCGTTGTAGTTGTCGATCCGGTTGCTCAGGTGGATCCGCATCAAGCCAGGTTTGGCAGGGTCCCGCTCGAGGATGATGTCGAGGGCGTCGTTCTTCCGGTCGTCAAAGCCGGGGATGATCGAGTCATTGGCGCTGGTCGGCACTCGATGCTCCTAGGATCAGGGCTGCACCTTCTTCTGGCGCGCTCAATGTCGAGAACTGGTCGTCTGGCTTTTTGAGAGGATGTGATTATTGTGCCATGGCTTATCAAAAGCGTCAAGAAAAGCGGTGGTGATTCTCTTTGAGAGTAACGCTGGTGCTCCGCGAGGCGGGAAGGAGCGGTAGCTTGCGTTTCGCGCGACTCCGACGACCTTCGGGTTTCAGGCTTCAGGCCCTCCGCTCGATCACCAGCATGCTCACATCGTCAAGAAACCGGAGCGAGTTCCTGCGGGCAATGACGGCCGTCTTGACCGCCTCGACAAAGGCAGCAAGGCTCTCCGAGCGGAACTCCTCGGCGAGCTGGCCGAGCTGGGCGATCTTGGCCCCGTAGTCGTCCCCGTCGAAGGTGTCGAGGAAGCCGTCGGAGAAGACGACGAGGCGGTCGCCCGGCTCGAGGGTCCCTGATCCTTCCTCGGCGAGATAGGCCTGGAAGACTCCGACGGCCATGCCACCCATCGCGAAGATCCTGTGGCCGCCCGAGGCCGGGATGAGCATTACCGGGGGGTGGCCCCCTCGTATGAGGCGGAAGCTCCCGTTGCGGGTGTCGAGGAAGCCGAAGACTATCGTGAAGAAGGGCATGGCCTCCTCTCCGGGTTCCACGTTGTAGTGGGAGTTCAGCTTCACGACGAGGTCCAGGGGCTTGGGCAGGGTGCCGGGAGTGGGCCTGCGCATGTCCTCGGCGATATTGGGCACCAGGTCGTGGAGGGAGTATGCCATGAGGGTGGCGAGGGCCCCGTGGCCCATCACGTCGAGGTTGTAGAAGGCCGCCACTCCGTCGTCGATGAGGAAGGCGTCGAAGAAGTCGCCAGCGCCCGAGGGGCTGGGGAGGAGGAAGCCCGAGGTGTCGAAGGACGGTCCCGCGGCATCGGGGGAAGGAAGGAGGCGAAGGAGGGCCGAGTTCGCCATGCCGGCCGATACGAGGAGGTGGGCCCTCTCCTTCTCGCTCACCTTCTCCATGAAGGCGATGCTTCCCGGCGAATCTCCATCTGGCAGGATGATGGGCTCGAGCCTTACCATGACCTCGGGATTGGAGCCGTCGGCGGTCTTGAGGAAATAGGGATTGGCATCTCCCGTGCCGGCCTTCCTCTCGATGAAGCGCGAGAGGCGCTGGCCCCTGATGGCATCCTCGTTCTGGGCCTCGAGCAGGTTGAGGGCGGGGCGGTTGGCCTTGATGATCCGGCCCTCCTCGTCGCAGAGGATGGCGGCGAAATCGAGGACGTCGAGGAGGCTGGCCGAGACCTCAAGGCGGTCGAGGTACCTTGACTTGCGCTTAGAGAGGGCGATCTCGACGTTTGCCACCAGCTCCCGCTCTGAGAAGGGCTTGAGCAGGTAGGCCTCTGGTGAGGTGGCAGCGGCCCGTCTCAAGGAGACCTCGTCGGAGTAGGCGGTGAGGTAGATCACGGGCACGCGGAACTCGGCGTTGGCGAGGTATGCGGCCTCGATGCCGTCGAGGCTGCCCTCGATCCTCACATCCATGATGATCAGCGCGGGTCTGTGGGCAGCGACGGCCTGGGCGACCTCGTCGCCGGAGGAGATGACCTCGGGGACGAAGTAGCCACAGCGCTCGAGATCCTCTTTTATCTCCTCGCCCACGAAGGCCTCGTCCTCGACCACCAGTATGGTTTCGCGGTTCATTCGCTGTCCCCTTTTTTAGCTACCCTCGACACCCACGCGGGCGGCCTCTTCCGCGCGGCGCAGGGCCTTCGCGGGTATGTGGATGGAGACCCTCGCCGGGCCCTCCTTCGAGTACTCAAGCTCGCAGCCCCATTTGCGCGCGAAGCTGGTGAGGATCCTGAAGCCAAGGGAATCGGCCTTCTCGGGGCGCATGTCGCTCGGGAATCCGGGGCCGTCGTCCTCGACCAGGGCGATGGCTGCCTCACCGTCGCGAGTGAGCTTCACCCTGACCTCACCCTGGCCGCGGGGCATGATCGCGTGCCGGAAGGAGTTGGTGACGAGCTCGGTGAGCATGAGGCCGAAGTCGGCGCAGAAGTCCATGGGAGAGGGGATCGACTCGGCCTCGACGCTCAGGCGCAGGCCCTCGCTCTCGGCTCCGAAGCTGGCCGCCAGCTGCCTGACCAGGTCACCGACATAATCACGCAGGTCGAGGAACTCACCCGTCGCCGAGCCGTGGAGCTTCTCGTGCACGAGGCTGATGGAGCGGATGCGGTTGCGCATCGACTCGAAGGCGTGGATGACGGTCGGGTCCTTGGTTCTGTGCGACTGGAGGGCGAGGATGCTTGAGACGATCTGCAGGCCGTTCTTTGTCCTGTGGTGGATCTCCTTGATCAGGAATTCCTTGTCGCTCAGGAGGGCCTCGAGGCGGCGCTGGGCGTCCTGGTATCGCCCGACTTCCTCCTCCAGGGCGAGGTTGGCGTCGCGGAGCTCCACAGCCCTTCCCCTTACCATCTCCTCGAGCCTCTCCCGCTCGGCTCTTGAGGCGGTGACGTCCCTGAGGACGAAGAGCCTGACGAAGACGGCCCCGCCCCGCTTGGTCACGGGCGAGGACCTCACCTCGTATTCCTTCTCCTCCACCTTGAGGATGCTGCCGTCGGCGATGTCCTCGACGCTTGAGATCTCGGGAAGGAAGCTGTCCAGGGGGGAGCCGTGCCGTCCCCAGGTCTTGTTGCGGGCGATGGCGGCCGCGGCCTCGTTGCGGTAGACGGCCCAGCCCCGCTCGTCGACGACGATCACCGGGTCCTTCATCCCGTCGATAAGGGCCCGGTGGGCGAGGGGGACGGGAGAGAGGAGGCGCAGGAACACGAGGCCATAGCCGAGGACGATGATGGAGAGGGCCAGGGAAAGGGGGGCGAGGTTGTAGCCCTTGATGGGGCGGATACTGGCGATGTCGAGGATACCGATCACGAGGGGGATGAGGAGGACGGCGAGGAAGAGGCGAATACGCCGCTTTCCCCAGGGATCGAGGCCCCCGTCGCGGTTCGCCTTGAGCAGGCTCGTGCTGCCCCGGGCAACCGAGGCGAGGAGGATGGCGGTGCAGAGCCAGAAACCCCATGCCCGGCGTTTGTTCGCCTCGGCCATGAAGCCCTGCAGATCCGAATAGCTGAACAGGTAGGAGGTCCAGCGGTTGGTGAGGGCGATGCTGGCCTCAAGCAAGGCGGCAATGAGCCAGGGCCAGAGCCGTGCGGAAAGGCGGGGTTTGCGGTCCCCGGCCACGCGGGCGCAGAAGGCCACCCAGGTGAAGGAGATCAGGCCCAGGGCCAGGTACTGGAGGTCGGACCAGGACTCCTTGGCGGCCCTGGCGCTTGAGTAGATCTCCAGGCCGTGGAAGAGGCTCCAGAGTGCGGCTCCGACGAGGATGAGGACGCTGTAGGGATTGCTGCGGCCGGGGAGGGAAAAGGCGACGATCGCAGCCAGAATGAGGAGGGTGAGGCTGCAGGCGATGAGGATGGGACCGTAATCCAGGGCGAATATGGACACGACCGGCTCCAGGAGAAATCGGCTAATTACATATTACATCCAAGAGGCGCCAGAACGCTAGTCGCTTTGAGGATTGTGGAGAAAATCGGGAAATCTAGGCCTTGGGCTTTGGCAGCTGGGCGTCGAGGCGGGCGAGGGCCGCGGCCTTCCCGGCGGCGTCCATGAAGCTCCCGCGGATACCATTCTTGAGCACCTTCACGATCTGGGAGGGCTTCCACAGGAGGTGGCGCGCGGCGTTCAGGTATTCCCCGTTCAGTTCGACGTCGAAAAGGACGGGGTCGTCCGTGTTCAGGGTGGCGAGGATGCCGTGGGCGAGGAAGGCGTTCATGGGATGGTCGGCGAAGGAGCGGACATACTTGCCGGTGACCACGTTGCTCGTGGGGCAGATCTCAAGTGGTATGGCGCGGTCGCGCAGGAGGTCCATGAGGGAGGGATCCTGGATGGCCGAGGTTCCGTGTCCTATGCGCTCGGCGCCGAGCTCGAGGACTGCGTCTCGGATGGACTCAGGCCCCACCTCCTCGCCGGCGTGGGCGACGGCGTGCAGGCCCGCCTCGCGGGCCTCGCGGAAGACGTCCTTGTAGGCGATGCAGGGATTGCCCATCTCCTGGCCGCCGAGGCCGATGCCGAGGATGCGGTCGGTCTTGCGCCGGGAGAGGTAGGAGAGCAGGTGGTGGAAGTTGCGGGAGGCGTTGTCTTTGCCGAAGGACCTCGAGACGTCCACAAGGAGCCTGATGTCGGGCCCGTCCTTGGCCGCCGCCGCCCTGGCGAAGCCCTCGACCAGGGGGTCCATGATGCCCTCGAAGTCGATGTTACCCTGCTTGAGGACCATCGAGGGGGCGACGAAGAGCTCCATGTAGTGGATGTTGTTGCGCTTCGCGTAGGCCTGGACGTCGCTGACGACGAGGCTGAAGTCCTCGGGAGCGCGGAAGAGGGACTGGAGGTAGAAGAAGTTCTTGATCATGACCCCGAGGCTGTCCATCTCAAGGAGCTTGCGGAAATCGGCGGGGCTCTTGAGACCGGGGTCGGCCTTGTACTTCCGGTTGAGCGAGAAGTAGCTGTCGAAGCTGACCGTGGCCTCGGCATGTATGTGGATCTCGGTTTTCGGCAAGGACGCGATGAACTCCGAGATGGAACGCGCTGCCATCCTGGCTGCCCCCGGATTTGAGTCTACTCTTCCGATTTCATTATCGGCATAGATGATAGCCCGCCGGAGATTAAAAGACCACAGAAAATCCGATATGCGAAAGGGTGGGAGCGCCCTTCACTAGCCTCACCGACTGGACCCAGGCTCCCGGGGGACCGGTTTCGAGCCAGAGGCGGAACTCAAGGAGGGCAGAGGGACTTCCCTCTGCCCAGACCTCCACATCACCGTCGTCGAGGTTCTTCACCCAGCCCGAGATACCCAGGCGCTGGGCCTCGTGCCGGGCCTCGTAGCGGAAGCCCACCCCCTGGACCCTGCCCGAGACCCTCGCGCCGAAGGCCTCGGTCGGGGCGCCATGCTCGCCCCTTTGGGCCCCTTTCGGAGGATCAGGCCGGCGAGGAGGCAGGGGCGGTCCCCAGGATGAGGGATATCCGCGCCTCGAGGTCCTCGTAGTCGAAGGGCTTGTACACGACCTCGTAGGGGATGTCGAACTCGGGCCTCAAGAAACCCGAGGTCACGATGATCCTCGTGCCCAGGCAGTACTTCTTGAGGAAGCGTATCCAGTAGTCCCCGCCCAGGATCTCCATGCGATAGTCCGAGACGATGAGGTCGACCTCGTAGTCCAGGAGCTGCTTGATTGCCCCGACCCCGTCGGAGGCCACGAGCACCTCGTAGCCCCTGCGGCTCAGGTAGTCCCTCAGGGAAAGGCGGATCGAGTCCTCGTCTTCGACGATGAGGACTAATCCCTTGCTATTCATCGCGGGCCTTGGCCTTCATGGCGAAATCCGACACCGAGGCCGCCATCGCCTCGAAATCCAGGGGTTTGGAGAAGAAGGCGTCGGCTCCCTCGGAGAGGATGGCCTGTCCCTCCTCAGCGCGGTCCAGGCCCGTCATCGCGATGATGAAGGGCTTGCCGAAGACGGGATCCTCCTTGATGCGGCGGCATAGCGCGTGGCCGTTCACCCCCGGCAGGTCGATGTCGAGGACGACGAAGCCCGGACGTTTCTCGCTTAGCAGGCGACCGGCCTCGAAGCCGTCGAAGGCCTGGTGGACGGTGTAGGAGCCGAGCTTGCGCTCAAACCAGCGCTTCAGGAGGTCGTTGAGCTCGGCGTCGTCGTCGACGACAAGGACCGCCGACCAGTCGACGTCTTCCTTGAAGCGCTCTTCGAGCTCGACGGGGACGCGCATGCCGCGGGAGTCGAGGAACTGCATGAGGTCCTCTGCGTAGATCCTGTACTGGCCGCCGGGGGTGGTGAAGGCCTTGAGGTAGCCGTTGCGTATCCAGTTGATCGCTGTCTGGTTGACCACCCCGCAGAGGTTCGCCACCTCGAGGGCTGAGAAGATCCTGATTTTCTTGCTGTTTTTAGCCATGCTCTTATGACTCCTGACCATGCTCGAAGCTAATTATAGCTATTATATCCAGAATGTCAAAGGTGTTCCTCGAATCTTGTTGTTCTGAAGCGGGCGGGGATATTGGGCGCGTAGGGGATGCATGAAGCCCTTCACCCCTCCCTTCTGCGCATCGCCCACATGCAGCCAGCATTTCCCCGACGGCGGGGCCCCCTATTCCCGGTTCATCGCCTGGGGCTCTTACCTCACCCAAACTTTCGGCAGGGTCCCCCGTTTCCGTTGCGCCGCCTGCGGAGCGACCTTCTCCCGGCAGACCTTCAGCCTTGACTACTACTCCAAGCGGGTCCTCGACTACGAGGAAATTGTTGGACGGCTTTGCAGCTGCGAGAGCCTCTCCGCCATCGCGCGGGCCCTGGGAGCCTCGACCGATACCATCTCAAACCGGGTCTCGCGGGCCTCACGCCAGGCGTTGGCCTTCGATTCCGGGCAGGCCTC
>JANXYO010000138.1 GCA_025356015.1 Spirochaetaceae bacterium
CTTTTTCAACACTCCGCTAGAGCTCTATCTCGATGTCCCCGGAAACGGAGCGGACATGGAGGCGCCGGCCTCCCGCTCCAAGCCTGAGGGCGCAGCGCCGGGGGCCCGAGGTGATCGACACCTCGCCCCCGGGAGCGTCCAACTCGCCCGAGAGGGTCTCGGCCCTGAGCTCGAGCTCGGAGCCGGCGAGCGAGAGGCTGACATCACCGGTCGAGGTGCTCACCTCGCCGCCGGCGAAATGCCCCACTATCTCGAGCTCGACATCGCCTGAGCTTGTCGCCACACGCAGGCGGCCGCCCGGCCTCTGGATGGAGATGTCGCCCGAGGCGCTCAGGACGACGACGTTGCCGGCTGCCGACTCGACGAGGATGTCGCCCGATTCGGTCTCGGCGACCACGGGGCCAGCAATGTCGCGGCAGCGCACCTCGCCCGAGCCCGCCCGGGCTGTGACCCCTGCAGCGCCCTCGACCTCGACCCGGCCCGCCGCCGACGAAAGCTCGACCGCGGCCCCGCCTATGACGCGGATGTCGCCCGAGTCCGTCGCGGCGAGGAGATCGGCCGAGATCCCCCGGAATTCGAGGGAGCCGGAGGCCGTGTGCGCCTCGACATCGCGGAATGAGGTTGGAACCGAGACGCGGGCCTCGAAGACCATGACTCCGTCGAGGCTCTCGTCTGCGACGACGATGATGCCCTCCCGTCTGCGTATCGAGGGCTTCCACTCCTCGAGACGGTCGCGGGGACCCCGCAACTGGAGCTCAAGGACTATCCGATTCTCGGCTCCAGGCAGGACAAGGAGCTCGCCCCTGGGAAAGCGGAGGACGAGACGCTCAGCCTGGCCGACTTCGAGGGAATCATTATAGTAACCAGGCTCGCCCGAGCCTTCATTGCTGCTCATTCCTGCCTCCCACATCGCTGCCCGCTTCACGGAGTATGAAATCGGCGGACCATACTATCACATTTCGCCCGCATGGGCAACGCGATAGCTCCTGGCGACAGGACGGGGAAATCTGGCCTTGACTGCAAACTAGTTTCTTTAGTAAACTGGTTTGCGGAGGCCAGAATGAACCAGAGTGATCTCGATACCCTGCTCCACGACATCGAGGAGCTCAGGCGGGCAGTCAGGCGCAACAATCCCTTCCTGGCCCAGGTCCTCGCCTCCCGCTTCTACTCGGCCCTGACCGCGGTGATCGGAACTGTCGTGGTCGCGATCTGCCTGGGGACCCAGTTCCTTATAGGGAGGTGGGGATCCTTCGCCGCGACTCCCTGGCCCTGGAGGGCCTCCTTCTGGACGGCCGCGATCCTCACCATGGTCCTCGGCGGAGGGATGAAGTGGGTAATGTTCAACAGGAAGGCGAGGCTCATCGCCAAGGATGCGAACTACCTCACCGTCCTGCGCGCCTTTTACGCCGGCTCATGGTTCCACGTCAACGTCCCCGCCTACGCCTGCGCAGTGTGCGGCATGGTCTTCGCCTTCTCCCTGGGCCACCCCTGGTACGCCCTCCCCGTCGGCCTGGTCTTCGCGGGCCTCCTTTTCAACAACGTCGGGGTGTCCATCCAGAAGGCCGAGTACCTGGTCTCGGGCTGGTACGCCATCGTCACGAGCCTCGCCTCCTTCATGTTCTTCGAAAGGGCACCCTTCCTATGGACGGCCGTCGTGCTCGGTGGCTTCTGCCTCGCCTTCGGCATCGCAGGCCTCATCCGGAACAAGCGGGAGGAGGCCGACAATGGGCACCCCCGCTGAGCCCGGGGGAAATCGGCCGGGCATCGCCGGCCTCGACCTCGACAAGGTGATCCACGAGAGGGCGAGGCTCAGGGTCCTGACCTATCTCGCCTCCTCGGCCCAGGTCGAGACCGGCTTCACAGAGCTCCGCGACGAGCTCGGCTTCAGCTCGGGCAACCTCTCGGTCCAGCTGAAGACCCTCGAGGCGGCCGGCTATCTCAGGATCGAGAAACGCTTTGTCCGGAACAAGAGCTTCACCGGGGTGAGCCTCACGGTGGATGGCCACAGGGCCCTCTCGGCCTATCTGGCCGAGCTGGAAGTGATAATCGCATCGCTAAAGGGTCAAGGGCCCGGGAAGTGAGGAGGATTTAGATGGCAGCGCTGCATCTGGAAAAGGTGACCAAGATATACCGCAAGGGGGAGAACGAGGTGAGGGCCCTCGACGGGGTCGACCTCGACATCGAGGCTGGGGAGTTCCTCACCCTCGTCGGGCCCTCGGGATCGGGGAAGACCACCTTCCTCAACATCCTGGGATGCCTCGACTCCCCGACAGAGGGGACCATCGTCTACGACGGGACCGAGCTCCACTCCCTGGGGGAGAAGGGCCTCTCGGCCTACCGCAGGGACAGGATCAGCTTCGTATTCCAGTCCTACAACCTCATTCCCGTCCTCACTGTGAGGGAAAACGTCGAGCTGTCCCTGGTGATAGAGAAGAAGCTCAAAGCTCCGGAGATCCGCGAGCGTTCGAGGGAGATGATCGCGGCCGTCGGCCTCGAGGGGAAGGAGAAGCGCTACCCCCGCGAGCTCTCCGGCGGCCAGGAGCAGCGCGTAGCCATAGCCCGGGCCCTAGTGAAAAATCCCCTCGTGGTCCTCGCCGACGAGCCCACGGCCAACCTCGACTCCCACACGGCCGAGGACATCGTCGAGCTCATGCGCAGGATCAACGCCGAGCGGGGGACGACCTTCGTGTTCTCCACCCACGACCGCCTGGTCATGGAGCACGCCCGCAGGATCGTGACCATCCGCGACGGCCGCGTGACCGGCGACGAGAGCAAATGACCATGGGAACCCTCTGGAGGATCGCGCTGCGCAACACCTTGCGCCACAAGCGCCGGACCATCATCACGGCCGTCGTGATGATGGCGGGGATATCGGTGTTCATAGCCTTCGATTCCATGCTGTCCGGGATGGACCGCATGGCCGTGGACAACATCGCCGGCTACACGGTCTCTTCCCTCACGGTCAGGGATCCAGCCTATGTCGAGGACATCCAGGCCAGCCCCCTGGACAAGCCCCTGGCCGACCCGGCAGCCGTCCTTCATGCCCTCGCCGAAGAGGGCCTGAAGGCCGCTCCGAGGATCCGCTTTGTCGCGAAGCTCTCGAACTACAACGACGAGATCCCCCTCCTGGCCGCGGCCGTCGACCCCGAGGCCGACTCGAGGGTCTTCGCCCTCGCCTCTTCCCTCTCGGCGGGAACCTGGTTTGCGGACAGGGCGCCCAAGTCCGTCGTGCTCGGCTCTGCCCTCGCCCAGGAGCTCTCCGTGAAGGTCGGGGACTCGGTCCTGGTCTCGGCCCAGACAGTAAATGACACCACGAACGCCGACGAGTACTCCGTGGTCGGCCTCCTCGACACACCCGCCCCCGAGGTCAACCGCTCCGGCCTATTCATGCCCCTGGCCGCCGCGAGGGAGCTCCTCATGGCGAACGAGGCCAAGGGCGGCTTCGCGACCGAGGTCGACACGGCCCTCCCGCGCGAAGCCACATTGAACGCCACCCTCGCACAGGGGGAAAGGGTGGCGGCGGCCACAAGGGCCCTCCTGCCGGGCACAAGGGTCGACCCGATCGCCTTCCTCGCCAGGGACTACCTCGCCCTCCGGACGGCCAAGGCCAAGTACTCCTTCGTCCTTGTCTTCATAGTGCTGGTCATCGCCGCCGTGGGCATAGTCAACACGATCCTCATGTCGGTCTACTCCCGCGTCAGGGAGATAGGGGTGCTGCGGGCCTACGGAATGACGAGAGGGGACATATCGAGGCTCTTCACCCTCGAGGGCCTGGCCCTTGGCATCGTCGGCTCGACCCTCGGCCTGGGCCTGGGCGCCTTCTTCGACTACCTGCTGATAGCCCATGGCATCAACCTCGACCCCTATTCAGGCAGCATGGGCAGCCTGCCGCTTTCCGGCGTGCTCCGCGGCGAATGGAACCTGAGGACCATGGCCATAGGCTTCGTCTTCGGCGTGACCGTCTCCCTCGTCGCCGCCCTCATTCCGGCGCGCAAGGCCGCCAAGCTCGAGCCGACCGACGCCCTGCGCTTCGTGTGAGGAGGACCAAGATGAACATCCTGGACATGGCGCTGCGGAATCTCGGACGCAACAGGAGGCGGAGTTTCCTCGCTATCCTCTCGGTCTTCATGTCGATGCTGATCGTCATGTTCGCCGACGCCTTCATCTCGGGGGTCCTCGACTCAATTGTCAGGAACGCCACGAAGAACCAGACCGGCCACGTAAACGTGGCCACGGCGGACTACCGCAAGCGCGAGCGATTCATGCCCGCGACGGCGGCCCTGGCCGACAGCGATGCCCTGAGCTCGGCCATCATGGCCACACCCGGCCTCGAGGGCATGGTCGCCGAGCTGGCCCCGCGGGTGCAGTTTGGCACCGTCCTCTCCTCGGGGACGCAGACCAAGGCCGCGCTTGGTATCGGCGGGGTTCCCGAGCTGGAGAGGCGGCTCCTCATGCTGGACCGATCGATCCAGAGCGGCGGCACCTACCTTGATGCGCCGGGCAGCGCGATCGTCGGCTCCCGGCTCGCCGAGGACCTTGGCCTGAAGGTAGGGGACTATCTCAAGGTGGTCGCCCAGAAGGCCGACTACGGCCTGGGCTTCAAGAAGTTCCGCATATCGGGGATCTTCCGCACGGGCCTTGAATTGGTCGACTCCTCCACCTTCCAGGTGCGCATCGACGATGCCCGCGAGCTCCTCGGTCTCGGCAAGGGGGCCTCGGAGATCCTCGTCATGCTCAAGGACTACAGGAAATCCGACGCGGCCGCGGCCATGATCACGGCGGCCCTCGCCTCGGCTCAGGGCAGGGAGGGGGCGCAGAGGCTCTCGGTCCAGAGCTGGACCTCCATCGGTGATGTCGCGCGCATCGTGTCGATGACCGGGACCATCTACTTCTGGATCGAGCTCGTCATAGCATTCCTCGGGGCCTTCATCATTGCGAACGTCATGATGATGGTCGTCCTCGAGCGCAAGCGCGAGATCGGCATCATGAAGTCGATGGGAATGGAGAGGGGAAGCATACTCGCCCTCTTCCTGGCCGAGGGTACCCTGCTCGGCCTCATCGGCTCGGCGGCCGCGGCCCTCTCTGGCATCCTCCTCAATTCCGCCCTCGCGGTGAAGGGGATAGACTTCTCCCGGAACACGGGGGGCACGGGGATCCCCATGGACAGCATCATCCATCCCGAGGTGCATCCCCTGAACGTCCTGGCCCTCTTCTGCCTGGGCGTGCTGATCTCGGCGATCGTGGCCTACCTGCCCTCAAGGAGCGCGGCCGTCATGGGCCCCATCGAGGCGATACGCTCGGCCTAGCGGCCCGCGCGCCAAGGAGCGATAAGATGAAGCAGTACCTGGTCTCAGCCCTCATTGCCGCCCTGGCCGCGGCCTCAGCTCTCGCCCAGACGGCCGATGAGCTACTCGCCAAGGTCGACGCGAACGTCTCCTACGGAAGCATCAGCTACAGCGCCCGCATGGAGATCACCATTGGCGGGGAGACGAGGTACAAGACGATGGACGCCGTCGGCCAGGGCTCGACAAAGGCCTTCGCCGAGTTCACCAACCCCGAGGACATGGGGACGCGGTTCCTCAAGCTGGACAAGAACCTCTGGATCTACTTCCCGAAGGAGCAGGACACCGTGAAGATCTCGGGCCACCTCCTCAAGGAGGGCATGATGGGCTCGGACGTCTCCTACGAGGACTCCCTGGAGTCCTCAGACTTCCCCGCCAAGTACAGCGCCGCGCTCAAGGGCGAGGAGGAGGTCGAGGGCAGGCGCTGCTACCTCGTCGAGCTCTCGGCCAAGATCCCGACGGCGGCCTACGACAGGCGCCTGCTCTGGATCGACGCCGAGCGCTACCTGAGCCTCAAGCAGGAGATGTACGCCAAGTCGGGCAAGCTCCTCAAGGTGAGCCGGGTCCTCGAGGTGAGCCGCATCGGCGAGAGGTGGTTCCCCTCGAGATCCGAATACGTGTCCAAGCTCAGGAACAACACCAAGACGGTCTTCGCCATGACGAAGATCGAGCTCGATCCCCCCATCGATTCGAGGCAGTTCTCGATGTCGAGCCTCACCAAGTAGGCCACGGGCATGAAGCGTTGCGCGATGCTGATCGCCGCCCTCTCGGCCCTCTCCATCACCTGGGCCCAGGAGGCCTCCTCCCTGGGAGCCGGCGGCAGCCTCTCATCAGAGCCATTTGCCTCGTGGGCTGAGGCCAGACAGGGCGGGTCCACAGCGGGATGGTCCTATGGCTCCTCCACCACCCTCGGCCTCGAGCTCAGGGCCAGGGGAGAGAAGGCCAGGGCCGAGGCCTCCTTCGAGGCGGCCGTCCTCACGGGGACGGCCGCGGGCGAGGCCTGGGCTGTCGCGGGAAGCAGCCTGGCACGTCGGGACGAGCTCCTCCTGCCCATGTACACGGCCTCGGCGGCGGCTCCCGAGACCCTCGTCGCCGCCCGGGTGCGCAGCCTGTACGTGAAGTACGACGCCCCATGGGCCTCGGTCCTTGCCGGCAGACAGGTGATCAACTATGGCCGCGGTGTGCTGTGGAACCCGGCCGACATCTTCACCGAGCTCGACCTGAGCGGCCTCTCGCCGGTGCGAAGGGGAAGCGACGCCCTGCGCCTCCTTGTGCCCCTGGGGCAGACCGAGGGCCTCGACCTCGTCGCGGTCCCCGCCTCTGCGCCCGCTGATGGCCGCTACGCCCTGAGGGGAAGCGGGGTCATCGGCAGCCTCGACGGAGCGGCCATCGCAGCCCACGACGGGGCGAAAAAGGCCTGGCTCCTGGGCGCGGACTTCAAGACAGACCTCGAGCTCGGCGTGGTGGGCGACGCTGTGTACGAGATCCCCGATGCGGGGGGCGGAGAGCTCCGCGCGGTGGCCGGCCTCGACTACTCCTTCGGCTTCCTCGTCGTCGCCCTCGAGTACTACTACAACGGCGGAGGGGCGCTGGCCGACCCCTTCTTCCCCGGAAGGCACAACGGTTACGCGAGCCTCAGCCTGGGAGCCACCGAACTCGCCTCCATCTCGGCGGTTGCCATTGTCGACCTTGAGGCTGGGACGGGGAGCCTCCTCCTCCTTGCTTCCCTGAACCTCGCCCAAAACGCCGACCTCGAGCTCTTTCTCAAGGGAAGCCGCGTGACCGGCTGCGATGGCTACGCGGCGAGCTCTGGCATGGGCATCGTGGTGAAATTCTAGGCGGCCCCTCCCCGGTGCCGCCGGCTAGGCCGCCCGCGCCAACCCGGGGCGTCACTTGGGGCCGGGCCTAGCCAGCTCAAGGCCGCCCTGCCGCGCCGGGGGAGCGGGTTTGACAGTCACCTCCGCGGGGCGCTAGCATGTGGACCGCCGCGTAGGGAGGTCAGCACATGGAATACCGTAGACTCGGCCGCACCGGAATCAAGGTCTCCCCCCTCTGCCTCGGCACCTGGAACTTCGCCGACCCAACTCCCGCGGATGAGGCCGAGCAGATGGTGAGGGCCGCCCTCGATGCCGGCATCAACATCTTCGACACGGCCGATGTCTACGGCGGGGGCGAGAGCGAGAGGATCCTGGGCCGGGCCCTCGCCGGCTCGGTTCGCGAGCATGCCGTCATCTCGACCAAATTCCACTTCCCCACCTCCGAGGAGG
>JANXYO010000148.1 GCA_025356015.1 Spirochaetaceae bacterium
AGGCCTTCGGCTGGCAGGCCCAGGAGGTCGATGGCCACGACTTCGCCGCCATGGACGAGGCGATCGAGAAGGCCAAGGCCATCACGGGCCAGCCCTGCATGATCGTCCTGGACACCATAAAGGCCAAGGGCTTCGCCCCCAGCGAGGGCCAGGCCGCGAGCCACAACCAGAGCTTCTCCCACGAAGACGCACTTAAGGCGATCGCCGCCCTGGAAGGATGCAAGTGATGGCACCTGAGAAGAAAGAGATGCGCGCTGTCTATGTCGAGACCCTGATAGACCTCGCCGGGAAGGACGAGAACATTGTCGTCCTCGAGGCTGACCTCATGAAGGCGACGGGTACCGGAGCCTTCGCGAAGGCCTATCCCGCCCGTGCGATCAATGTGGGCGTCGCCGAGGCGAACATGGTGGGGGTCGCGTCCGGCCTCTCCTCGGTAGGGAAGATCCCCTTCGCCGCGACCTTCGGCTCCTTCGCGGGCAGGAGGGACTACGACCAGTTCTTCCTCTCGGCCAACTACGCCCGGCTAAACGTGAAGCTCGTGGGGACAGACCCGGGGGTCATGGCGAAATACAACGGCGGGACCCACATGCCCTTCGAGGATCTCGCCCTCATGCGCGCCATACCCAAGCTGGTCATCGTCGAGCCCTCCGACCCGGTGAGCCTTGAGCGCATCCTGCGGCTCTCAGCGGCCTACTATGGCTGCGTGTACATCCGCCTGCAGAGGACACCGGCCACGGTGCTCTACGCGAAGGACGAGAGCTTCGAGTTCGGGAAGGCCAAGGTCCTCAGGGAAGGCAAGGACGCAGCCATAGTGGCCCTGGGCTCCCTCATGGTCAACGAGGCCCTCGCCGCGGCCGAGACGCTCGCGGCCTCGGGCGTGCAGGCATCGGTGATCGACGCGGTCTGCCTCAAGCCCCTGGACCTCGAGACCCTCCTCGCCTATGCCCGCAAGACCGGTGTGGTCGTCACCTGCGAGAACGGCCAGGTCGCGGGAGGGCTTGGCAGCGCCGCCGCCGAGGCCATTCTCGAGGCAGGCATACCCGCGAAGTTCGCCCGGGTGGGAGTCAAGGACGAGTTTGGCGAGGTGGGCACTGTCGAGTACCTTGTCGACCGCTACCAGCTCGGCTCGGCCCATATCGCCAGTGTTGTGAATGGATTGATGTAGATCCACCAAAGGCGGCCAGGCCTAGATCTCTCTCCACCGCCTGCAGGCGTGGAGGTGGCCGGCGCCCGAGTCCTCGAGCTCGGGCTCCGGCAGCTCCCAGCACTCGCTCTTCGCGTAGGGGCAGCGGGGATGGAAGCGGCAGCCTGCGGGTATCGAAGCTGCCGAGGGTACCTCTCCCTTGATCGGCAGCTCGCGCATGAGGCCGACCCTGCCGGATACAGGCTCGCAGACGGCCTCGATGAGGGCGCGGGTATAGGGATGGATGGGGTGGTCGATCACCTCGTCCTGGCTCCCGAGTTCCACGATCCTGCCCAGGTACATGACGGCGATACGGTCGGTGAAGAAGCGGGCAGTCGAGATGTCGTGGGTGATATAGATGAAGCTCAAGGACATGTCGCGCTGGATCGCCTTCATGAGGTGGAGGATCTCGGCGCGGGTCGAGAGGTCGATCATCGATACGGGCTCGTCGGCGACGATGATCTCGGGGCGCAGGATGAGGGTGCGGGCAGTGGCAATCCTTTGGCGCTGCCCGCCCGAGAGCATGTGGGGATGGCGGTCCATGTAGTCCTCCACCGGGACCATCTTCACCCTGCGCATCACCTCAGAGATCATGGCGGTCCGCTCGAGCTTGGTGGCGCCGATGCGGTGGATGAGCAGGGGCTCCTCGAGCACGTCGCGGATCTTGAAGTGGGGATTCATCGAGGCATAGGGGTCCTGGAAGACCATCTGGACCCTGCGTCTGTAGGCTATCGCCTGCGCTCCGCGCAGGCGCGTCGCGTCGTCCCCATTGACGATGATGGAACCGCTCGTGGGCTCGATGAGTTTCATGACGAGTTTGCCGGTGGTGGTCTTCCCGCAGCCCGACTCGCCGACGAGGCCGAGTATCTCTCCCCGGCGCAGCTGGAAGCTCAGGCCGTCGACAGCCTTGATGACGGTCCGGCCACGGTGCATGAGGAAGTTCTTGTGGAGAGCGCGCAGCTCGAGGATCACCTCGCCCCGGCCTGGCCCCTCGCCCGGGCCCTTCGTCTCAGGAGAGCTCATACTCACTGTCCTCCATTGCCTTCCAGCAGGCCACCTGGTGTCCGCTCTCGATCTCGACCACGGGCGGCTCGAGCCTTCCGCATTTCGCCTTCGCGAAGGCGCAGCGGGGCTCGAAGCGGCAGGCGGGCGGTGGGGAGATCAGGTCGGGCGGGGAGCCGGGTATGAAGGCGAGCTCGCTCACCTTCTTGCGCAGAAGCGGGGTCGAGGCGAGGAGCTTCTGCGTGTAGGGGTGCCGGGGTCCACGTGAGCCGAAAATCTGCTCGTTTGTCCCCAGTTCGGCCATCTTGCCTGCGTACATCACCATGATGCGGTCGGCCACCTCGGCCTCGGTGGCCAGGTCGTGGGTGATGAAGAGGTAGCTTAGGCCCAGGTCGCGCCTGAGTTCCTTTATGAGGTTGAGGATCTGGGCCTGGACGATCACGTCGAGGGCGGTGGTGGGCTCGTCCATGATGATGAGCCTGGGCTCGAGGAAAAGGGCCATCGCGATGACGACGCGCTGCTTCATGCCCCCGGATAGCTCGTGCGGATAACGTCCCAGGACGTGGTCCGGAAGACCGACGCGCCTCGTGTAGCGGAGCATGAGCTCCTCCACCGCCTTCGGGTCGGGGTGCTTCCCGCTCGCGTGCTCCTGCCAGGTCTCCAGCATGAGCTTGCGCACGGTGTAGACGGGGGTGAGGCAGTTCATGGCCCCCTGGAAGACCATCGAGACCTTCGCCCAGCGGACCTCCCTCCTGAGCTCGCGGTCGCCCATTCCCACGATCTCCTTGCCGTCGATGGTGATCGAGCCCGAGACTATCCTCCCCGGGGGGGAGGGCATGTTGAGGAGGGCGAGGCCCATGGTCGTCTTGCCGCAGCCCGACTCGCCCACGAGGCCGAGGGTCTCGCCTGCCATGAGGTCGAAGCTCACTCCGTCGAGGGCGAGGACCTCGCCCTTGGAAGTGAAGTAGTGGAGCCGCAGATCCCTCACCTTGAGGAGGGGCTGCTTGTACCCTGGGTTCTTTGTTTCGCTCATCATCATCACCTGGTCTTGAGCTTGGGATGGAGGATCTTGTCGAGGGCTGTCCCCAGGAAGGCGAAGGACATGCCCATGAGGGCGATCATGAGGCCGGGGGGAATCACCCACCACCAGAGGTTGTTTATCACGGCGCCCTGGCTCAGGGCGGACTCGAGGATCTGGCCCCAGGAGACGATGCTCGCGTCGCCGAGTCCAAGGAGGCTCACGCTCGCCTCGTAGACGATGATGGCGGGGATGCTCAGCGCCATGGACGCGAAGCTGTAGGGGAGGAGGATCGGGCTTATGTGCCTGAACACGATGCGCCAGGAGCCCGAGCCGAGGGCCTTCGAAGCCTCGACGAAGGTCTCCTCCTTGATCTGGAGGGCCATGCTGTAGACCGTCTTGTAGCTCCCCGTCCAGAAGAAGAGGCAGACGAGGGTGATGAAGGTCCAGATCGAGGGCTTGAAGATGGCCGAGACGACGATGAGGAAGGGAAGGACAGGCAGGAGGTAGATCAGCTCGTACAGGCGCGTGAGCATCCAGTCGACGGCCCCTCCGAAATAGGCGGCGATGATGCCCAATAGGACACCCGCGATGACGGAGACGACCGAGGTGAGGATCCCGATGATGAGGGCCCAGCGTATCCCGATGACGATGCCGGTGAAGATGTCCCGCTTCGAGGAGTCCGTCCCGAGGATGCCCGAGACATGGCCTGAGACGATGAGGGAGGGTGTGTTGACCTTGAAATCGCTCGAGAGCTGGAGGGCGGTGACGACGATCCTGTACTTCCCCTTCAGGGCGGTCGGAGCCGTGGCCACCTCCTTCCCGAGCTTCGAGAAGAGGATGCCGAAGGGCTTGATGAGGTCGGCGCTCATGTTCGTCGCCAGCTCGGGATCCTGCGAGCGCACGAATTCCACGATGGCCTGGGCCGAATTCCTCACGAGGGAAACGCGCGCGGGAGAGAGGGGGCTCAGGTCGAGCTGGGCGCGGTAGATCTCGGCGCTGAGGGAGTCGGGCCTGTCGACGGTGATGATGACCGGCACGGGGCCATCTCCCGTCAGCCTCACGATGATGTCCCTGGGCGGCTCATCGGCGCCGAAGTCGTAGTCGAAGCTGAAGGTCCTCACCGCGACTCCGTTGTCCTGGTTCTCCGTCCCCGCCTTCGGGTTTGCCAGGACGGTCGACGAGACGCCCTTCCTTGCGGCGAAGAGGTTGGTCCAGGCGGGGGGGGCGGCCTGGGGATTGTCCTGCCAGAAGTTGATGTCCCGCCAGTGCTCGGTCGCCCCGGGGAAGGGCACCAGGTAGACGCCGAAGATGCCGAGGAGCAGGAAGGCCCCCAGGATGGCGAGGCCGAAGAGCCCCGACTTTACCTTCGCGAATTCCCTCCAGGAATCCCGCAGTGACTCGGTCGTGTCCTTCAGGTTCATGACCTGCCCCCCAGCTTGATGCGCGGATCGAGGAAACCGTAGATGAGGTCGAGGATGACAAAGCCGACCATCGTGAAGAGGGTCTCGATCGATAGTGTCGCCATGAGGATGGGCACGTCGTTCTGCTGGACGGCGACAAAATAGAGGTTGCCGATGCCCGGCCAGCCGAAGATGCCCTCGACTATGATGTTGCCGGCGATGGAGCTGAAGAGGCCGAGGACCGCGAGGGTCATGATCGCGGGCATGGAGGTCCTCAAGGTGTGGCCGAAGAGGACCTTGCGCTCGCTTATGCCCCGTGCCCTCGCGGCCATCACGAAGTCCTCCTGCAGGTTGGACAGGACTATGTTCCGCACAAGGTAGGCCGTGCCCCAGATGCCGAGGAGGACCAGGGTAAGAAGGGGGAGGGCGAGGTGCCAGAGGTAGTCGACGAGGCCGGCGAGACCGGTCGGGGCCGGGTTCACATGGAGGCCACCCGAGGGAAAGATTGGGATGGCATAGGCGAAGACCATGATCGCCAGCATCGCGAGCCACCACGAGGGCAGGCCGTTGGTGATCATGGTGACCATCGAGTTGGAGCGGTCGAAAAGGCCATTGGGCCTTCGCGCGGCGTACAGGCCCATGGCTATGCCAAGCCCGGTGACTAGGACCACCTCGGTCGTGAAGAGCACGATGGTCCTGGGCAGGGCCTCGCCGATGATGGCGATGACAGACCTGCTCCCGGTGGAGGCCTTTATCGTGGTCGAGTTGCCGAAGTCGAAGCCGAGGGTGCGGACGCTCCGCCAGAAGATGCGCGAAACCAGGCTCTCGTCGAGGTGGTACTGGCGGATCTTGCCGGCCTTGCGCTCGGCGATCAGGGTCGTGAGCTGGGCCTCGGAGAGGTTCCTGTAGCGCGTGACCTCCTGGGCCACCTGCTCGTCGATCTGGGAGCGCATCGTCCTGTCGGCGACGCTATTGAAGAGGGTCGAGTAGATGAGGACCATGACGATGTACATCATGATCCCGTACACGACGCGCCGGAGCACCTTTTTCCAGTACATGCTGAAGTTCCTGGTTATGCTGGATGGGCCTCAAGGCCTCCCCGGGGAGGGCCCGAAGGGGCTTCCCGGGGAGGCTCAAGGCAGGATTCTTTTGGCGGTCCCGAGCCTAGAAGACGATGAGGTTTGAGGTCTCGACAGCCCCGGCCTCGGCGCCGAGGGAGGCCTCGACCACGAGGGTGTAGGAGCCGGGCTTCAGGGCATCGAGGACCTTGGCAGGGATCCTCGCCTCGAAGCTGCCCGGCTTGAGCATTGTGGCCGCGTAGACGGTCTCGGTGTCGGCGACCAGGGTGACTGCGACCTTGCCCTTGGGGGCGGCGGTGGAGCTCCCGGCGGGGAAGGCCACGTTGGCGACCGTGACCGTGACGGGAAGGTCGGTGCCTTTCTTGTAGGGCGCGACCTTCACGGCGTCGATGCGGGCGAACTGCGAGGCCAGGACCTTGCTGAACTCGCCCTTGGCGAAGGGATAGGAGGGATCTCGGTTGGCGATGAGGACTGCGGTGTTGTTCTTCGCGTCGTAGGCGTCGAGGATAAAGCCTCCGTTGGAGATGTAGGCGTGGCCGTGCTTGTCGATGAAGGCTATCGCCGAGTTGTAGGCCTTGACCGCCTGCTCGGGGCTCACGAAGCCCTTGAGGGAAGCGGGAACCTGTTTCTTCGCCGCGAGCTCGGCGAGCTTGGCCTTGATGTCGGCGACGCACTGCTGGCTGATCAGGTCGATCTCGGAGAAGTCGCCGTTGGAGTTGAAGACATAGGTGGTCTTGGAGGCCGAGCCCTCGGAGACGAGGTACTTGATCGCCTCGTGGATCTCCCAGGGGATGTAGGTGCTGTACTGCGAGGCCTCGATCATAAGGGTCGGGATGAGGAGCTGGGCGAGGGTGGCCTGGTCCATCGGGTAGTTCGCGTTGCCGTAGACGGTGATCGTCCCGTCCTTGTTGAAGCTGACGCCCCTGACGCGCGGGAGGTTCGGGTTGATTGAGCCGGCGTAGGACTCCTCGTAGACTTTGTCGTCCTTCGAGCGCTGGATGCAAAGCTCGTAGGGCCGGGCGTAGGCGTAGCGGTAGTCATTGATGTCGATGGCGCGGCCATCGTGCCACTTGTTGCCCTTGAGCTTGTAGGTCGCCGTGGACCAGGCGACCGCGTACTCGGGCTTTTCTGTGGTCTTCTTGTAGTCGTACTCGCTCCCGTCGCCCTTCACGTCGACGTAGACCGTGCCCGATTCCCATTTCTCGGTCTTGGCGTTCCAGATCACCGCCTCGGGAGGCAGGGCGATCTTGCCGACCACCTTCTCGCCCTCGAAGCCTATGTCCGTCCTTACCTTCGACCAGGTGGCCGTCATGGGAAGGGGGATGCCGGTGACGGGGTTGGCGATCCATTCGGGATCTCCCAGGACCTGGGTGATGGCCTGGCTGTAGATGTCGCTCGCACCGTCGGCCCCGATCGGATCCCAGGCCGAGAGGAAGAGGGAGCCGCGGGAGGAGAAGGCCGTCTCGCGCAGGACCTTGGTGCCGTCCTTCTCGGGCTTCACATCGGCCGTGTAGAAGGAGAACTTGTTGATGCCGTCGCCAAGTCCGTAGACCATGCGGCCCGTGAAGCGATCCTTGCTCGCGCAGGTGTAGATGGTCTGGGAGGCGACGAAGATGCGCACCGCCTCGTTCAGGCCTATCTCCGTGGCCTTGAGGATCTTCTGGTAGTAGTCGGCCGTGTCCTTGACCCGGCCATTCACGCAGTCTCCGGTGAGCTGGTCGACCTGCTCGTTCGCGTAGCTCCACCAGCCGGCGTTGTTCTGACCCGGCATGTTGGAGTACCAGGGCGCGTACATCTGGGCGATGTTGGTCTCCCAGAAGGCGTAGGTCTGGCCGCCAGACCAGCCCTCGGTGTACAGGCCCCAGGCCATGTTCTTGGGATCGTCCTTGAGGTAGAGGGAGAAGCACTTGGCCCGGTCCCACTCGAGGCGCTCGACCTTGATGCCCGCCCTCTCGATCTCGTTGGCGATGAAGCGGCCTTCGGGAAGGCGCACGTTCGGGTCGTCGACCCTGATCAGGAACTTGATGGTGACGATTTCACCGTTGAAGGTCCACCACTGGCCGGTCTTCGCGAGCTTGCCCTTGTTGTCGGGAAGCTCGGCGGCCTTCTGCATGGCGGCGTTGATGTCGGCGATGGCCTTCTCGGCCCTGCCCGAGGCTGTGAAGCCGAACTTGGAGGCGACGAGGCCGAAGCGCGAGGAGTTGGGCTGGCCGGGAGTCACCGGGGTGTACTGGGGCAGGCCCGCGCCCGAGAGGATCTCGTCGATGATTTGCTTGCGGTCGATGAGGAAGTTGAGCGCGAAGCGGACCTCGCGGATGGCGAGGGGGTTGAAGACGAGCTTGCCCTCGACCGTGCCGGTGTAGGGCGCCTTGTTCGGGTAGGGGTTGATGGCGAGGGATATGTAGCTCGATCCGGTGACGGCGTATGGCTCGATCTTGGCCTTTACGTCGTCGGGCAGGGATTTGTAGACGTTGCCCGAGGTCGTGTAGTTGAACAGATCTGTCTTGCCGGTGGCGACATCCTTGAGGGCGATGTCCTCCTGGGTCCTTGCGTCGAAAAGGATCTTGTCGACGATCGGACCCTTTGTCTGGGCCACCAGGGCCGTGGTCGCGAGAGCCGCGACGAGGGCGAATGCGGCGATTTTTCGCATGCAACTGCCTCCTTCTGTGACGGAAATGCTTCAGGCGGAGTATGGCCTCCGGATTCCCTCCCGTCAAACTGAATCGTCTCGGGAAAAAATCCCGAAACACAGGTTCAGTACTTGAATTCGCTATCTCCTTGTCGCAGGTCGCCTATGGCGACCCATGCCATCAATTTCCTTGCGACCCGGAGATAGCGAGTCTCAATATTTGAACTCGCTATCTCCGATAAATTCCCTCACGATGCTGTCGCGCGGGACTGACTGGGCGGGGACGGGGGTGAAGTTGTCGAGGAAGGCCTGGAGCCGCCTGGCCTCGGAATACTCGACGCAAGAAGGCTTGACCGTGCGTAGCAGGGGTTCGGCGTAGACCTTGAGGACCCCGAGCTCGTAGTCGAGGGCCGAGTTGAAGGCGGCGTCGGAGCTGTTCTGGAAGGGGAAGATGTGCATGGCCTCCCCCCTCTGGACCGAGGGCCACATCTTGAGGGTCGACTGGGCCGAGTGGCCGCGGAAGTTGTAGTCGCGCACCATGCGACGCAGGAGGCGGTTGTCGGTCGTGCTCACCCTGTTGTGGTCGTCGAGGTTGATCTGGGTGAGGGCGCTCACATAGACCTTGAACTTCTGCTCGCGCGGTATGCGCGTTGTGAGGCGGTCGTTGAGGCCGTGGATCCCCTCCATGATGAGGATCTTGCGATCGTCCATGCGGATCTTCTTTCCCGAGGGCCTGCGCGTGCCGGTCTTGAAGTCGAAGGCGGGCAGCTCGATCTCCTCGCCCTTGAAAAGGGAGACGAGCTGGTCGTTGAGATACTCCACATCCAGGGCCTCGAGCCGCTCGAAATCATACTCGCCGTTCTCGTCCCGGGGCGTCCTGTCGCGGTCGACGAAGTAATCGTCGAGGGAGATCGTCACGGGGTCGAAGCCTATGACCTTGAGCTGGATCCCGAGCTTCTTCGATGTCGTGGTCTTGCCCGAGCTCGATGGGCCGGCGATGAGGACGACCCTCACCTCCTTCGAGCGTTCGGCCACCTTGTCGGCTATTCCGGCTATCTTCTTGTTCTGGAGGGCCTCGGCCACCTGGATGAAGTCCTTTATGCCCTTCGAGCCGTTCACCCTGTTGAGGGCTCCCACCGAGGAGACGCCGAGGACCTGGGCCCTCTCCCTGGTCTCCTTGGCGACCGCATAGAGGACGGGGTCGTCCTTGAATTCGGTGAGGAAGTCGGGCTTCTCCTTGTGCGGATACCGCAGGAGGAGGCCCCCGTGGTAGGGCAGGAGGGAGAAGGTCTGGAGCACCCCCGTCGATGGCACGAGGGGGGCCACGCAGAGGTCGCGGAAGCCCATGCACTCGTTCAGGGGGATCCTTGGCTCGTTTATGTTCTCAAGCAGGAGGAGGGTGTCCTGCTGGGAGCTCTCCTTGAAGTAGTCCACGGCCTCGGTCCAGGAGCGCCACTCCTGGTTTATTCCGATGTCGCGCTCGACGATCTCACGCATGTGGGCCTCGAGGGCCGCGACCTCGGCCTCCAAGACATACCTGTCGTCGGCGAAGAAATGGTAGAAGCCGGTTCCGATCGCCATGCCCGCTATGAGCCGCCTGCCGGGGTGGAGCTCCCTCGCCGTTATCGCAAGAAGGAAGCAGAGCGAACGTCTGTAGGTCGCGGCGCCCTGGGCCGTGTTGATGGGGACGGGCTCGACGGCGCAGTCGGTGAGGATCTGCGAGTCGAGGCTCCGGAGTTCGTTGTTGACGAGGACAGCCGCAAGGGGGTAGGCGAGCTCGCCCATCCGGCCAATCACATCGGCGACCTTGACCCCTGCCGCGTAGACGACCTTCTCCCCGCTCGAATAGCTGACGGTGACTTGTCTCATGCTTCATCGCTCCTTGTGCAGCCTCAAGAGTAGTCCACGGAAGCTGGGGATGAAAGACCTTTCGGCCCAGGACCCGGGGCTCACCCTGGCGATGAGCGCATGTTACCCGGTTAAGCAAATCGGTTAACAATCGCGGTTGACCGCCTCATGCAGGGGGTCTAAACTAGAGAAGCGATGCGGCCAACGATGAGGGATATCGCCCTGAGGGCAGGGGTCTCAAAGACCACTGTATCCTTCGCTATCAACGATCCGAGCCGCATTTCCGAGGCCACCTATGCGAGGGTGATGGCGGTCGTGGCCGAGCTGGGCTATGTCCCCGACCCCGTCGCGCGCACCCTCACCACCAAGCGGCTCGGGGCCCTCGGCCTCCTTCTTCCCCAGCCCATCCATGAGGCCCTCAGGAACCCCTATCTCTGCGAGATCATCCGCGGCATAGGGCGGGTCTGCGAGGAAAAAGAGCTCTCCCTTACGATGATCCCTCCCATCAAAGGCAGGATTGTCGAGGCCGCCCGCCGCGCCTTTGTCGACGGTCTGATCACGGTCGGCCTGGGTCCCGACCATGAGGCCGTGGAGTTTCTGCGCAAACGCCACATCCCCTTCGCGACCATCGACGGCCTGGAATCCGGCATGGCCTACAACGTCGGCATCGACGACGAGAAGGCGGCCTGCGGCCTCATGCGCTACATCCTCGAACGTGGCCACAGGAACCTGGCGATCCTCTCCCTCATGCCAAACGCCTTGAGTCCCCCCGAGGAGGGCCTTTCTCCCGTGCGCGACCGCCGCCTCGCCGGCTTTTCGAGGGCCCTCTCCGGAATCGGCCTCTCCCTCGGCTCGGCCGGGATCAGGGTCATAGCCTGCGAGGCCTCCTTCGGGGCTGGAGAGCGTGCCATCTCCCTCCTGCTCGCAGGGGCGAGGGAAGGTCTGAGCGCCATTGTTGCCATGTCGGACGCCGTCGCCCTCGGCGCCTGTTTTGCCTGCAAGCGGCTCGGCATGTCGATTCCCCGGGACATGAGCGTCGCCGGCTTCGACGACATACCCGACGCCCTGCTCGCCGAGCCTCCGCTCACGACCGTGAGACAGCCCGGGGTGGAGAAGGGCGCGGCTGCGGCCACCACAGTCCTTACCCTCCTGGCCGGCGGCCGGGCCGAGCACTGCCTCCTCGAGACCGAGCTCCTCGTGCGGGGCTCTGTCGGCGACCCGTCTCCCCTCGGGGCCGGGGGCCGGGCCTAGGGGCCGTGGTGGAATTCGGTCCGGAAGCTTCGCGCTTCCTGAAACTCGATGCCGAGCGCCTCATCCTCCTGGCCTCGATGTGCGCGGCCCGTTCCCTGCCCTACCATGTCATCAAGACGGGCAGGGCCCGCCACCTCCTGGTGAAGGTCGGCAAGGGCAGGCCGAGGCTTGTTCTTGCCGCCCACTACGACCGCGCCCCGGGGAGTCCCGGAGTCCTGGACAATTCCTGCGCCTGCCTCCAGCTACTCGAGCTCGCCGCCCGTCTTGGCTCCGGGGCTGCCATGGGAGGGGAGGCCGCCCTCGTCATCTTCACCGACGCCGAGGAGCTTCTGGGCTCAGGAGCCGTCGAGAGCCAGGGAGCCTACGGCCTGGCCGCCGCGCTAAGGGCGGTTAGACGGGGCAGGGGCAGGGGCGATCCCTCGCCCCTGCCCGTCCTCGTCCTCGATGTGACCGGCCGGGGCGACCAGCTCCTCATCTCCTCGGCCCCGAGGGAACTCCTCAGGCGGGGGGAACTCGGGGACTCGAGCCTGGCAGCCGGGCACGAGGCCCTCGTGGGCCTCGCGCTGAGGGGAGCCTCGCGAGCCCGGCTCGCCCAGCCCATGAGCCTCCGCCTGCCCTGGTCAGACGACCTCGGCCTCATCCTCGGCGGCGTGCCAGCCCTCGCGGTGAGCCTCCTGCCAAGGGCCGAGGCCGAGGCCTACCGCGAGGGCCTTGGCCTCCTGCCTGTCTCGGGCCCGCCCGATCGTGAGGGCCTCGGCCTGGCCTGGCCCCCCTCCTGGGCCCGGCTCCATGGCCCCGGGGACAGCGAAGAGC
Organism: Spirochaetaceae bacterium; assembly: GCA_025356015.1. Taxonomy (GTDB): domain Bacteria; phylum Spirochaetota; class Spirochaetia; order Treponematales; family Rectinemataceae; genus JANXYO01. The sequence goes on from JANXYO010000148.1 coordinate 12,227, forward strand.
TCGCCGAGGGCTCGTCCTTCGAGCTCATGTCCAGGTTCCTCGAGGCAGTCCTCCTCGGGCCCTGAAATTTGGTATACTCTGCTGCTACAGCGCCCTGAAGTGGGCAGCCGGAGGGCCGAATACAATGCCAGAGAGCGAGACGATCCCCACACGATCAGAGCTGAACGAGGCCGACCGCTGGAACCTCAAGCGCCTTTTCCCCTCGCCCGCGGCTTGGGAAGAGGCCCTCATCTCCTGGGACGCGATGGTCGGAAGGATCGAGGGATTCAAGGGGAGTCTCGGGACTTCCAAGGCGGGCTTCGCCTCCGCCCTTGGCCTCTACCGCGACTTCGGCATGCTCGAGGAGAGGCTCGGCTACTACGCCCACCTCAGACAGACCGAGGACGAGGGCGACAACGAATCGCGCGGCCGCTTTGCCCGCTTCATGATGGCCTCGACCAAGGCCCAGGAGGCCTGGGCCTGGTTCGTCCCGGAGATCCAGGCTTTGAGCGAGGCCTTCGTCTCCTCCTGTCTGGCCGATCCCTCCTTCGCCGACTTCTCGGTCTTCCTGAAGAAGCTCCTGCGCATGAAACCCCATGTCCTCTCCGAGAGGGAGGAGAGGATCCTTGCCCTCCAGGCTGAGTCGGAGCAGACGGCCAGCGAGGCCTTCTCCCTCCTCACCAATGTCGACCTCGATTTCGGCATGGTCGACACGCCTGCGGGGAAGCGGCCCCTGTCCCAGTCGAGCTTCATCTCCTTCATGCGCGATGGCGACCGTGGCCTCAGGAGCAGGGCCTATGCCCAGTTCTACCAGGCCTACGATTCCCACAAGAACACCCTCGCAGCCCTCTACGCAGGCTCTGCCAAGCTCGACAAGTACCGCGCCAAGGTGCGCAACTACCCCTCGGCCCGGGCCGCCGCCCTCTTCCCCGACGACGTGAGCGAGACGGTGTACGACAACCTCGTGGGCACGATCAACGCCAACCTGGGGGCCCTCCACGAGTACTACGAGCTGCGCCGCCGCGCCCTGAAGCTCGATTCCCTGCGCCACTACGACACCTACGTGCCCATCGTGGCCGAGGCCAAGGCGAGGCATAGCTACGCCCAGGCAGTCTCCCTGGTCTGCGATGCCCTCGCCCCCCTGGGAGAGGAATATGTCTCCACCCTCAGGGCCGGCCTCGAGACGGGCTGGGTCGACCGCTACGAGAGCAAGGGCAAGCGCTCGGGAGCCTTCTCGGCCGGCTCCTTCTCGGGCGATCCCTACATCCTCATGAACTACAAGGAGGACGTCCTCCACGATGTATTCACCCTCGCCCACGAGGGCGGGCACTCGATGCATTCCTGGTATGCCTCGCGGGCGAACCCCTTCCTCTGCTACAACTACACGATCTTCGAGGCCGAGGTCGCCTCGACCTTCAACGAGCAGTTGCTCTTCCACCACCTCTACGAGCGTGCCGACTCAGACGAGCTTCGCGCCTCCCTTGTGAACGCGAGGCTCGATGACCTCATTGGCACACTGTACAGGCAGACCATGTTCGCCGAGTTCGAGAGGCGCAGCCACGAGATGCTCGAGGCAGGAGTGCCCCTCACCGTCGATGCCCTGCGCAGCGAATACCGGGCCCTGCAGCGCAAGTACTTCGGACCCGCGCTCGTCTTCGAGGAAGTGAGCGACCTCGAGTGCCTCAGGATCCCCCACTTCTACAATGCCTTCTACGTCTACAAGTATTCGACCGGGGTCTCGGCGAGCATAGCCCTGGCAGAGGGCCTGCGAGGCGGTGGCGCGAAGGAACGCGAGGCCTACTTCGCCTTCCTACGCTCGGGGGGCTCGCGATTCCCCATAGAGTCACTGAGGCTGGCCGGGGTCGACATGTCTGGTCCCGCGCCAATCGAGGCCGCATGCTGCGAGTTCAAGCGCTACTCGGCCGAGCTCAAGCGCCTGCTGCGGCTCTAGGACAGGGACTGGCCCGGTGAGGAAGCTTGGGATCGTGATAGCCGTGCCCCAGGAGGCCGAGGCCATCCTCGCCGACGGGCGCTTTGCCTGGGAGGCGTCGGGGCCTGGCCTGTACTCTTCCTCCTCCTTTCCCGTGAAGCTTGTCATCTCGGGAGTGGGCAAGGTCTTCGCCTCCTGGGCCCTCTCCCGCCTCCTTCATGCCTGGGAGCCCGAGGGTGGCTGCGACCTCGTGTGCATACTCGGCACCTCGGGGGCCTTGGGCGACCAGGCCGTGGCTTCGCTCTGGCTCGTCGGGGAGTTCGTCGAGCAGGACATGGACGCGAGCGCCCTCGGCTTTCCCCGCGGAATGACCCCCTTCTCCGGGATGGAGGGGCCCGTGCTGAGGAGCATGGGAAGCGAGACGCGGAGCCTCGCCCTCTCGGCCTGCGCCACCGCCTGTCTCGCCGTTGTAGAGGCGCGCCTCATCTCGGGGGATTCCTTTATCGCCGACGGCAGGAGGGCGAGGGAGCTTGGCGAGCTGTTCTCGGGCAGCCTCTGCGACATGGAGAGCGCGGCCGTGGCCAAGCTCTGCTGCCTGCGTGCTGGCCTCGAATGTTTCGCCCTGCGCTCCGTGAGCGACAACGCCGACCACCAGGCCCAGGTCTCATGGACCGAGGCGGTCAAGCTCTCCGCCCTCGACCTCGACAGCTTTCTGGCCGCCTTTGTCCCCCTGCTGCGCTGAGGTCCTGGCGCGTACAGAGCTTGGCAAAACCTGACCTATTATGGTATAAATGCATATCGATAAGGCGCTATCCCTTGGCCTCATGCGAACAGCGCCACGATGAGGCTCCCTCGCGGCGCCCACTAGATCCCCGGAGGAAGCGCCGTGAAACGGTTCTCACGCATCATCTTCATAGCAATCCTATCTGTCGCCACCGCCCTGCCCCTCGTGGCTGCGGCCTTCACCGACGGCAAGTACTTGCTGGACTACAAGGATCCCGAGCTCGGCTCGGTCACCGTGTCTGTCCTCGTGAAAGACGGCCGTCTCGCGAGCGTCGAGCTGCCCAAGGGCCCGGGCGACGTAGCCCTCGATGAGGGCCAGCTCAAGGCCTTCCTCTCCGCCCTCGTCTCGGCCCCCGACCTCCTCGCTGTCGACGCGATCAGCGGGGCGACCCAGTCCAGCGACCTGCTTAAGTACGCGGTGCAGAACGCGCTCAAGCTAGCTGTGAAGAAGTAGTCGCTATCGGGACGGCGAAGGCCGGCCCGCAGAACAATACCTTTAGGAGGGTTTACGTGAAAAGAAGACTGATCCTCGCGATCGCGATAGCCGCGATCGCCCTCGCCTTTGTCTCTGCCCAGACCGCCGGCATGAGCCTCGGCCTCGGCAAGAGCTCGGTGTTCCGCGCCGGTCCCGGCAAGGATTCCACCGGCACCCAGGTCTACAGCTTCACCTATGTCTACGGTTCCGCCCTCTTTGACGCCAAGGGCAAGATAGTCTCTTGCGAGTTCGACGAGCTCGAGGTCTCCACCCCCAACTACGACGGCCCCTCCATGCCCCACTTCGCCGGCTGGCCCGGGACCCCCGGATACAATGTCACCAACCACGAGACCAAGAAGGTCGATGGCGTCTCGGCGAACACGAGCGAGTCCACGGCCGCCGACATCAACAACTGGAAATCCAAGCGCGAGCGTGGCGACGCCTATGGCATGAACGAGAAGAACGACTGGTGGAAGCAGATGGACTTCTACGAGAAGATCTTCATCGGCAAGACCGTGGACGAGGTCGACGCCTGGTTCAAGACCTACGCCTCAGACAAGACCGGCCGCCCCCTCGCCGCCGACACCAAGGACGCCGCCGAGAAGGCCAAGTTCGACGCCATGAAGCCCGCTGACCAGAAGGTCTCGGTCGACGCCCGCTCCGGCGCCACCATGAGCATCAACGACGCCCACGGAAACGTCCTGGCCGCCCTCAGGGATGCCTGGAACAAGCGCAAGCCCCTCGGCAACTAAGGCCAAGCTTTCCGTACCATGCAGGGGCTGCCCAACGGGGCGGCCCCCTTTTTTTGCCTGCAATCGATTGAGGCCGCAGGCGCATCTGAAGACAGGGGCGACCACGAAGCGCACGAACGAGAGGGTACCGAGCGGGGATCACGTGGACAATGATCACCTTTGTTCGTGTATCTTCGTGCAGTTCGCGGTTGATTGGTCTTCACACCACAGCGTTCGTGGTTCGATCCAGACCTGCTCCCCCGGTCGGCGCGTCTTTGGTCACAGCTTCACTCCGCGAGGATCGCCTCGATCCGGGAGAGCTCCTCGGGGCTGAAGGCTGTCATGCCAGCGGCGGCGACGCAGTCCTCGATCTGGGAGGGCATACTCGCGCCGATCAGGGCTGAGCTGACGCGGCCGTCACGCAGGACCCAGGAGAGGGCCATCTGGGCCATCTTCTGGCCGCGCGCCTTCGCGACGAGATCGAGCTTCCTCACCTTGGCGACCAGGGCCTCGGTGACATCCTCCCGCTTGAGGAAGACGCTCTTGCCCGCGGCCCTCGAGCCCTCCGGTATGCCGCCGAAATAGCGGTCGCTCAGGATGCCCTTGGCGAGGGGCGAGAACACGATGCAGCCGAGCTTCTCCTCCTCGAGGAGGTCGAGAAGCCCTCCCTCGATCCACCTGTCCAGCATCGAGTAGCGCGCCTGATGGATCACGAAGGGGGTGCCGAGGGCCTTGAGGATCTGCGCGGCCCTCCGGGTCTCCTCGGCCCTGTAGTTCGAGATTCCGACGTAGAGGGCCTTGCCCTGGCGCACCATCAGGTCGAGGGCGGCCATCGTCTCCTCGAGGGGAGTGTCAGGGTCGTACCTGTGGTGGTAGAAGATGTCCACATAGTCGAGCCTCAGGCGAACAAGGCTCTGGTCGAGGCTCGACACGAGGTATTTCTTCGAGCCCCAGTCCCCGTAGGGGCCGGGCCACATAGTGTAGCCCGCCTTGGTTGAGATGAGCATCTCGTCGCGGTGGGCGCGGAAGTCCCTGTCGAGGATCCGGCCAAAGTTCTCCTCGGCCGAGCCGGGCGGTGGGCCGTAGTTGTTCGCTAGGTCGAAGTGGGAGATGCCGAAGTCGAAGGCCCGGGCCACCATGGCGCTGGCCGTCTCGAAGGAATCTGAATGGCCGAAGTTGTGCCAGAGCCCGAGGGAGATCGCCGGGAGCATGAGGCCGCTGTGGCCGCAGCGCTTGTACTTCATAGTGTCGTAGCGGGACTCGCTGGGCTTGTGCATGCGGGGATCCCTCCTTGGTGCGGCGATTATAGCCCGTGGGAGCCTGGTCTTGCGACAGGCTTCAAGACGCGGCCTCGATCAGGGAGATCGAGTTCTGGGGCCACCGTCACGGGCGGGCAGATCTAAGACGAGCTGCGCGCGGCCAGGCCGCTTTAAAAGCGACAGCCCCCGTCCCTTAACCGGGACGGGGGCTGTTTTTTGATTTGGTGGGTCTGGGTCTAAAGCCCCAGGTATGCCTTGCGCACGTTCTCGTCGTTCTTCACGTCAGAGGCCTTGCCAGAAAGCACGATGCTGCCGGTCTGCAGGACATAGGCGCGATGTGCGACAGAGAGGGCCATGAGGGCGTTCTGTTCAACCAGGAGGATCGTGGTCCCCCGGGCGTTGAGCTCCTTGATGACCTCGAAGATCTGGTCGACGAGGACGGGCGCGAGTCCCATCGAGGGCTCGTCCATGAGGAGGATCTTCGGCTCTGACATGAGGCCGCGCGCGGTCGCGAGCATCTGCTGCTCGCCGCCCGAGAGGGTCCCGCCCTTTTGGCTCGACCTCTCCCTTAGCCGGGGGAAGAGGGTGAAGGCATATTCGATTCCCTTTTCGATCTTGGCCTTGTCCCTCACGATGTAGGCGCCCATCTGCAGGTTCTCGAGGACGGTGAGGCGGGGGAAGACCCCGCGGCCCTCGGGCACGAGGCCGAGGCCCTCCTTGTGCACGATGTGGGGGGAGAGGTTGGTGATGTCCTTTCCCTGGAGGATGACCCTGCCCCTTCGGGGGTGGAGGAGGCCCGATATGGAGCGCAGGGTCGTGGTCTTGCCGGCGCCGTTCGCGCCGATGAGGGTGACTATCTCGCCTTCCTCGACCTTGAGGGAGATGCCCTTGAGCGCGTGGATGTTGCCGTAGTAGGAGTGTACGTCGTCAAGCTCTAGCAGGCTCATCTCGTGCTCCTCATGCGGTCATGGCCGAGGCTGCGCCGCGGCCAAGATAGGCTTCTATGACGCGGGGGTTGGCCGCGATTTCCTTGGGCAAGCCTTCGGCGATCTTCTCGCCGTAGTCCATGACCGTGATGCGCTCCGAGATGTTCATGACCACCTTCATGTCGTGCTCGATGAGGAGGATCGACACGCCGAGCTCGTCGCGCAGGCGGCGGAACAGGAGGGTCGCGTCCTCGGTCTCGGCCGGGTTCATGCCGGCCGTCGGCTCGTCGAGCAGGAGGAGCTTTGGCTCCGAGGCGAGGGCCCTGGCGATCTCCACGCGGCGCTGGGCGCCGTAGGGAAGGCTCGCGGCTAGCTCGTTGCCGATGTCGCCCAGGCCTACGTAGTGCATGAGCTCGGTCGCCCGTTTCTCGGCCGCCTCCTCCTCGACCTTGAAGGCGTTGAGCCTCAAGACAGTCTGGAGGGCCGTCTGCTTCATCCTCGTGTAGGCCCCCACCAGGATGTTCTCGATCACCGTCATGCCGCCGAAAAGGCGGATGTTCTGGAAGGTGCGGGCGATGTGGAGGGCCGTGATCTTCTCGGGGGCCAGGCCGTTGATCTGTGTCCCCTCGAAGACGATCCTGCCCTCCTCGGGCTTGTACAGACCGGTCAGGGTGTTGAAGAAGGTCGTCTTGCCGGCCCCGTTCGGCCCGATGATGCTGAAGATGCGGCCCCTCTCCATGGTGAAGTCCATCCTGTTGACGGCGGTGAGGCCGCCGAACCGCTTCACCACTCCCTCGGTGTGGAGGATGTTTACGCTGTCAGCCACGGTCGGCCCCCTTCCCATTGTCGGCATCTGAGCTTTGCGCCGCGTCTTGATCCACGACGTCCTTCGCCTTGAGCTCGCGCTTGCGTCTGGCCGCGGGAAGTATGCCCGCCGGCCTGTAGATCATCATGAGCACGAGGATGATGCCGAACACGAGACGCTGGTACTTGGAGGGATCGAGCTGGTTCGAGAGGTCCTTCCAGTGGAAGTTGATGAGGGGGATGACAGCGTCGCTCTGCCGCAGCTGGGCGAGGTAGAGGGAGAAGCTCTGCAGGACCTGGAGGTTCAGGATGATTACCACGGTGGCGCCTATGATGACGCCCGGGATGCTGCCAATGCCTCCCAGGATGACCATCGTGAGGACGCCGACCGACTGGAGGAAGGTGAAGGACTCGGGGCTGATGAAGGTGCGGCTCGCCGCGAAGAGGACGCCCATCGCTCCCGCGAAGGACGCGCCCACCGCGAAGGCGCCGAGCTTGAGGCGGTTCGCCGGGATGCCCATGGCGGTCGCGGCGAGCTCGTCCTCCCTGATCGCCGTCCAGGCCCGGCCGATCTTCGAATCGTCGAGGCGGAAGGTGATGACAATCACCACAACCACGATGATCACCGAGATGAGGTAGAAGAGGATGTTGTAGAACTGGCTCACCGTGACCGGATGGCCCACTATCGTCTCAAACACATCGTTGAAGAAGGCCAGCACCCCCGGGGGCAGGCTGGGACGCTGGATGGGGGTGATGCCCTGGGGCCCATTGGTGAGGTTGTAGGGCTTGTCCAGGTTGTTCGCCAGCTGGCGGATGAACTCTCCCGTGGCCAGGGTGATGACGGCGAGGTAGTCGCCACGTACCCTCAAGACTGGCAGACCCAGTATGAGGCCCACTATCGCCGCAGCGATGATGCCCAGGAAGATGAAGACATAGAACCAGTCGGGGGCGAGGAAGAACTGGGTACCGGGCGGTGCCGTCCCCGGTATGGCCGACAGTAGGTAGGGCTGCTGGGAACCAAAGAAGCCCCAGAGATAGGCGCCCACCGCGTAGAAGGCCATGTAGCCGAAGTTGAGCAGGCCCGAGAAGCCCACGACGATGTTGAGCCCGAGGGCCAGGGCCGAGAACACGGCGATCTGGAAGATCACCTCAAGGTAGAAGATGTTCCTCGCTCCCAGGATGGGAACCAGGATGACGGCCACGAACACGGCTATCGCGAGCTTGGCCGGCTTC
>JANXYO010000072.1 GCA_025356015.1 Spirochaetaceae bacterium
CTGTCCTTGAGCGCCCTCGGACGCCTCTAGGTCGTCGGTTTCCGAGCCGGCATGCCCCGCGTGACGGCGAAGTTGACGGCCGCCACCGCGGCCCCTCCCAGGAAGACCCAGCGGTAGCCGCGCTCTCCCGCGTTCTTCCACGCGAGGCCGCCGAGCATCGGCAGGAACATCGCGACCACGTGGTCGATGCTTATCCCGAGCGACAGGGTCGGGGAGACGTCGCCTGAGTCCTCGGCCATCTGGCTCACGTAGATGGCCCTCGCCATGGTCACGGCGTTGGAGGCCTGGTCTATGACGTAGCAGCCGGCGACGACGACCAAGGCGGTTCCCGTCGGCAGGAGCTCGGGGGCGAAGGCGTAGACCGTGCAGACGAGGATGATCAGGACGGCCTCCCCGCCGAGTACGGCGCGCGGCCCGAAGCGGTCGGTGAGCCTGCCCACCAGGGGCTGGGCGCCGATCCCGACCACCGACACGATCAGGAAGAGCAGGGTCATCGTCTGGACCGGCTGCTTGAAGAGGTCGACGAGCATCCAGGGCCCGAAGGTGATGAAGAGCTGCTTGCGCGCGCCGTAGAGCACCGAGAGCGCGTAGTAGCGGGCGTAGCGCCGCTTGATCACCATGCGGCGCGGCTTGCCGGATCCCCTGCGCGGGCTCATCGAGAGGAGGGCGAGCGCGGCGGCGAGGTAGAGCGCCGAGCCCGAGCTGAAGGCCGCGCGGTACGACAGGTTGGCGAACTTGAGCAAGCCCAGCAGGACTATCGTCCCCGAGAGCAGGGCTATCGTGTTGATGGAGCTGATCCGCCCGAGCACGGAGCCTTCCTTGCCCTTCTGCGCGAAGCCCATGCCGATCGCGTTGCCCAGGGGCATGAAGACGTGCTGTCCCGAGCTGTAGAGGAAGACCGAGCTCACCATCAGGACGAAGGAGGCCGGTATCCAGCCGAGGGCCATCATGCCGGCGCTCGCCGCGAGGTTGGCGATGAAGGCTATGCGCACCTCGCCCATCATCGCGAGGGAGGCGATGAGGAAGCTCACGAGGAAGCCCGGCATCTCGCGCGGGAATTCGAGGAAGGTCCGCCTCGCGACGTCGAGCTGGAAGACGTCCTTGAGGTAGTTGTTGAAGATCGAGGCGTTGACGCAGCCGCCAAGCCCCATGAGGACCGACGCGAGGATGAAGAGCCGCATATCGCGCGCGTCGCGCTCGGAAGTCGAAAGCATGTTGATCCTTGTTGAAGAGAGTCAGGCCTTGGAGACTTCGGCCCTCCAGAGCTTGTCGCCCGCCTCGATCTCGGAGAAGGCGCCCGAGAGTCCCGGCACCGCCGGTCCCTCCGCCCAGGTCACCGAGACCGCGAGGGTCTCTGAGCGCACGAAGTCCATGAAGGCGTCGAGGGCCTTCTTTAGGGCGAGGTCGCCCGCGAGGGAAAGCTTGATCCTGTCGGTCACCTCGAGCCCTCCCTCCTTGCGGAGGTTCTGCACCCCGCGCACGAGGTCGCGCACGTAGCCCTCGGAGAGGAGCTCCTCGGAGATCTCGGTATCGAGGGCGAGGGTGAGGCTGCCCTCGTTGAGGACTTTTAGTCCCTTCTTCTCGGCCCTGCGGATGTCTACCTTGTCCTTGGTGACCTCGAAGGCCCTACCCGCGACCTCGAGCTCGAGGACGGAGCCCTCGAGGAGGCTCGCTATCTCGGCGCCCGTCAGGCGCTCGATCGCCTCGGCGGCGGTCTTCATGTCCTTGCCCAGCTCCTTGCCGAGGACGCGGAAATTCGCCTTCGCCGAGTATTCGACGAGCTCCTCCTCGTTGTCCTTGAAGGCGACTCGCTTCACGTTGAGCTCGTCCCTGAGTATCTCCTCCATCTCCATAAGCACGGCTCGCTCCGCCGCGTCGCGGGTGACGAGGAGCACGGCCGCGAGGGGCTGCCGGATCTTGACGTCGTTCTGCACGCGCAGGGCCCTGCCCATCGAGACCGCGTGGCGGACCGAGGCCATCTTGCGCTCGAGCTCCTCGTCCCGGAGGGCGGCCTCGTACTCGGGCCAGTCGCAGAGGTGGATCGACTCCGGCGACCCGGGCGCGCGGAGGTTGCGCCAGATCTCCTCGGCGACGAAGGGCATGATCGGGGCCGTTACCGTGACCAGCCTGGTGAGCACGCGCCGGAGCACCGCGTAGGCCTCGGCCTTGTCCTCGTCGGCCCCCGCGCGCCAGAAGCGCCTGCGCGAGCGTCGTATGTACCAGTTGTTGAGGCTGTCGATGAAGTCCACGATGGGCCCGATCGCCCCCTGCATGTCGTAGGCCTCGAGCCCGGCGCTCACGTCCTTTACGAGGGCCTCGCAGAGGGAGAGCACCCATCGGTCGAGGGGATTGCGGGGCCCTCCCGTCCCGGGCGCGGAGCCGGCGGCGGGAATCAGGTCCGCCTCCGCCATGCCCTCGGGATACTTGTCGATATTCGCGTACGTGACGAAGAAGCCGTAGGAATTCCAGAGCGGGATGATGACGCTCTTGAGCACTTCCTTCACGCCCTCGTCGGAGTAGCCCAGGTCCTCGCCGCGGGTGACGGCCGAGTTCATGAGGAAGAGCCGCAGCGCGTCGGCGCCGAACTTGTCCATGACCGCCGAGGGATCGGTGAAGTTGCGCAGGCTCTTGGACATCTTCTTGCCGTCCTCGGCGAGGACGAGGCCGTTGACGACGCAGGCGTCGAAGGCGCGGTCGCCGAAGAGGCCCGCCGCCAGGACGGTCAGGGAGTAGAACCAGCCGCGGGTCTGGTCCAGGCCCTCGCAGATGAAGTCCGCGGGGAAGCGCTCCTCGAAGCTTTCCTTGTTCTCGAAGGGGTAGTGGACCTGGGAGTAGGGCATCGAGCCCGACTCGAACCAGCAATCGAGGACCTCGGGTATGCGCTTCATGGTCCCGCCGCAGGGCTTGCCCCCCACGAGGTTCGCGCAAGGGAAGCTCACCTCGTCGACGAAGTGCTTGTGCAGGTCCGTGAGCCTTGCTCCCGAGAGCTTCTCCAGCTCCGCGCGCGATCCTATGCAGACGGTCTTGTCGCAGTCCGGGCACTTCCATATCGGCAGGGGGTTGCCCCAGTAGCGGCTGCGCGAGATGGCCCAGTCGCGGGCGCCCTCGAGCCACTTCCCGAAGCGGCCGTTCTTGATGTGCTCGGGTACCCATGTGACCTTGGAGTTGGCGAGGAGCATCTTCTGCTTGATGGGCTCGATCTTGACGAACCAGGAACCGATCGCGCGGTAGATCAGGGGGTGGGAGCAGCGCCAGCAATGTGGATAGGCGTGGAGGATCTGCTCGCGCTTGACGAGCTTGCCCTCGGATTTGAGCCTGTCCATGATGGCCTTGTCGGCGTCCTTCACGAAGACGCCGGCGTAATCGCTCACCTCGTCGGTGAATTTGCACTCTGCGTCGATGGGGCAGATCGTGGGCACGCCCGTCCCCTTCATGACCTCGTGGTCTTCCTCGCCGAAGCCCGGCGCGGTGTGGACAATGCCGGTGCCGTCCTCGGTGGTGACGTGGGCGCCGGCCAGGGTGCGGAAGGCGCCGCCGCGACTACCGTCGCGACTGCCCTCACTAGGCTCTCGAAGCTGGGCGAAATAGGGGAAGAGGGGCTCGTACTCGATGCCGACGAGCTCCGCGCCCTTCTTGCGCCAGACTATCTCGGGTTTCTCCGTCTCTTTATAGTAGGCGCCGAGCCTGGACTCCGCGAGGACGTACCGCTCCTTGCCGTCCTTGATGAGGACGTAATCTATGTCCGGGCCAAGGCAGAGGCCGAGGTTGGACGGAAGGGTCCAAGGCGTCGTCGTCCAGGCGAGGAAGAAGGTGTTCCCGTCGGCGATGCCGAGGGCGTCGCCGGGGCCCCTTCCCTCGGCCTGCTTGACCTTGAACTTGATCGTGATCGCGGGATCGTGGACGTCCTTGTATCCGCCCAGCGCGAGCTCGTGGTTGGAGAGGACGGTCGAGCAGCGGGGGCAGTAGGGGAGGATGTAGTGGCCCTCGTAGACGAGGCCCTTGTCCCAGAGGCTCTTCATGACCCACCAGATGGATTCCATGTAGTCGGGGTCCATCGTCTTGTAGTCGCGGTCGAAGTC
>JANXYO010000078.1 GCA_025356015.1 Spirochaetaceae bacterium
CCCTCGAAGCGCAGGTAGGGCCTGATCTCGACCTTTGAGAACAGGAAGGCGGCCCGCGCCCCCTCGATCTCTGCCATCCTCGAGCGCCCATCAGGAGAGGACAGCCTGGTCTTCCTTTCCCCGCGCAGGAAGTAGACCCCCTCGCCGTCTTGGCAGAGAAGGCCCCCGAGGCCCCAGGACCAGCCTTCCCTCTCGCGGATGAGTCTGGCAAAGCAGATGGCGTCGCCCCGGCCTGTGCGCGAGGCGAGGCCTATGCGGGCGAGGGTGAAGAGGAGGCCAGCGCCATAGGCCAGGGCGCCGAAGCCCAGGAGAATGAGGTCAATGTAGACGCTCATCCGCAGGACCCGCGGATCGAAGCGAAGGGACTCGAAGCTCGCAAAGGAGGCCATCAGGTAGATCGGGAAGGCGAAAACCCCGACGTTGGCGGCGTGGCAAAGCAGGCGCTTCCAGGCGGCCCTTGCGGCGGCGGCCCGCTGCAGGGCGGCGAAGCGCCGGGGCTCGGTCGGCTCCCTCATCGCGAATCCCGCAGGTACTTCTCGATGAAGCCCAGTTTGAGCTCGCGCAGGGCCTGGGAGATCGAGACCTTGTAGACGTGGGGGTTGAGGAGGCGAAGATGGGTCGAGTCGAAGCGGTCCATGCCCCTTCGCAGCGCGTTGCGCGATTCCTTGAGGCTTGGCAGCTCGACGGCTATGCTCCCCTTGTCCATGACCTTCGAGAGGAGGGGCCTGACCTCGGCCGGGATCGCCCTTAGCAGGCGCCAGTCGCCCGAGGGGTGGTGGAGGACGGTCTCCCTGCCGGGCTCGAGCTCCTCCTCGGCGAGTGTGATGAGGTCGGCCATCGCGAGGCCCGAATCCCCGTAGATGCGCCAGACCTGCTTCACGCCCGGGTTGGTCTGCTTCTCGGGGTTGTCGGAGAACTTCATGGTGGGCTCGAGCTTCCCCGAGCGCTCCACAGCGGCGAGCTTGTACACCCCGGTGAAGGCCGACTCGTTGCCCCCCGTGACCAGGCTCGTGCCGACTCCCCAGATGTCGATCGGGGCGCCGGCGTCGGTCAGGGCCTCGATGATCTCCTCGTCAAGCTCGTTGGAGACGACGATGCTCGCGTCGGGGAAGCCGGCGGCGTCCAGGGCCTTGCGCACCTCGCGGGAAAGGTAGTCCATGTCGCCCGAGTCAAGGCGGACGCCGAAGTTCTTGCCCTTCGCGGCGAGCTCCCTGCCCGCGGCGATGGCGTTCCTGATGCCGCTCTGGAGGGTGTCGTAGGTGTCTATGAGGAAGACGGTGCGATCGGGGTAGACCTCGGCGTAGGCGTCGAAGGCCTCGCGCTCGTCCGCGAAGGACATGACCCAGGAATGGGCCATGGTGCCCATGACCGGGATGTCGAAGAGCCGGCCCGCGAGGCTGTTCGAGGTAGCCTCGGCCCCGCCAAGGAAGGCAGCGCGCGAGGCCGCCGTGGCCCCGTCGGGACCCTGGGCGCGCCTCAGGCCGAACTCCATGATCCGGCCGAAGTTCGAGGCCCTCCACACCCGGGCCGACTTCGTCGCGATCAGGCTCTGGAAATTCAGGTAGTTGAGGATCAAGCCCTCGACGAGCTGGGCCTCGATGAGGTCGGCGTCGATCCTGGCGACGGGCTCCTGGGGGAAGACCAGCTCGCCCTCGCTCATGGCCCATACATCGCCTCTGAACCTGAAGCCCGAGAGGTAGTCGAGGAAACCCTGCTCGAAACAGCCCTGGCCCTCGAGCCAGGAGAGGTCCTCGCTCGCGAAGCGGAAATCCTCGAGGGCCCGCAGCAGGGGCTCGAGGCCGGCGAAGACCGAATAGCCCCCCTTGAAGGGCTGGCGCCTGAAGAAGACGTCGAAGACGGAGTTCCCCCCGTCCCCCCGGCGCCAGTAGCCCTGGGCCATGGTCAGCTCGTAGAAGTCGGTGAACAGGGCGCTCTGCATGCCGCGCCTAGCCGATCTCGCGGGAGTCGAGGAAGAGGACGCCCGAGGCCTTCATGCGGTCGATGCTCCGCGCGACGCTGCCGGGAGGCACGCCGACCCCGCGCACGGCGTCGGCGAGGACGATGACCTCGTAGCCCAGGCGGAGGGCGTCTATCGCCGTGAAATAGACGCAATAGTCGGTCGCCAGGCCCGAGATGCAGAGGACTTTGACGCCGACAGCCCTGAGCCAGCCGTCAAGGCCCGTGTGGGTCGACCTGTCGTTCTCGAAGAGGGCCGAGTAGGAGTCGAGCTCGCGGCGCGTCCCCTTGCGCAGGATGAGGCTCACCCGGTCGAGCTCGAGCCCCTCGTGCAGGGCGGCCCCCCTCGAACCCCGGACGCAGTGGTCGGGCCAGAGGACCTGGGGTATCCCGTCGGCGGCGACGGTCTCATAGAGCTGTCTGCCCTCCCAAGCAGAAGCGAAGGAGACATGGTTCTCCGGGTGCCAGTCCTGGGTCGCCACCACATGAGTGAAGCTGCCGACGACGGCGTTGATCGGCGCGATGACGGAATCCCCATCGGGGACGCCAAGGGCCCCGCCGGGACAGAAATCGTACTGGACATCGACGATCAGCAGGGCGCTGTGGTCGGGATCGAGAATCAAGATGCCACCCCCGTTGCGAGGTGTTGATGATACCGTCTTTGGCTCATCGCGTGAAGCATCAACACCCTGTCAGCCTAGCTCCAGCCAAGGATGATCGTGGCAGCGATCGAGGCCGCCAGGCAGAGGCTCCAGACGGAGAATATCCTGACGATCGAGGCCATCGAGCCTCCCTTGGAGGAATGGGAAAAGCCCCTGCGGGCCATCCTGAGGTAGACTGGGAGGCTCAAGGCGGCGGAGAGGGCTGCCGCCGCGAGGCCCAGACGAGGCAGGGGGCCGAGGAGGGAAAGCAGGGCTGTCGCGGCGAAACCGGCGGCGCCCAGGAGATAGGCGATCCTGGCCGCCGCCCTCCTCCCGGCCAGGACGGCCAGGGTCCTCCTCCCCGAGGCCCTGTCCCCCTCGATGTCGCAGGCGTTGTTCACAGCGAGTATCGAGGAGATCATGAGCGAGCCGGGCAGGGAAGCCAGGAGGGCATGGACATTCCAGGACCCGGTCTGGCTGCGGAACACCACGAGGAAGAGGGCCGAACCCAGGAAGCTCCCCGAGGCGAGCTCGCCGAAGGGCGTCCTCGAGATGGGCAGGGGCCCCCCGTTGTAGAGGAAGCCGACGGCGAGGCAGATGGCCCCGGCGGGAATGAGCCAGAAGCCGGCTGCCGAGGCCAGGAAAAGACCGAGGACGACGGCGATGGCGTAGAGGGCGGCGGCGACCAGGAAGGCGGCGAGGGCGGGGACATTCTGGGAGAGGATGACCTTGTCGCTCTCCCGGTTCGTGTCCGCATGGTCGACCCCCCTCCACCAGTCGAAGAAGGAGTTGAAGGCCGTCGTGCCCATGTCGACGCAAAGGACGGCAGCGAGGCACAGGGCGAGCCTCCCCGGGTCGAGGCTCCCCGCCTCCTTGCGGGCCATGAGGGATGCGATGGTGAAGGTGGAGAGGGACACGACCTTGGTCCTGAGTTCGACGAGGGCGAAGAAACGACCGAGTACGGAGAGCGTGCCCATTGCCCCCGGAGTGTAGCCGCAGGGAAGCGTTCGTGATAAGGGTTTAGCCATGTACAAGGCCAGCGCCTCGCTGGCGGCGGCCGCGCGCGACTACCGCTGGCTCCTCGACCGCGGCTATGCCCTCCCCTCTTCCTTGAAGCTTGTGGGCGACCGTTTCCGCCTGGCGAGCGAGGAGAGGCTTGTGCTCTTCCGGGGCGTCTCCTCGACTTCCCGTTCCACGAGCAGGCTCGCGAGAGCGTCCCCCGAGACGGGGGGCCGCCGCCTCCTCGTGGACGCCTACAACCAGATCCTGACCGTCTACCACTACACGAAGGGAAGGCCGGTCTTTGTCGCCACCGACGGTGTGCTCCGCGATGCCGGCGGGGCCCACGGCAGGATATCGGACCGCGAGGGCTTCGAGCGCGCGATGCAGATCCTGGCCGACTCGATAGCCGCACAGCGGCCCTCCTCTGTCCTGGCCTTCTTCGACGCCCCGGTCTCGGGCAGCGCCGGCCATGCGCTGAGCTTTGCCCTGGCCCTCTCGCGTCGGGGGCTCGAAGCCAGGAGCCTCGTCGAGGCGAGCGCCGACCCTCCCTTGAAGCTCGCCCTCGCCGGGGACAGGGTCGCCTCGAGCGATTCGGCCATCCTCGACGCCATAGGACAGGGCCCCGGGGCCCTGTCCTACGACGCGGCCCGCAAGGCGATCGAGGGAGCCTTCGGAGCCAGGGACTGGCTCGACCTGGGCGGCCTCCTAAGGGCCGATCCGGCTGCGGTAGGCGACTGAGAAGACGAGGCCGGGGCCTGGCGCTGTGGCTTGCCGCGGCCTGAGCTCGAGGCCCTCGGGCGGCAGGCTCATGGCCAGGCTGAGGACAGAGGCCCTGTCCAGGGCGAGGCCGATGCCGAGGCTCCCCTTCGCGATGACGGGGGCCGAGGAAAGACCGTCAGCGAGGGCCTCGAGGCCGAGCTCGGCCTCGAGCCTGAACGGCTCGGGCCCCGGGCTTTCGGGCGAGGGACAGCTGCGGCACATGAAGCTGGCCCCGACCGGCCCGAGG
This sequence comes from Spirochaetaceae bacterium, assembly GCA_025356015.1. GTDB lineage: Bacteria > Spirochaetota > Spirochaetia > Treponematales > Rectinemataceae > JANXYO01. The sequence goes on from JANXYO010000078.1 coordinate 4,606, forward strand.
ACGGACCGGGGGCTTGGACGGGAGGGAAGCAGACAGGAGTAGACCCCGATCCGCCAGAGGGGGGATGCCGACTCCCCTCCCCGGCTGAGGGCCAGGCTGAACCTTGAGTCCCCGCGAAAAGCCTCGTCTCCCCCAAGCTCGATGCCGAGCTCGGCCGACCCTCCCCCGGGGGCAGAGAGGAGGGGCAGCTCGAGGAGGGTGGCCAGGGAGCGTTCCAGGCGAGGGGGCCCGCCGGGCCCGGAGCGTGGAGACTCGAGCCTGTAGGCAGCCGAAAGAAAGGCCGAGCGACGCAGGGCGAGGCGGGCGTCGCAGGCCAGGCCGAGGCGGCGCGCCGATTCCTCACCATAGAGGTTCCGGAAGGACTCGGCGGCGGCGCCGGCGGCGACGCGGAGGGCAAGGAAGCCCAAGCCGGCCTCGGCCTCGAGCCGGGCCGCGATGCCGGGGCCCTCGAGCCTGCCCCAGGAGAGCTCTGCCCCGGCGCTGCTCCTCCCCCCCTGCCAGCGCCGCTCGGCGACGAGGCCGGAGACTAGGACCTGGCCCCCTGCGTCGGGAGGGGGATCGGGCCTCCAGCCATCTCCCCCCTTCCTGCCGCGGCGCAGGGAGGAGGCGCCAACCAGGGCCCAGCCGCCCTCCTCGCCGCGGGGGCCGAGGCAGAAGCCGCCCGCGGCCGTCTCGAAGACGGATCCCTTCGATCCCGGGCCGTCCCTGGAGGAAAGCGATGCCGGCCCGGGCCTCGCTACCAGGAGACCGGGAGAGGAGCCCCGAGCGAGGGCGAAAAGGGCGACTGGCCCGGCCTCGCAGGCGATGACCGAGGTTGCCGACTCGAGGGAGGGATCGGCCTCGGCGGGAGGACCGAGGCGAAAGCCCGGGCTAAAAGACGTGGGATCGGCAAGGAGCCTGACCGGACCCGCCGCCGAACCCGGACCGGCGAGGAGGGAGGCTTGAGGCCCTTCCCCCCGCGACCTGAGACAGAACAGGCCCCTGAGCTCGGCGAGCCTGCCGTCGGCAGCCATGGCCAGACCCAAGCGAGAGCCCTCGGCCTCGCCAAGAAGGATCCTGGCCTGCATCGAGGACCCGTCAAGATCGAAGGAGGCCCTGCCCCGGCCAAGGTCCCCCTCGGCCTTGAGGCAAAACATTGAGAAGACAAGACAGGCGGCGGTCAAGGAGGGCTGCCGGATCGGGCTTCGCATGAAGGCCCTACGCCCCCCTTCCCTCCCCCCGCTTTAAAGTTCCGATTTAGGCTCCCCCTGCCCGGCCGGGAGCCAGTACCTTTAAGCGGGAAGCCCAGGGGCCAATTGAAAGCAATCCCGGGAAGAAGATGCCCTCGAGGAGGAACGCGCGCCATGAGCGTCACGATATACACGACACCTAGCTGCTCTTACTGCAAGGTGGCCAAGGACTACTTCCGCCTCAAGGGGGTGAGCTTCTCCGAGTACAATGTCGCGGCCGACCCGCACAAGGCCGAGGAGATGATCAGGAAGTCGGGCCAGATGGGAGTACCCGTGATCGACGTCAACGGGCGGATCATCATCGGTTTCAACAAGACCGAGATCGAGAGGGCGCTGCTCCGCTAGACGTCCTAAAGGCCCGCCACGCGGGCGCCGGCTCCTTGCCTCCCTCCCTGCCCTGACCTTAGGATGGCAGGGACATGAACCAGGACCGTGTAAAAAACATCCTCCTCGACACCATGGAGCCCAAGACCGAGTTCAAGGTCATCTTCTCGGGCAAGGAGAGCGCCCTCGTCAACGGGCTCTACAAGCCGGGGAGCCGCGAGATCATCATCCACAACCGCAACTTCACATCGGACGACCAGCTCCTCTATACCGCCCTCCACGAATACGCCCACCACATCCACGGCGAGCGAAAGGGTGGCCTTGGCTCGGGAAGGGCCCACACGAACGAGTTCTGGGGCGTCTTCCACGAGATCCTGGTCGAGGCCGAGAGAAAGGGCCACTACCGGAACGTCTTCGATTCCGAGGGCGAGTTCGTCGACCTCACGAGGCGGATCAAGCAGAGCTGCATCGCCGAGAACGGCAAGCTCATGCTCGAGTTCGGCCGCCTCATGATCGAGGCCCAGGCCCTCTGCAGGAAATTCAAGGCGAGGTTCGAGGACTATGTCGACCGCGCCCTCGGCGTGCCGCGCTCGACGGCGACCCAGGCCGTGCGGGCCGCTGTCTTCGCTGTCGACCCAGACGTGGGCTGGGACGGAATGCGCATGGCCGCAGGCATCAGCGACCCCGACATCAGGGCCGAGGCCCTCGAGGCCTTGAGGGCGGGCTCGAGCCCCGCAGCGGTGAAGGCGCGCTTCACGGCCCCCCAGGCGAGCGAGGACCCGGCCGAGAGGCTCGTCCACGAGAAGGAACGCCTGGAGCGGACGATCAGGAACCTCGAGG
>JANXYO010000101.1 GCA_025356015.1 Spirochaetaceae bacterium
CTGGATTGTTAAGATGCTACCACTTGTAATGTGCGAAAGCCCATAAACGCAAACGCGACTCTAAATCCAAGGGTCGCGAGAGCTCACAAGGCTCTCGCGCCTTACCACTTATAATGCGCGAAGGCTTTATTGGCCTCTGCCATCTTGTGGGTGTCTTCCTTCTTCTTCACCGCGGTGCCGGTGTTGTTGAAGGCGTCGAAGAGCTCGTCGGCGAGCTTATCGGCCATAGCCTTGCCGGAGCGGTTGCGGGCGGCGGCGATGAGCCAGCGCATGGCGAGGGCCTCGCGGCGGGTGTCGCGGATCTCGACAGGAACCTGGTAGGTCGCTCCACCGACTCGCCTCGACTTTACCTCGACGAGGGGCTTGGCGTTCTCGAGCGCCTTGTTGAAGACGTCGATCGCCTGGGCGCCCGACTTCTTCGCCATGAGCTCCATCGCGTCGTACACGATGCGCGAGCAGATGGACTTCTTGCCCTGCCACATCATGCGGCACACGAACTTCGTGAGCGTGATCGAGTTGTACTTCGTGTCCGGGAGATGTCCCCGGTCGATTGTCTTCTTTTTGCGGCCCATGATCCCTCTCCTCTAAGCCTTCGGCCGCTTGGCGCCGTACTTCGAGCGCGCCTTCTTGCGGTCCTCGACTCCAAGGGTGTCCTTGGTGCCTCTGATGATGTGGTAACGCACGCCCGGGAGGTCCTTGACGCGGCCTCCGCGGATAAGCACCACCGAGTGCTCCTGGAGGTTGTGGCCCACACCGGGGATGTAGGCGGTGACCTCGACTCCGTAGGTGAGTCTTACGCGGGCTACCTTGCGGAGGGCCGAGTTAGGCTTCTTGGGCGTGACGGTCATGACGCGGGTGCAGACTCCGCGCTTCTGGGGACACTGCTGAAGCGCTGGGGCCTTTTTCCGCCACTTTGAAGCCTTGCGGCCATTGCGGATGAGCTGGTTGATCGTCGGCATGTATGCTCTCGACTCCCTTGTATTGCCGGGCCTCAGCATGGCCCGACGGATATGATGGTACGCGAATTACCTGATTCGGGGCGCCTGATCGAATACCCGGCGCGAGCCAATACCTTAACCCTGTACGCAGTCCACTGTCAATACTGTAGCCCCGCGCGGAAGCCCCGAAGGGCCGGCCGCACGGGGGGAGGTCTTCTTCCTAGTCCTCGTCCACCGGGCTGTCCACGGCCTCGAAGCCCTCGTCGTTCTCGAACACTTCCTCCTCCTCGAAAGCGGCGCCGTTCTCGGCGCGCTCCTCGAGGGCAGGAAGGGGAGCCAGCTCCTTCTCCCTGCGGCGCTTCTCGAGGATCTCCTCGACAAAGGCATCAAGGTCGTCGTTCTCGCAGTCGGAAAGCTTGATGTTGCGGTACTCCCGCATGCCGGTGCCGGCCGGGATGAGGTGGCCGATGATGACGTTTTCCTTCAGGCCTCGGAGGTTGTCCGTCGCGCCCGCGATGGCGGCGTCGGTGAGGACCCTCGTGGTCTCCTGGAAGGAGGCCGCGGCGAAGAACGAGTCGATCTTGAGCGAGGCGCGGGTAATGCCGAGGAGCAGCGGCCTGGCCACCGAGGGCTGTCCGCCCTCCTGGACCACCCGGCGGTTCTCCTCGTGGAACTTGTACTTGTCGACCTGCTGACCGTAGATGAACTTGGTGTCGCCAGGGGCTACGATCTCGACCTTCTTCATCATCTGGCGGATGATCACGCCGATGTGCTTGTCGTTGATCGTGACGCCCTGCAGGCGGTAGACCTGCTGGACCTCGTCCATGAGGAAGCGCTGGCAGTACTGCTCGCCCAGGATCACCATGAGGTCATGGGGGTTCTTGTTGCCGTCGCAGAGCATGTCCCCGGCCTCGACGGTGTCGCCGTCGCGGACAAGGAGCCTGCGGCCCATCGGCACCAGGTGCTTGTATTCCTTGTTGAAGATGTCCTTGACCACGACGACGCGCTTGCCCTTCACGATGCCTCGGAAGGCGATCTGTCCGGAGACGGTCGCGAGCACGGTCGGGGTCTTGGGCTTGCGGGCCTCGAAAAGCTCGCCGACCCGCGGCAGGCCGCCCGTGATGTCCATGGCCTTGGCCGATTCCTTGAGGGTCCTGGCCAGGGTCCTTCCCGCCTTGACGACCTCGCCGTCCTCGACGTTGAGGTAGGCGCCGCCCGGCAGGAAGTAGGTCACGATCTCGTTGCCCGCCTCGTCGGTGATGACGATGCGCGGCTGCTTGGCGTCGCGCTCGACGGCGAACTCGGTGATCTTCTTCTCGATATTGCCCGTTTCCTCGTTGATTTCCTCTTTGAGGGTCGAGCCCTGGATGATGTCCTCGTAGCGGACATAGCCGTCGTGCTCGGAGATGATCGGGTCGGAGAAGGGGTCGAAGGTGGCCAGGGTCGCGTTCGCAGCGATGATGTCGCCGGGCTTGACGATGACCTCGGATCCGTTCCTCACCTCGATGCGCTGGTCCTGGGCGATCAGCAGCACGCGGTCCTTGAGGACCTTCGCGTAGGAGATATCGGTCGCCTTGGCGAAGCTCCCGTCGCTGTGCTTGACGATGGAGTCGCCCTTGAGGATGCGCTGGCCGTCCTGCACGAGGATCTTGTCACCCTTGCCCGCCTCGAAGTTCGAGAAAATCTTGCAGGCGTGGAGGGCGCCCTTGCGGGTGAAGAGGGAGCGGTTTTCCGGCATGGGAACATAGGTGCCCACGACCTCGGTGATGAGGATGGGATACTTGAGGTAGATGCGGTTTTCCTCGGACACCTTGGTCGCCGCGCCTCCGATGTGGAAGGTACGCATGGTGAGCTGGGTGCCCGGCTGGCCGATCGACTGGGCTGCGATAATGCCAACAGCCTCGCCTATGTCGACCGTCCGGCCGGTCGCGAGGTTCCTGCCGTAGCACTTGCGGCAGACGCCGTGCTTGGCCTCGCAGGTGAGGACCGTTCGCAGGTAGACTTCCTCGATGCCGGCCTCGTCGATCCTGTCGGCGATCTCCTCGGTGATCTCCTCGTTGGCCGCGACGATCGTCTCGTTGGTGATCGGGTGGCGGACGGGGTCGAGGGCGTAGCGGCCGACGATGCGCTCCCGGAGGGCCTCGATGACTTCCTCTCCGTCCTTGATGGGCGCGTGGAGGACGCCGTTGATGGTCCCGCAGTCGTCGATGTTGATGACGACGTCCTGGGAGATGTCGACGAGGCGCCTCGTGAGGTAGCCGGCGTCGGCCGTCTTGAGGGCGGTATCGGCGAGGCCCTTGCGGGCGCCGTTGGTGGAGATGAAGAACTCGATGACAGAGAGGCCCTCGCGGAAGTTCGACCGGATCGGGAGCTCGATGATGTCTCCGGAGGGCTTGGCCATGAGGCCACGCATTCCCGCGAGCTGCCTGATCTGGTTACGACTTCCTCGGGCGCCTGAGTTGGCCATCATGTAGATGTTGTTGAAGCCGGCGCGGTCCTTCTCGAGGGTCTTCATCATCACCGCGGTGAGCTCTTCGTTCGTCTTGGACCAAACCTCGACGACGCGGTTGTAGCGCTCTTCTTGGGTGATGTGGCCGGCCAGGTACTGCTTCTGGATCGAGTCGACCTGCTTGTTCGCGGCGACGATCATATCGCCCTTCTCGTGCGGGACGACGATGTCGTCCATGCCGATCGTGGCGCCGAAGAAGGTCGCGTAGCGGAAGCCATTGTCCTTGATCGCGTCGAGCATGGCCACCGTGACGTAGGGGCCCATCTGCTTGTAGACGGCCTCGATCAGGGCGCGCAGCTCCTTGTCTCCAAGGGCGAAGTTGAGGTAGGGGACCTCGGGCGGCATTGCGTCATTGAGCAGGATGCGGCCGGCCGTCGTCTCGAGGACGGCGCCTTCGCGGAGCTCGAGCTCCTTGCCCACCCCGTTCCAGATCGGCCGTTTCTTGATAGGCACCTTGATCACCGCGGCGTAGTCGCAGGCCTTGGACTCGCAGGCCATGACCACTTCCTCGGGCGAGGAGTACCTTCGGCCCTCGCCCTTGCCGCCTGGCTTGTGGCGGGTCAGGAAGTTGATGCCGAGGACCATGTCCTGAGAGGGGAAGACTATCGTCTTGCCGTTCGCGGGGTTGAGGAGGTTCCGGCTCGAGAGCATGAGGGTCCAGCACTCGGCCTGGGCGGCGTTGGTCAGGGGCACGTGGACGGCCATCTGGTCACCATCGAAGTCGGCGTTGTAGGCGTGGCAGACCAGGGGGTGGAGCTTGATGGCCTTGCCTTCGACGAGGACGGGCTCGAAGGCCTGGATGCCGAGGCGGTGGAGGGTCGGAGCGCGGTTGAGGAGGATCGGATGCTCCTTGACCACCTCGTCGAGAACGGCGAAGACCTCGGGGGTCTCCGACTCGACGAGCATCTTCGCCTTCTTGATGTTGTAGACGACGTCCTTCTCGACGAGCTTCTTCATGATGAAGGGCTTGAAGAGCTCGAGGGCCATCTTGGTGGGCAGTCCGCACTGCCACATCTTGAGCTCGGGCCCGACGACGATGACCGAGCGGCCGGAGTAGTCGACGCGCTTGCCAAGGAGGTTCTGGCGGAAGCGGCCCTGCTTGCCCTTGAGCATGTCGGAGAGGGACTTCAGCGGCCTGTTGGAGGCTCCCTTGACCACACGCTTCTTCTTCGAGTTGTCGAAGAGGGCGTCCACGGCCTCCTGGAGCATGCGCTTCTCGTTGCGGATGATGATGTCGGGCGCGTTGAGCGCCATGAGGCGCTTGAGGCGGTTGTTTCGGTTGATGACCCGGCGGTAGAGGTCGTTGAGGTCGGATGTGGCGAAGCGCCCTCCGTCGAGCTGGACCATGGGGCGCAGCTCCGGGGGGATGACGGGGATCACGTCGAGGATCATCCACTCGGGCTTGTTGTCCGAGCCGCGGAAGCTTTCGCAGATCTCTATGCGCTTCAAGAGGCGCTTGTCGGACTTCGGCCCCTTGTCGATCATCCTCAGGCGGAGCTCGGCGGCGAGGTCGTCAAGGTTTATCTGCTCGAGCAGGGAGCGGATTGCCTCGGCGCCCATGCCTGCCGAGAAGCCGCCGCCGTAGCGGTCCTGGGCCTCGTACCACTCCTCCTCGGTGAGGAGCTGCATCTTCTTGAGGTCGGTGTCGCCCGCGTCTATGACGATGTACTTCTCGTAGTAGAGCACCGAGCGGAGGGCCGCGACCGGAAGGTCGAGGAGGAGCCCCATGCGGCTCGGGACCGAGCGGTAGAACCAGATGTGGGAGACCGGGGAGGCGAGCTCGATGTGGCCCATGCGCTCGCGGCGGACCTTGAAGTGGGTCACCTCGACTCCGCAGCGGTCGCAGATCACGCCCTTGTAGCGGATCGACTTGAACTTCCCGCAGTAGCACTCCCATTCCTTGGTCGTGCCGAATATGCGCTCGCAGAACAGACCGTCCTTCTCGGGGCGGAGTGTGCGGTAGTTGATCGTTTCGGGTTTCTTGACCTCGCCATAGCTCCATGCGCGGATCATGTCCGGGCTGGCCAGGCGGATCATTATGCTATCGAAATCCTGTATATCTCGCATGCTATCTCCCCCTCCTCGTATCGATTCGGGCCTTATCCTCGAAAACCCACCGCAGAGGCGCAGAGACGCGGAGGAAAAGCATTGGGTGAAGAATCATCCGGCGAGCTGCCGCCCCTGTCTCTCCGCCTCTAGTCGCTTTCCTCATCTTCCCTCTCTGCGCCTCAGCGTCTCTGCGGTTCTATTTCTCGCTCGTGGTAGCCTAGAAGGCCCCTTGCTTGTTGATGATGTCCTCGTCCCGCTCCGTGAGGGCGATCTGCTTGCCCTTCGCGTCGTAGACCCTGATGTCCAGGGCAAGTCCCCTGAGCTCCTGCACCATGACGTTGAAGGCCTCGGGGATGCCGGCCGCGGTGTGCGGCTCGCCCTTCACGATGGCCTCGTAGACCTTCGCCCTTCCCGTCATATCGTCTGACTTTATCGTGAGCAGCTCCTGCAGGGTGTTCGCGGCGCCGTAGGCCTCGAGGGCCCAGACCTCCATCTCTCCCAGGCGCTGGCCGCCGAACTGGGCCTTTCCGCCCAGGGGCTGCTGCGTGACCAGGGAGTAGGGGCCGGTGGAGCGCGCGTGCATCTTGTCGTCGACAAGGTGGTGGAGCTTCATGAAGTAGATGATCCCGACCGTGACCGGGTTCTGGAAGTGCTCGCCGGTCCTGCCGTCGCGGACATTGGTCTTGGAGTTGACCGGGAGCCCTGCATCCTTGAGCTTGGCCTCGATCTGCTCCTGCGAGGGTGACTGGAAGACATGGCATGCGTACCACTCGTTGAGGGTCGATGCCGCCCAGCCGAGCTCGGTCTCCATGATCTGGCCGATGTTCATGCGCGAGGGCACGCCCAGCGGGTTGAGGCAGATGTCGAGCGGGGTGCCGTCGTCGAGATAGGGCATGTCCTCCTGGGGCAGGACCCTGGCGACGACGCCCTTGTTGCCGTGGCGGCCCGCCATCTTGTCGCCTTCCTTGAGCTTGCGCTTGGCGGCGATGAGGACCTTCACCACTTCCTCGACACCGGGCGAGAGGTCGTCGTTCGCGGAGCGCTTGAGGCGCTGCACGTCGATGATCGTGCCCTCGATGCCGTGGGGGACGCGCAAGGATGAGTCGCGGACATCCTTGGCCTTCTCGCCGAAGATGGAGTTGAGGAGCTTGAACTCCGGCGTGGTCTCGGTCTCGCTCTTGGGCGTGACCTTTCCCACCAGGATGTCGCCGGCCTTCACCTTCGCGCCAATCCTGATGATGCCCTCGCCGTCGAGGTTGTCGAGGCTTTTCTCGCTGGTGTTTGGGATGTCCCGCGTGATCCGCTCGGGCCCCAGCTTGGTCTCGCGGACCTCGGTCTGGAACTCCTTTATGTGGATCGAGGTGAACATGTCCTCTTTCACCACGCGCTCGGAGATCAGGATCGCATCCTCGTAGTTGTAGCCATTCCAGGGCACGAAGCCGGCCAGGATGTTCCTGCCCAGGGCGAGTTCGCCGTCCTTGGTGGCGGGACCGTCGGCGACGACCTGGCCCTTGAGGACCTTCTCGCCCTTGTGGACGATCGGACGCTGGGTGTAGCAGGTGTCCTGGTTGGTGCGCTGGTATTTGACGAGGACGTACTCGTCACGGGACTTCTTGTCCTCGTCGGGCTTGATCACGACCTTGTTGGCGTCGACATACTCGACGGTGCCGTCGCGCCTGGCCTTGAGGAGGACGCCCGAGTCATAGGCGCACTTGTCCTCCATGCCGGTGCCGACCCTGGGCGGCTCGGTGAAGATGAGGGGTACGGCCTGACGCTGCATGTTCGAGCCCATGAGGGCGCGGTTGGCGTCGTCGTGCTCGAGGAAGGGGACGAGGGCCGCCGAGATAGAGATGATCTGCTTGGGCGAGACGTCCATGTACTGGAGCTCGGAGGGGCCGCGGGTCGTGTAATCGCCCTGGTGGCGGCAGGAGACATTGTCATCGAGGAAGTTCCCGCCCTTGTCGATGCGGGCGCTCGCCTGGGCGATATAGTACTTGTCCTCGTCCATGGCGGAGAGGTACTCGATATTCTTGGTGACCTTGCCACCCTCGATCTTGCGGTAGGGCGTCTCGAGGAAGCCGTACTCGTTGACCGTCGTGTAGGTCGCGAGGGAGACGATGAGGCCGATGTTCGGGCCTTCCGGCGTCTCGATGGGGCACATGCGGCCGTAGTGCGTATAGTGGACGTCGCGGACCTCGAAGCCCGCGCGGTCGCGGGAGAGGCCTCCAGGTCCCAGGGCGTTCAGGCGCCGCTTGTGGGTGAGCTCGGCCAAGGGATTGACCTGGTCCATGAACTGGGAGAGCTGCGAGGAGCCGAAGAACTCCTTGATCGCGGCGACGATCGGCTTTATGGACACGAGGTCCTGGGGCCTGATCGTGTCGGTCTCCTTGAGGCTCATTCGCTCCTTGGCGATGCGCTCCATCCTGCCGTAGGCGCTCTTCATGACGTTGGCGAGGAGCTCGCCGACCGAGCGCACGCGGCGGTTGCCGAGGTGGTCGATATCGTCGACGTTCGATTCGCCGTAGTACACGCTCATGAGGTACTTCATGGTCGCGATCACGTCGTCGCGGACGAGGGTGTGCTCCTTCACGGGCACGGAGTAGTCGAATTTCTTGTTGAGCTTGTAGCGTCCCACCCGGCCGAGGTCATAGCGGCGGCTGGAGAGGAACATGTTTGCGAGATCGCGTTCCGCGTTCTCGACCGTGATGGGCTCGCCGGGCATGAGGGTGGAGTAGACGGCGGCGAGGGCGTCGGCCTTCGAGGGCTCGTCCTGGCCCGGGTCTTCCTTGACGAGCTTTATGTCCTCGCGCTCGAAGCAGTTGAGGATCATATCGAAGTGAAGGGAGTCGGCATGCTCGAAGTTGATGATCTCGAGCTCCCTGACGCCGAGGTTCACGAGCTCGTCCACATCGTGCAGGTGGAGCTTGTCGCCGGCGCGGTAGAGCTTCTTCTTCTCGCCGTTGATCTCGAGCCTGACGGCCTTGGCGAGGACGTGGTTGATTGCCCTGTCCTTCTCCTCGCGCGTCTCGCCGATCGCGACTTTCTGGGAGACATAGAAGGCCCTGATGATGTCCTCTCGCGTCTCGAAACCGAGGGCGCGAAGGAACATGGTGCCAAGGATCCGCTTCTTGCGGTCGATCTTGGCGTAAATCAGCTCTTTCTTCTGGTCGATCTCGAACTCAAGCCAGGACCCGCGGTAGGGGATGATGCGCGCCGAGTAGACGCCCTTCTCGTGGCAGAAGATGACGCCTGGCGAGCGGTGGATCTGGGATACGACGACGCGCTCCGCGCCGTTGATGATGAAGGTTCCACGGTCGGTCATGAGGGGGATGTCGCCGAGGTAGATTTCCTTCTGCCTGATCTCGCCCGTCTTCTGAAACACGAGGTTTATGCGTGCCTTGAGGGGCACGGCGTAGGTGAGGCCCTTCATCTTGCACTCGAGCTCGGAGTACTTCATCGCGCCCTCGTCGAGGTTGTAGCGCTCGTACTCGAGGAGCATGTCGCCGTTTGGGCTCTCTATCGGGAAGGTAGTGCGGAAGACTTCCTCGAGGCCTGCGGCGTCGAGGCCCTTTCCCGCGCGGACCTTGTCGCGCTGGAGGAATCGCTCGTAGGAAGAGAGCTGTATTTCAATGAGGTCGGGAAGCTGCATTACATCCTGGTAATCCTTCCCGACATACTCGCGTTTGATCTTGTTCTCGGTATATGACATCCGTCACCCCCCAGCTGCGCGCCGCTACAGCGCGCGGATCGGTCCGGTTATTACTTGCACCATGAGCGTCCGATGGCCGACCCGGGCAATCCGCAGCCTGCACCCGCCTCGTTCCCGTATCCCGGCTCTCCCGAATATCATGAAGTCCTGTGATGCGAACAATGGTTCCGGAACCTCGCGGACTCTTCCGCCGCAGGGCCCCGGAACCTGCAAGCGCGGCAGGGAGCCGGTGCCCCGGCCCCCTCCTGCGCTTGCTGAAGAGGAAGTAGTAAAACGGTAAACCGTCTTACTTGATATCAACGGCGCCGCCCGCGTCGGTGATCTGCTTCTTGATCTTCTCCGCTTCGGCCTTGGAAACGTTCTCCTTGATCGCCTTGTCGCCGGCCTCGACCAGGTCCTTGGCCTCTTTCAGGCCCAGGGCGGTGATGGCGCGGACTTCCTTGATGATCGAAATCTTCTTGTCGGCCGGCACGCCGCCCTTGAGGAAGACGGTGAACTCGGTCTGCTCCTCGACGGGAGCGGCGGCTGCGGCGGCGGGGCCGACTGCCGCGACGGGGGCCGCGGCGGTGACGCCGAACTTCTCTTCCATCGCCTTCACGAGGGCGGCGACTTCGAGGACGGTCATGGACGCGATCGCGTCGAGGATCTGGTCTGAACTGAGAGCTGCCATATTATCTTCTCCTATAATATAACGCTGGCCGGCCCATACGGGTGGCTTGGCGCGGGAATTGCTCCCCGCATGCGGCGGACAGGAACGGCAGCTAAACCGGAAGCCTGAACGCCGAAATTACCTTGTCAAAACCTTCGGACCCGGGACTAGACGGCCTCTGCGGCCTTTTTCTCTTCCACCGCCTTGAGCGTGCGCACGAGCTTCGTGGGCACCGCGTTGATGACGTAGACGAGGTTCTGCATGGGTCCGTTCATCGCGGACATGAGCATGGAGATGAGAACCTTCTTGTTCGGGAGCTTCGAGAAGGCCTCGATCTCGGAGGGTCCGAAAAAGCCCCGGTCAACCAGGCCGCCCTTCACCTTGATGGGCGCTTCCTTGGCGAAATCGATGAGCACCTTTGCGACGTCGTTGGCGTCAGCGTGGGTGAAAGCGACGGCCGTGGGGCCCGTGAGCACCGGCTCGACATCCTTAGGGTAGCCGAGCTCCTCAAAGGCGATCCGCGCGAAATTGTTCTTCACGACGTGGAATTCGGCGTTCTTCGCACGCAGCTGCTTCCTGAGCGCCGAGATCTGCTCGACCGTCAGGCCGCGGTACTCGGCGAAAATGAAGTCCTTGGCTGCGCCGATCTTGTCCTTGAGCGCGACGATCGCGTCGGCCTTGCCGGACTGTATCTTGCTTGCTCGCATGGCCATGATTTACCTCTTCTCGTTCTTGGCAACGGCGACACGGACGCCGGGGCCCATGGTGGACGTGAGGTACACCGAGGAGACGAACTCGCCCTTCGCGTCGGAGGGCCGCTTTCGGGTGACCTCCTCGAGGAGGGTGGTGACGTTGTCGGCGATCATCGACGCTTCCATTGACACCTTGCCGATGGCGAGGTGCACGATGCCGGACTTGTCTGTCCTGAACTCGGTGCGCCCCTTGCGGAGCTCGGCCACGGCCGCCTTGAGGTCGTGGGTGACGGTTCCGGTCTTCGGGTTGGGCATGAGGCCCTTGCGTCCGAGGACCATGCCGAGCTTGCC
>JANXYO010000003.1 GCA_025356015.1 Spirochaetaceae bacterium
TCAGCCTCGAGCCCGACCCGGGCGACGCGATCATAGGGATCTTCGACGAGGCCGGAAGGGAACTCGAGTCCAACAGCGATGAGCTGGGCGCCGCAGCCCGGCTCGCCCGCTTCTACGAGCAGGGCAAGCGCTACTGGATCACCGTGGGACGCCGGGGGAGCGCCAACGAGCCCTCCCACGCGGGGGGGCCGGAAGGCGAGGCTCCCGCCTTCGGCTTCTATCTCCGCTAGAGCTAGAAGGCTGTCCCGGGCGGAATCGAGGCGTTCTTGGGAATCACTATGATCCCGTCGACGACATAGTGGAACTCGTATTCCCCATCCTTGCGCTCGACGTTGTCGATGCCGATGCGGCAGTGCTCCCCGATGCGCGCGTTCTTGTCGATGATGGCGCCCTTGATTATGGTGCCCTGGCCGATCCCTATGTCGGGGCGCGATCGCTCGCGGTTTGCCTGCCTCTGCTCGGGCGACTCGTAGTAGTCGGCGCCCATGCACACGACCCCGTCCAGGCTTGCCCCCGTCTCGATGATGGTCCGCACCCCGACGATTGACCGGGAGATCGAGGCGTTGGTGATGATGCAGCCTTCGGCGGCGAGGGCCTGGTTCATCGTGCAGTAGTTCAACTTCGAGGCCGGGAGGTTGCGCTTGTGTGTGTAGATGGGGCGGTCCTCCTCGTAGAAGTTGAACTGGGGATCGATCGCCGTAAGGTCGAGGTTGGCCTCGTAGAAGGACTTGATGGTCCCTATGTCCTCCCAGTAGCCCGGGAAGACATAGGCGTTGACCGCCTCCTTCGCCAGGATGTTGGGGATGATCTCCTTCCCGAAGTCGTTGCTGTCGTTCTCGAGGGAGCTCTCCATGAGGGCCTGGTCGAAGATGTAGATGCCCATGCTCGCGAGGAAGTCCTTGCCTCCCGAGCGACGCTCGGTGCGCAGCTCAGCCGGCATCCTGAGCTCGGAGATGTCCTTGTCGGGGCCCGGCTTCTCCATGAAGGAGACGACTCGCCTGCTCTTGTCGATCGCCATGATGCCAAGCGAGCTCGCGGCCTCGCGCGAGACCGTGGTGCAGGCGACGGTGAGCCCGCAGCCCGATTCGACGTGCTGCCTGAACATGTCGGCGAGGTCCATGCGGTAGAGCTGGTCCCCCGAGACGATGAGGTAGTGGCTCGGGTGCTGGGGCCGGAAATGCTGGAGGTTCTTGCGCACGGCGTCGGCAGTGCCCTCGTACCAGCCCGAATGGACAAGGGTCTGCTCGGCGGCGAGTATCTCGACGTAGCCGCGCGAGAAGGAATCGAAGGTGTAGGTCCTCGAGATATGGAGGTGGAGGGAGGCCGAATTGAACTGGGTGAGTATGTAGATCTGGTTGAATCCGGCATTGATGCAGTTCGAGATGGGGATGTCGACGATCCTGTATTTCCCGCCAAAGGGGACTGCAGGTTTGGAACGGTCCTTGGTGAGGGGATAGAGGCGGGTTCCCTTTCCTCCTCCGAGCACGATAGACAGGACCTTTTCCATTTTCCGTCTCCTTTCTGTGGTTCCTCGCGTGGAGCCGCCGCAGGTTGGCGCATTCCGCCTGTGCGAAGTATTATAGGCCATGACCCAGACTTCCGCCACGGATTTCATCGAGGCCTTTCTCTCGGACCCCGAGATAGCCCCCTGCGTCGCCCACGTGGAGAGGCTTCCCGCCCGGGACGCGGAATGGGCGGCCCTGCCTACCGACCTGGATGCCCGGCTCCGCGAGGGCCTCGCCTCGAGGGGGATCGGCCGCCTGTATTCCCACCAGGCTGCGTCCTACTCCATGGTCAGGAGGGGCGAGGACCTTGTGGTCGTGACTCCGACCGCGAGCGGCAAGACCCTCTGCTACAACCTTCCCGTCGTCCAGTCCCTGCTCGAGGAGCCCTCGGCCCGGGCCCTCTACCTTTTTCCCACCAAGGCCCTCTCCCAGGACCAGCAGGCCGAGCTCAAAGAGGTGGCCCTTGGCGGAGCCCTTCCTGTCCGCGTCTACACCTACGACGGCGACACACCCGACTCGCTGCGGGTGGCGGCGAGGGACACGGGCAGGATTGTCATCTCCAATCCCGACATGCTGCACTCCGGCGTCCTGCCGAACCACGCGAAGTGGATCAACTTCTTCTCGAACCTGCGTTTTGTCGTCGTCGACGAGATGCACGCCTACCGCGGCATCTTCGGCAGCCATGTTGCGAACGTCCTGCGCCGCCTCCTCAGGGTCGCCGCCTTCTACGGCTCAAGGCCCCGCTTCATATTCTGCTCGGCGACGATAGGGAATCCTGGCGAGCTCGCGACCGCACTCCTGGGACGGTTGGTCTCGGCGATCACCGAGAACGGGGCTCCGCGGGGAGAGAGGCTCGTCGTCTTCTACAACCCGCCCCTGCTTGATCCCGTCCAGGGCATCAGGAAGAGCACGGCCACCGAGTCCGAGAAGCTGGCTGTGCGCATGCTAAGGGCCGGGATCAAGACCATCCTCTTCGCGCGCTCCCGGCTCCGCGTCGAGCTCATCGCCTCCTACATCGTGGAGGCCCTCGCCAACCGCTACACCGACAATGGCCGGATCAAGGTGAGCCCCTACCGAGGTGGCCTGCTGCCAAGCGAACGAAGGGCCATCGAGCGTGGCCTACGCGACGGCAGCATCCAGGGAGTCGTCTCCACAAACTCCCTGGAGCTTGGCATCGACATAGGGGGCCTGGACGCCGCCGTGATCGCCGGCTTCCCCGGCAGCTTCGCGAGCTTCTGGCAGCAATCGGGGAGGGCGGGTCGCCGCGGCGGCCTCTCCCTCGCCGTCCTTGTGGCATCCTCGGCACCCCTGGACCAGTACATCATCGCCCACCCCGAGTACTTCTTCGGGCGGCCCTCCGAGAAGGCCCGCATCGATCCCGACAATCCCTATGTATTCATGGACCACATGAAGTGCGCGGCCTTCGAGCTTCCCTTCCGTGAAGGTGAGGCCCTCGCCGCCTCGGCGAGCCTCGCGGCCGGAGAGGCCGAGGGCAAGGCAGCCTCCGAGTCCGCCGAGGCCCTCGGCTTCCTCGAGGAGGAGGGCATCGTCAGGAGGACCGGGGGGCGCTGGTACTGGTCGGCCGCCGGCTACCCGAGCGAGAAGATATCGCTTCGCTCGGCCACCGCCGACAATGTCGTCATAGTCGACACGACAGGTGGAGGCTCAAGGGTAATCGGGGAGATGGACAGGCCGAGCGCCAAAGAGCTCATCTTTGACAACGCCGTCTACATCCACATGGGGCGGCAGTACATCGTCCTCAAGCTCGACATCGACAACCGCAGCTGCCATGTCGTGGAGAAGGACCTCGACTACTGGACCGACGCCGTCGTCAAGACAGACATCGAGGTCCTCACAGAGGACGAGAGGGGGATCGTCGAGGGGACCCAGTTCGTCCTCGGTGATGTTCTGGTCAGGACCCAGGCCGAGAAGTTCAAGAAGCTGCGCTTCCACAGCCACGAGAACATCGGCTATGGCGAGATAAGCCTTCCTCCCGAGGAGATGCAGACAAGGGCCATCATCCTCCTTCTGGGAAGTGGGTCCGCGGGAGCCTCCCTCGGCTTCGACGAGGCGGGCGGCGAGGGAGCCGACTCGGCAATAAGGGCTGCCGTCCTCTCGGGCTGCGGCCGCCTCCTGCACGACCTGGCCCCCGCCTTCCTCATGTGCGACCCGCGCGATCTGGGCCGGGCCGAGCGGGTGCGGGACCCCCACTTCGGGGTGCCGGCGATCTACCTCTACGACAAGTACCCGGGGGGCACAGGCCTCTCCGAGGGCCTGGCAAAGCTCCTTGGCAAGGCCGTCGCAGCAGCGCGCGAGCGGCTCGCAGCCTGCAGCTGCTCGGGAGGCTGCCCCTCGTGCATCGGGGTCGACTTCGCCGACAGGGCCTCGATGGTCGACGGCTCACTCGTGAAGGAAAGGGTTCTCGCCCTCTTCGGAGCTATGGAAGCGGCGCATGGCGGGCGATCTTAGGAAGCGTCTCGAGCGGCTGCGCAAGCTGGCGCGGGCCGAGGAGGATGCGCGATCCCTGGGCCTCAGCCGCGCCTCGGAACTCCCTGAGCCCGTCCCCCTTGAGGGCCCCGCTCCCGCATCTGGGGACAGGGGGCTTGGCCGGCGCGAAGGCGGGCCCGAATTCCTCAAGGGATGGGACAAGCTGGGCGACCTCGTCTGGTCGCGTTCCCTGCGCTTCAAGGACTATCTCGGCGAGGAGATAGACCCGCTCCCCTTCAATGCCATTGGCCGGCGCCGCCCCGGGCAGGCGAGCGGCCTGGCCGGGCCTGTCCCGACAGGGAGGCTTCGGTTCTTCGACCTCGAGACCACAGGGCTCTCGGGGGGCTCGGGCACCGTCGCCTTCCTGGCGGCCATTGGCAGCCGCGAGGAGGGAGACTTCGTCGTCAGGCAGTATTTCCTCGAGGACTATCCGGGAGAGGCGGGCTTCGTCCGCGAGCTCCTCTCGGCCCTCGAGGGAAGGACCGTGGTCACCTACAACGGGCGCTCCTTTGACCTGCCCCTGCTGCGCACGCGATGCGTGATGAACGGCCTCATTCCCCCCCGGGCCGAGGACATCGACTGCCTCTTTGCCGCTCGCCGCCTGTGGAAGAGCGTCCACGGCGGCGCCTCGCTCGGCCTCCTCGAGCGGGAGGTGCTCGGAATCGAGAGGGAAGAGGACGTCCCTGGCTCGATGATCCCCGACATCTGGTTCTCCTATATCAAGGCGGGGGACAGCCCCCTCATGGATGTTGTGATGTCGCACAACGCGGACGACGTGGTGGCCCTGGCCCGCCTCCTTGCGAGGGCGGCCTTGGTCTTCGAGGCTCCGCTCTCCTGGCTCGCCTCGGCCTCCCTCGACCGCGCCGGCCTAGGGAGGACCCTCCTGGCCCTCGGCAGGCAGGAAGAGGCTGAGGAGCTGCTTGAGGCCGCTCTGGGTGACGGGCACGAGGGCGCCGGCCTCGTCCTGTCGAGGCACTACCGCCGCCGCGGGCGGGAGGCGGACCGGAGGCGGGTCCTCGGCATGCTGCCCGAGAGCCCGCGCTCGTGGATCGAGAGGTCGAAGTTCCTCGAGCATGTCGAGCGGGACAACGCCTCGGCCCTGGCCCTGGCCGAGCTGGCCCTGGCCTCGGCCTGGACGAGGAGGCTCGAGGAGGCCTTGAGGCTCAGGGTGGAGCGGCTGCGCAGGAAGCTCGGGATGACTTAATAAGGCCGGGGCAGGAGGCGCCCGCAAAGGGGCAGGCGGCTAGGCTCTCAGCGTGTCGCCGAGCTGGCCACAGGCGCCCATCACACCGCGGCCCCGTCGCATCCGGCGCGTTGCGACAAGGCCGGTGCGCTCGAGCTCTGAGATGTAGGCCTCCACCTGCTCCCTCGTCGGCTCGACGAAGGGGAGCTCGGGTACCCTGTTCCAGGGGATCACGTTGACCTGCACCTTGAGCGGGCGGGACCACGTAGCCAGGGCCTCGGCGTCGGCCACAGTGGCGTTGCTGTTTCCCATTATTGGAAGCTCGAGGGTTATCCGCTCCCCTGTCTTCTCCTGGTAGATGAGGAGGGCTGTCTTGAGGGCGGCCAGGTCGTGGCTCCTGTTCACCGGCATGAGGGCGGAGCGAAGATCGTCGTCGGCGGCGGCGATCGAGACCGCCAGCCTGACCGCGGGGCCGCGTTCGGCGAGGTCGATGATGCCCGGCACGATGCCGCTAGTCGAGATCGTGATCTTGCGCAGGGAGAGCCCGGGGCCCGCCGGATCGGCAAGGATCGCGATCGCCGCGCGCACGGCGCTCAGGTTGAGCATCGGCTCGCCCATGCCCATGAAGACGACGTTTGAGATCTGTCCGCGCCGGGAGGAGAGCTGGTGGAACTGCTCCATGATCTCGCCTGGAGTGAGGTCGCGCAGGTAGCCGAGGGTCCCCGTCTTGCAGAAGGCGCAGCGCATCGGGCAGCCCACCTGGCTCGAGAGGCATGCCGTCCTCCGGCCCTCGATGTCCTCGAGGAGGACGCATTCCACGGCGGCCCCGTCGGAGAGCCTTAACTGGAGCTTTAGGGAACCGTCCTCGTCCTCGAGTTCGGAGGCCACCTGGGAGGACCAGATGCGCGGGAAGAGCCGCGATAGGCGCTCCCGCTCCGCGAGAGGCAGGTCGGTCATCTCATCAAAGGAGGAGGCGCCGCGCGCCAGCCAGTGGTAGACTTGGCGGGCACGGAAGGCGGCGCGGAAGGAGCAGGCCGCGGCGATCTCAGGCAGACCCATGCCTGGAAGGGAGTTCGTCAAAGCCTTTGCATCTTCGCCACAGCGTCCTGGATGTAGATGTTGCGGATGCCGAGGCGCTGGAAATCGGCGAGGGTCTCGAGGGCGCGCGACTTCTCGCCCGTGGCCTGGTAGCAGAGCGCGAGCTCGAGGTAGAGCCGGTAGTTCTTGGCGTCGTTTTGGATCAGCTTCTTGAGGGAGACTATCGCGTCCTGGTGCTTGCCCTGCATGCGGGCGATGACTGCGAGGCCGAGAACGGCGTAGACGTCGAACTCGATGTTGAGGGCGCGCTCGTAGTAGTCGGCCGCCTTCTCGTAGTCCTCCATGCTGCGGTAGGCGTCGCCCGCCCGGGTGAGGATCACCTTGTTGCGCGGGTCCTTCGCGAGGATGAGGTTCCAGTAGTCGAGGGAGCGGTGCTGGTGCCCCGTGCCGCGGTAGCAGTCGGCCAGGCCGAAGAGGGCGTAGAAGTTGTCCGGCTCCTTGGCGAGGGCCTTCTCGAAGTAGGGCACCCCGAGCTCGAACTGCTTGAGCTTGCGGTAGCAGTTGCCTATGGAGGTGAGGACCCTGATGTCGACCTCGTCGCCCTGGAGCTCGACCATCCGCTGCCAGTACCCGAGGGCGTCCTTGTATTCCTTGAAGTCGTAGTGGAGGTGGCCGAGCCCGATGAGGGCATAGGGATTGTCGGCCTCCATCTCGAGGACCCGGAGGTATATGGCCTTCGACTTGCGGAAGTCCCTGACCTTCCGGTAGGCGTCAGCCACCCTGGTGAGGACTGTGATGTTCTTGTTGTCGTGGAGGAGGTACTGCTCCCATATCTCGATGGCCTTCTGGTACTGGTTCAGGGCCTTGTAGCAGTCGGCGAGGCCGAAGAGGGCGTAGTTGTTGCCCGGGTGGTACACGAGGCATTTCTTGTAGTGGTCGACGGCATCGCGGAAGGCGCCCCGCTTGCGTGCGGCGTCGCCGAGGCCGACCAGGGCGTAGTTGTTCTCGCGGTCGCGCTCGAGGATGCGCGCGAAGCACTCCTCGGCCTCTTCGACCCGGTTCTCCTTCAGATATTGATAGCCTTTCTTGGAAAGCTCGGCGATCTCGGCGAGTTCGGGGCTCTGTGCCTCGCGGTGGGATTGATCCTGGTTCGGATGGTCGCTCACGTTTCTTCCTCTTCTTCCCGAAGGAGTTTTTCAATCACAATGACGATGGAATCTATCATGGCCTTCGTCTTCCGCGAATCCTTGGCGAGCCAGTACATCTTGAGCGCGTCAACTGCCCGGCCTTTGCCCAGATACCTGTCGCCCACACGGATTAGCCCATCCGAGTATCCGGTTGTCTGGAAGATCCGCCTCGCAGTCTCGATGTCACCTTTGTTGAAAAGCTCGTTCCCCCTGCGGTTTAGCTTGACCTTCCGGTCTGCCTCGACGCCCGAGATTGGCTCGTCAGCCGTTTTGATGAGCCCTTCGCCAGGAAAGCGCTGAAACAGGTTTTTGTCCATAGGAAATGGCCGTACTTAGAAACTATACGAGATATTGGAGAAATAATCAACCTTTGGATCGTAGTCAGGTTTCCGCCCTGTTTTCCCGTGCTCGATGCGGTATTTTTCGGGTTCAAGGACATCTACAGGGGGGCGTATGTACGATGAGTGCGAGATTCCCGGGCTCGCTGAGCCCGGAGAAAGCCAGGACAGACGCGGCCCTCCCACTGGATTGACCTTGGCCGGGCAGCCGCGGCCCCCCTCGCAAACCCTCCCCCCCACGGCAGGCCAGAGGGCCCCCGGAGAGAGGCTTGCCGCCTACCTCCGCGCGATAGATCTCTAGTCTTCTGTCTTCCTGTAGATCCTCACATGTGACCTACCGTAGATACGCTCGTCCTCGAGCCGCAGGCTTCCGTAGCGTTCGAGGAGCCGGTCCTCCACCGGGAAATGGATGAGGACAAGCCCTCCCGGGGCCGAAGTCGGTCTTTCCGAAAGGCTGGAGAGGAGTTCGGCCCTGTAGCGGTAGGGGAAGGGCGGGTCGCAGAATACAAGGGGAAAGACCTGCTTGTTCCTCGCCAGGAAGAGCTCGGCCGATGTCGACTTGCATTCTATGCGCTCCTCGGCTATCGAGGCGTTCCTTATGAGCATCGGGAACTTGGCCTTGTCCTTCTCGACGCAGACTACCGGAGATGCTCCCCTGCTCGCCGCCTCAAGGGCGATGACGCCCGAGCCCGCGAAAAGGTCGAGGAAGCCCAGGCCCGTCAGGTCGCCGAGGACCCCGAAGATGGATTCGCGCATCCTGTCCATTGCCGGTCGTATGTCGAGCCCACCCTTCGCGACCTCGACCGTCCGACCCAGATACTTGCCGCCGGTTATCCTCATGCCCTACTCGTTCCGTCGCCTGACGTGGCGGCGCATTTCCCTGTCGAGTTCCCTTTCCTTGATGTCGGACCTCTTGTCGTATTGTTTCTTTCCCTTGCACAGACCCAGCTCGATCTTCACGAGGCCGTGCTTCAGGTACACGGAGAGCAGGACGAGGGTGTAGCCCTTCTCCCTCACCCGTCTGTCGATGCGCTTTATCTCCTGCGCGTGCAGGAGGAGCTTCTTCAGCCTGTCGGGATCGTGGTTGAACAGGGAGGAGAAGGTGTACTGGGAGATGTGGAAGTTCCGCAGCCACACCGCGCCGTTGCGGACCTCGGCGAAGGCGTCTGGAAAGGAGATGCGGTTGTCCTTGACGGACTTCACCTCGGTTCCCTCAAGGACGATCCCGCACTCGAAGGTCTCGTCGACCGTGTAGTCGAATCGGGCCCTTCGGTTCAGGGCCACGACTTTCACGCCATCAGGAATCATCTTCGGTCCATCCTCTGGTCCATGAGGGCCGGCCTGAAGCCGAGGAAGGGGCTCGAGAAGGCGGGGGGAAACGAGCCCCTGCTCCCGACACTCACCGTCTCCTGGCGGTCTGCCCAGCTTCCGCCACGGACCGATCGTTCTCCTGTCTGCCAGTGGCTTCCCGCCGGGAGGAGGGCCGGGTAGGGCACATAGGCGTCGCTGCACCACTCCCAGACATTCCCCAGGAGATCGCGTATGCCCAGACGGTCGGCACCCGAGCCAGGCCCGGGACCCGAGGCTGGCTCGGGGCCCCTGCGCTCGGCTCTGGCGAAGACGGGGCCGCGTCCCTTTGCGTCTCCGCCCGGGGCGACGGCGTCGGCGCCGAGGAGGGCTGCCCTCTCCCACATCGCCTCGCTCGGGAGCACCACTGCCCTGCCTCCCGAGGCAAAGCCGCCCAGCCACTCGCAGTAGGCGCGGGCTGCTTCCCATGAGACGCCCGTCACCGGCTCGTCAGGCCGCAGGAGGCCCCAGTCGGCCAGGTAGTTCCCGTCCGCTCGGCCAGAGGCGATGAGGGCGGCTCTGTTGCCAGGCCCCCACTCGGGCTTCGCGGCGATGAACGAGGACCACTGCCGCCGGGTGACCTCGGTCTCGGCGAGGGCGTAGGAGCTGAGTGACACGGTGTAGGGAAGGGACGAGCCGCCGGGCGACTCGCCCGAGGCGACAAAGCTGCCACCGGGTATGGCCCGGAAGCGCAGGCCTCCGAGGGTCTCGACCGCCGCCCCGCCCAGGCCAGTGGCGGGACCCGCGGCCGGAGGGCCGGACTGTCCGAGGGCCGCGATGGCCGACAGCCGTGCGCGTGTGGAGGGCGGGAGGATGGATTCCAGCCAGGGGAGGACGGCGGGGTTCGAACCAAGGCCCTTCTCGAGGGCCTCGATACCGGCGACGAGGCCAAGGGGGGAGGGGGCTCCTCCGGCGGCCGCCAGGAAGGCGGCGCGGAGAGCGTCCCGGGCTGAGTGCTCCCCCGCGGCGGCTGCCAGGGCGGAGGCGGCGAAGGCCGGGACCTCTTCCCGTGGCGGATAGGAGCTGTTCCCTGTTTCGCCCAACGCGAGCAGGGCCTCGGACAGGGGAAGCGGGATCTGGTAGATGGCCGAGGGCCGTCCACAGAGCGACCACAGCGCGTATTCCGCGAAGGCGTCCTCGAGGAGGGAAGCGGGATCAGCCGCCTCGAGGCGGGCCGCGATGGAGATGCGGCGTGGCGCGAAGAGGCTGCCGAAGACACGGCCACCCACATCGAGCTGCCGGTCGAGGGCCGAGAACCCGGGCCGCGACACGGTGACCCGATGGCTGCCCCTGGAAACGAAGATCGAGCAGGGACTCGTCCCCGCATAGGCGCCGTCGAGGAATACCGCCGCCTGGCCGGGGCGCGAGACGACAGTGAGGATGCTCCCGTTCCGCTTGAGGCCTGGAAGGAAGAGGACGAGGAAGATGACCAGGAGGATGACGATGGAGCAGAGCGCGGCGAGCCATCGCCCTGGGGCGATGCCGAACAGAGGACGCAGGCGTACGCGGACGCTATCGATGTCCTCTTGGGTGACTCGCTTGTCGTCGAGCATGGTCAAGGGATTATAGGAATCGACCTCCCGCTTGTCAACGCGAGGTGATCGTGCTAGTGTCCACTTCCGATGACAGCTAGGAAGGACTTCTGCGTGGTCCTGCAGACGGGGACCGAGGCCCTGCTCACATTCAGGGCAAGACGCAGGCTCGCGAAGAAGATGAGGCAGCAGGCCAAGAACCCGGTGCTCGACTGGATCGAGGCGATCCTGTGGGCCGCATGTGTCGTCCTCGTCGTGAACCAGTACCTCTTCCAGGCCTACCGCATCCCCTCGGGTTCGATGCTGGAAACCCTGCTCGTCGGCGACATGATCTTCGTCGACAAGCTCTCCTTCGGGCCCGAGCTCCTGCCGGGAGTCCTCAAGTCGCCGGGTCTCGCGAGGGCGCAGCGCGGCCAGGTCATCGTCTTTGAAAACCCCACATACCTCTCACGCGGGCCTGTGTACACCATCCTGCAGCAGATGCTCTACATGCTCACCCTCACCCTCGTAGACATCGACAGGGACGAAAACGGGGAACCCAGGGTCCACTACCTCATAAAGCGGGCCATAGGCATGAGCGGGGACAGGATCAGGATAGAAAGGGGCGTGGTCAGCTTCCGCTTCGCCGGGACGGAGTCCTGGATAGGCGAGGGGGAGTTCAAGGCCGGCTCTGGCATGGGCTATGGCAACCACCGCTCCGTGGCGAGCGGCGACTATGCCGCGATCGAGGCCAGCGGCATGGCTGCGGCCTACGGGGACGCGGGCCTCCCGGTCCCCGTAGGGCTAACCGTGAATGGTGGCGAGGCCGCGGCGCAGAAGGACGGCTTCGCCTTCGACTCGGCGCGGGTGAGGACGATGTACGCGATGTACCCCCAGGACCCGCGCTACGCCTCGGCCGCCCGCCGATACTCGGCCGGCTGGTTCATCCCCGAGGGCCGGGTCTTTCCGATGGGCGACAACAGGGACAACTCAAGGGACGCGCGCTACTTCGGCCCCGTCTCGGAACGCAAGGTGCTCGGCAAGGCCTTGTTCATCTACTGGCCCCTCTCAAGAGCGGGCGCGGTGCGGTAGGCGGAGCCAATCTAGGATGCTGTGGCCAGGAAAGCGGCGCTCGTACGCCGAAGCCGTCGAGAACAGGCGGAAGACCTTCTCGCGGCTCGTCATGCTCATATTCTTCTTCATGGCCTTTGAGATAATCTCCGGCCTATTTCTCACCGCCTATTCGACGGGCTCGACGAGCATGAGCCCGACCATCCTCCCTTCCGACCTCCTCGTCGCGAGCCCCCTGGCCTTCGGGCCCAGGACGCCCTTTGGCAAGATGCCCGGCTTCTCAAGACCCGAGAGGGGCGACCTCGTCCTCGTCCAGCCGCCCTACGCGGAAAGCCCGGGATTCCTGCGTTCCCTGGCCAACTCCTTCCTGCGCTTCGTCACCTTCCAGCGCTATTCGCCCTTCGGCGCGGGCCGCTCGTCGCCCCTGGCGGGACCCCTTCTTGAGCGCGTCGTCGGACTGCCGGGCGACACTATCACCATGGAGGACTTTGTCTTCAAGGCGAAGGCTGCCGGCGATGAGCATTTCCTGACCGAGTTTGAGCTGTCCTCCAGGCGCTACGACATCTCCAAGTCCCCCCTGCCGGCGGGATGGCGGGACGGATTCCCCCTCTCGGGCAGCATGGCGCCACGGAGCCTCGGCCCCGACGAGTATTTCCTGGCAGGGGACGCGCGCAGCGGCTCGAGCGATTCCCGGGTCTGGGGTCCTGTCCACGCCGACCGCTTCATCGCGAGGGTTCTGGTCCGCTACTGGCCGCCCTCCCGATTCGGCCTGCCTTGACGGGGACAGGGTATGGAAGCTTTGGCTGATGGCAGCGGTGGCAGCGCCGAGGCCCAGGCCTGTCTTGTGCCGAGATCCCTCTACATCCACGTGCCCGTCTGTGCCTCGAAGTGCGCCTACTGCGATTTCTTCTCCCTCCCCGCGGCGTCCTGGTCTGAATCCAGGATGGCCGGCCTCGTCGACGCGACCATTTCCAGGCTGGCCGGCCTCATCTCGCGTTTCGGATGCGATGGCTTCGACACTGTGTACATCGGTGGCGGCACTCCCACCGCCCTCCCCGCCGCCCTCTTCGACAGGCTTCTGTCGGGCGTGGCCGCCCTCGCGGCTTCGCCTGGGGAGTGGACTGTGGAGGCCAATCCCGAGAGCCTCGACGAGGGGGCCATCGCCACCATGCTGGCCCGCGGAGTCAGCAGGGTAAGCCTTGGCGTGCAGAGCCTCGATCCCGCGAGGCTCGCCATCCTCGGGCGGCCACACTCGGCCGAGTCCGCGACGAGGGCCCTCGCCCTGGCGGCCGGTTCGGGAATGAGGGTCTCCGCCGATCTCATCGCGGGCATACCCTGGCCCAGGGGCGCCGGCGGAGCGGCCGAGGGTCCCTCACTCGCCGAGCAGGTTTCCCTCCTCCTCGATCTCGGCATCGCCCATCTTTCCGTCTACGACCTCGTCCTCGAGGACGACACGGCCCTGGCCAGGGCTGTCGAGGCAGGAGAGCTCGAAGTTCCGCAGGAGGATGACCTGGCGGAGGAAAGGGATGGCGCCGAGGCTGTCCTAAGCGCCCGAGGCTTCAGGCGCTATGAGGTCTCAAACTACGCACCGGCGGGGCTCGAGTGCGCGCACAACCTCGTGTACTGGAAAATGGGCTCCTACATCGGCTCTGGTCCGGGAGCGGTGTCCACACTCCAGGCGACAGGGCCCTCGCCCTGGGGGAGGGCTGCCTGGCCCTCTTCCTTGAGGATCGAGGAAGCCCAGGAGATAGACGGCTACGCCAAGGGCGGGGCCGTGGAGAGCCCCATCGGAACGAAGGAATCGGCCTACGAGACCATCATGATGTCCTTCAGGACGGTCTTCGGCCTCGACAAGACAGCCTTCCGCCGGCGCTTCGGCATCGAGGCGAGGAGCCTGATCGGCAGGACCCTGGAGGCATGGGCGGGACAGCTCATCGAGACCCGGGATTCCCTTTCCCTCGATCCCGGAGGCCTCGACCTTCTCAACCGTTTCCTCGTCGACTGCCTCATCGAGCTCGACGGGACCTTCCCCGCCCCGGGCCAGAGCTAGACGAAGAAGTCGTAGCGCGAGGTTATGCGCTCGGCGTATCCAGGCTCGAGGCCGACGTTGAATCTGCGCTCGGTGCCCACGGTCGAGGGCGGGCCGTGGCCTGGAAGGATGACGCAGTCGTCGGCCTGGTCGAGGATCCTCGCCTGCAGCCTCGCCGCGAGGGTCACCGAGTTGTAGAGGCTCAGGGTCCGGCCGATCAGGCCCGCGTGAAGGGCGTCGCCGGTGAACAGCAGGCGGCCGATGCGGAAGACCAGGGAGTCCGGGGAGTGCCCCGGGACGGAATAGGCGTTGACCTCGAAGCCGCAGATCGACAGGGTCTCGTCGTTCCTCACCGGCCTGCAAAGTATGTTCCCGATCCTCGAATTGGCGGCAAAGACCTCAGCGTCATAGATCTTGAGGA
Organism: Spirochaetaceae bacterium; assembly: GCA_025356015.1. Taxonomy (GTDB): domain Bacteria; phylum Spirochaetota; class Spirochaetia; order Treponematales; family Rectinemataceae; genus JANXYO01. The sequence continues at coordinate 14,118 of JANXYO010000003.1, forward strand.
GGGTCTTGAGGCCGCGTACGTGGTGGGGATGGTTGTGGGTGACGAGGGCCGCTTTCAGCTCGTAGCCGTTCTTCTCGATGTGGCCCAGTATCGCCGCGTTCATCTCCGCGGGGTCGACCACGAGGGCTTCGTGGGTCTCGTCGTTGCCGAGCAGGTACACGTTCGAGAAACCGTAGAGCGAGTAGTGCTGGTAGAGCTTCATAGGTAGAGGTGCTCCAGGTCCTTGATCGCCTCGGCCGTGTTCGAGCTCTTGAAGCTGACGTTCTTCTGGCTGGTCGGGATGAGGTAGACCCGCTTGAGGTCGCAGTTGACGAAATCCGAGTTCTCGAGCTCGCAGCGGATGAAGCGTGAATCGTAGAGGTTCGAGTTGTCGAAGGTGCACTCCCTGATGCTGGCCCCGTCGAAATTGCAGTGGAGGAGCTCGGAGTTCTCGAACGAGACATTCAGGAGCCTGGTGCCACCGAAGGAGCAGAATTGGGCATCGATGGTAGAGAAGTCGCAGGCCTCCATGGACGAGGCGTCGAAGAGGCAGAGCCTGAAGACAGCATTGGTGAAGAGGACGGCGCGGAAGGATGCCCCGATGAATGAGCAGCCGAAGAACTGCTTCTTGGAGAGGTCGGTGCCCTCGAGGCTGAGGCCGGCCAGGTTGAGGTCCTTCACGGGATTCTCGAGGCTCATCCGCGCCGTGATCTCGGCCTGGATCGCGGCGCTCTGGCCGTGGTGCCTGAGGCAATAGCCGGATCCCGCGAATGCGATCGAGCCGCAGCCGGCCCTCCCGCATGGGTCGAAGGAGTACATGGTAGCTAGGCTATACGATCGCGCGGCCGCCTACAAGCCTTGCGCGTGAGGCTCCCGATCCGTATGATAGGTCCATGTGCTCGTATTGCGGATCAGCGATGTTCGCGGACAGAAAGCCGGGCTTCAACGAGATATGCGAAGACTGCGGCAAGGACCTCCACGCCTGCGTGAACTGCAGGTTCTACAAGCCCGGGGCGCGCTGGGACTGCTCGGAGACCATCCAGGAACCCGTCGCGGACAAGGACAGGCGCAACCACTGCGACTGGTACGCCACGCACGAGGCCTTCCTCGTCGCGGGCCCCGGGAAGACAGCCCAGCGCAGCGCGGCCGAGAAGGCGCGGCAGGATCTCGGCAAGCTCTTCGGTGACCCAAAACAGGAATGATCAGCCCCGACTGCCCCATCGCCCTCATGGACTCAGGAGTCGGAGGACTGCCCTACCTCGCGGCCGCGAGGCGCCTCCTTCCCGCCGAGCGCTTCGTCTACCTCGCAGACAGGTCGGGCTTCCCCTACGGGACCAAGAGTCCCGAGGCCATCAGGGACATAGTCCTCGACCGGGTCGCCCGGATCGTCTCGGCCCATGGCCCGAAGGCACTCGTGATAGCCTGCAACACGGCCTCCCAGGCTGCGCTCGGCGCGGTGAGAGCGGCCAATCCCGGTCTCGCCGTCGTCGGCACCGTGCCCGCAGTCAAGCCGGCGGCCGAGCGCACACGCAGCGGCGTCATAGGGATCATGGCGACGGCGCGCGCCGTCCAGGATCCCTACCTCGACGAGCTCGTGGCCCGTTTCGCAAAGGGCATCACCGTCCTCCGCGAGGGGCCACAGGACCTCGTCCAGTTCGTCGAGCACAGGCTGTTCTCCGCCACGGGCAGCGAGCGCAGGGCCGCCGTCGAGCCGGCCGTCGTGCGCCTGCTTGAAGGTGGGGCCGACGAGATCGTGATAGCCTGTACCCATTTCCTCCATGTGAGCGACGACATCGCCGTCCTGGCGGGGAGGGGGGTCGAGGTCGTGGATTCCAGGGACGGTGTCGCGAGGAGGCTCAAGGCCGTCCTCGCCGAGCGCAGGCTCCTCGCAAGACAGGGGGCGGCTACGCGTGAGACAGGCCGCGACCTCTTCCTCCTCACCGGAGAGGAGCCCTTTGAGGATGAGTACCAGCTCTTTGCCACCAGTTTCGGCATGAGGTCTCCGGCGGCTCTCGGCGGTCGCCCGACATGATGGAAGGCCTCGTCCTCTGGGGGACGAACAACCTCTTTCTCGTCCTCGCGGAGGATGGGAAACGGCGCCTGTGTTCGATCAAGGGCAAGAGGATCAAGGACCAGAGCGGCACCTACAATGCCCTGTCCGCGGGAGATCGGGTGGAATTCGTTCCCGACCCCGGCACCCGCGACAGGGGCCTCGTGATCGCCCTCAGGGCCAGGCGGAATGTCTTCGGGCGCTTCAACGAGAAGGGGAGGGCCCAGCAGTCCATAGCCGCGAACGTCGACCTCGTGGTCTGCGTGAGCTCGCCCAGACTGCCCCCCTTCCGCCCCAGGTTCGTCGACCGGGTCGCCGTGCTCGCCGAGGCCGCCCATGTCCCCCTCCTCGTCCTTCTGAACAAGGCCGACCTTGGCGTAGACGAGGAGGTCGAGTCGAGGCTGAGCTGCTACGAGAGCCTGGGCTACGGGACCCTCCGCGTGTCGGCGAAAAGCGGAGAGGGCCTGGACAGCCTGCGCAGGGTCCTCTCCGGCCTGACCTCGGTCTTCGCGGGGCAGTCTGGCGTGGGCAAGTCGAGCCTGCTCAATGCCCTCGAGCCCGGGCTCACCCTGAGGACGGCCGAGGTCTCGGAGAAATTCGACAGGGGCAAGCACACGACGACCATGGGTCTCCTTCTTCCCCTCGCCGACGGGGTGACAAGCGTAATCGACACGCCGGGAGTCAGGCGGCTCGCGTTGCGCGACATTGAGCCTGACAGCCTCGTAGCCTATTTCCCCGAGCTGGCCACCATCGCGACCGAGTGCGTCTTCGGCCTCTCCTGCACCCATTCGGGTGAGGAGGGCTGCCGCATAACGGGGGCGGTGGAGGCGGGGGAGGTCAACGCAGACAGGTACGAGAGCTACCTCAGGATAAGGGAGGAGCTTGAGTCGACCTTCGAGTACAGAAAGCCCGAGGGCATATCGGTGGAGGCTCGCAGGAAGGCGGCACGACGGAGGCCAAGGGGCGGGAACGGAGACGAAGATGACGAATGAGCACAGTCTCGGGATACTTGAGTTCTCCCGCGTGCGGGAGGATGTGGCGGGCTACTGCCTCTCCGAGGAAGGCCGGCTCGAGCTCGGCTCGAGCCTCCCGAGCGACGATCCCGCGACGGTCGCCTCCCTCAAGGGCGCCACCTCGGCGATCCTCGGGCTATTCCAGGAGGGGCACGAGCCTCCTTCCCTCTCCTTCCCCCCCGTGTCCCGACCCGCGAAGCTGGTCTCCAAGCCGGGGACCGTCCTTGAGCTCGAGGAGCTGTACGCCCTCGGACTCTGGGCCGAATCCTATGCCGCGTTCAAGACCTGGCTGGCCAAGACGGCTTCCCGGCAGATAGCCGGGATCCTGGGCGGAGCGAGCGACCTGACGGCCGTGTCGCGCATGGCGTTCAAGATCGTCAACAGGGACGGGACGCTCCGCGACCTCCCCGAGCTCAGGGCGGCCCGGGACCGGATAGCCCGCGCGCACCGCGACATAAGGACCCTGACCGATTCCTTCTACAAGGATCCCGAGATCCGCTCGATGCTCCAGTCCGATGAGCCGACCCTGAGGGACGGCCGGACGGTCCTCGCCCTGCGCGTCAACTTCAAGTCGCGGATAAAGGGCATCGTGCACGAGGTCTCCTCCACGGGCCAGACCGTGTTCGTCGAGCCCGAGGAGCTCATCCAGAAGAACAACGAGCTGGTGCAGGAGGAGGCGCGCTACCGGCAGGAGCTCTCGCGGATCCTGAGGGAGACTACAGAGAGCCTTCATCCCGAATCAGATGCCATCGCCTCGGGCCGGTCGAGCCTGGCCGTCCTCGACGGCTACTATGCCCGGGCCCGCCACGCCAGGGTCGGCGGCCTTGTCATGGCCCGCGACCTGCGCGAGGGCTTCGTGCTCCGCTCGGCCCGCCATCCCCTGCTCGGCTCACGTGCCGTGCCCATCGACGTGGAGCTGCCGGAGGGGACGAAGACCCTCATCGTCACGGGTCCCAACACCGGAGGAAAGACGGTCACGCTCAAGACCATCGGCCTTCTGGCCCTGATGAACCAGTTCGGTCTCGGGGTTCCCGCCGCGTCGGAGACGGGCTTCGCCATCTTCGACGCCGTCCACGCCGACATCGGCGACGAGCAGTCCATCGACCAGTCCCTCTCCACCTTCTCGGGGCACATGCGCGTGATCGGGGACATATGCCGGGAGGCCAGGCCGCAGAGCCTTGTCCTCCTCGACGAGCTGGGCTCGGGCACCGATCCCGAGGAAGGCTGCGCCATCGCCATGAGCCTCTTGGATTTCTTCATAGGAAGGGGCTGCCTCACCGTCCTCACCACGCACCACGGGATCCTCAAGAACTATGGTTACTCGAGGCCCGGCTGTCTCAACGCCTGCATGGACTTCGACAGGGCCAGCCTCTCGCCGACCTACCGCATCCTCATGGGGATACCGGGAGAGAGCAGGGCGCTCGAGGTGGCCTCCAAGAACGGTCTTGAGCCGGACATCGTGGAGGGCGCCCGCAAGTACCTCGCCGAGGAGAGGGCCGACGTGAGCGAGCTCATCCGAGGCCTCACCGAGAAGCACAGGCAGCTCGAGGACATCGAGGTGGACCGCAAGAAGCGGCTCAAATCGGCGATGGACGAGCAGCGCAAGGCCGACCTGGGAAAGCTCAGGCTCAGGCAGGCCGAGCTCGAGCTTCGGGAGCGGGGGGTCGGCGAGCTCAGGCGCCTGCTCACGGAAAGCCGCAAGACCCTGGAAAACCTCGTGCGCGACCTTCGGGAATCGGGAGTCGCCACGGAGAGGACCAAGGAAGTCAAGGATTTCCTCGCAGGCCTGGCAGAGGCCGTCGAGGGCGAGGACATCCGCCTCGAGGCCATCAAGGGCGAGGGGCCGGGCGAGAGCGCCGCCGAGGCCTTCCCCGGGACAGGCAGCCCCGGCCCCCTCGCCGAGGGCAGCCACGTCCTGGTGGGACCGGCGCGCAAACGCGGGATCATCGTCAGAGGCGCGAAGAAGGGATACTGGGTCGTGGAGACCGATTCGATCCGCCTCACCCTGGGCGAGAGCGAGCTCCGCGCCGTCGGGGAGGGGCCACAGTCAAAGCCCCAGGTCCAGGTCGAGCTCGCGCCACGGGGCGAGGGCGGCAGGACGACGGCCGTGTTCGAGCTCGACCTGCGGGGCTACCGTCTCGTCGAGGCCCTGGATGCGGTTGAGAAGCAGGTGGACGCGGCGAGCCTCCAGGGCCTCGCGCTGTTTTCCATCATCCACGGCACGGGCGAGGGTATCCTGGGCAAGGGCATCCAGGAGTACCTCCGCTCGCATCCATGCGTTGCCGACTACCACTTCGCCAGGCCCGAGGAGGGCGGCTGGGGGAAGACCGTGGTCCGTCTGAAATGAGGCGGGCCTAGGCCAGGTCCCCCAGGTCCTCCCACTCTATGCCTTCCCCAGACGGCACGTCGCGCCGTGCCACCCGCCCGACCACGCGCTCGAGGAGCTCGGGCGCGAGGCCCGGCCTGAGGACCTTCTCGGTCCGCAGCAGGGCGAGGTCGCCCCGGGCCAGAACGGAGCCAGCCACTATGTCGCGCAACGCGTGCACCGAGCGGTTCGTCCTGCCGTAGTTGGCCCTCTCGCTCGGCGCAAGGCGCTTGACTCCGTCGCCCATGACAGCCAGGACCTGGCCGCGGCCGTAGGCCGCCTCGAGGGAGTCCATGGTCGTTCCTGGCGGATCAGACTGGGCCGCCCTGACGGCGGCCACCATGGCGGCGAATTGCCGGGGAGGGAGGGCGATGGGATCGTCGAGGCCCTTCTCCTCTCGGGAGAGGCATATGTGCTTCTCCACGATCACCCCGCCCGCCGCCACCGAGAGGGCCGGAACCAGGATCGGGTCCAGGGAATGGTCTGAGACCCCGACGGGGATGCCGAAGAGGGAGGAGTATCCGCGCAGGATGCCGAGGTTGTAGTCCTCCTCGGGGGCGGGATAGGAAGTGACGCAGTGGAGGAGGGCGAGGCCGCGTCTACCGCCGGTCATGGAGGCTCCCGCGGCCGGCTCCTCGAAGCGCGCGAGGGCCCTCTCGATGTCTGCGAGGGTCGATACGCCGCTGGAGAGTATGCAGGGAAGGCCGTAGGACGCGAGCTCGTCGAGGAGGGGCAGGTGGTTGAGCTCGGGGCTCGCGACCTTCATCGCGCCCACCCCGAGGCGGCGCAGGAGCCGGGCACTCCCGAGGCCGAAGGGCGTGCAGAGGAAGAGGAGGCCGCAGGCCTCGGCGGCCTTCTTGGCCGCCGCGTAGAAATCCTCCCCCTTCTCGAGGGCGAGGAAGCTCTCGAAGAGCTCGGTGACCCCACCCGGAAGGGGAACGAGGCCGGTCCTGGGATGGATTATCTCGCGGGCAAGGACGCACTGGAATTTCGCGCAGTCGGCTCCCGCCTCGGCCGCGGCGGCGCAGAGCTCGGCCGCCTTCCCGATATCTCCGCCGTGGCCTGTGCCGATCTCGGCGATGACCAGGACCCTGCCGGGCCCGAAAGCCCTGTCGCCCAACGTGAAATCCCGTGGCATCGGCCCTCCCGTTTATCGCTTGTCTTGTCTTTCGCGATACGCTATCATAATGCTTCGAGAGAGACAAACGCAAAGGAGCCTGCGATGGAAGTACTCTACTGCGATGTTTGCAAGAAGGCAGTCGAAAACCCGATCCCCACGAGGACTTTCTTCCACTACGCCGACATCGAGGTCTGCGAGCCCTGCAGGGATGATCTAAACCTCGCCGTCAAGTACACGGTGCGTGGCAAGAAGCCCTTCGACTATTCCTGGTTCAACGAGCTCGAGCTCAAGATCCTCCGCGAGGGCGTCCAGCGCGGCAAGATCAATATCGCGGCCAAGCGCTAGAAGCCGGGCGGTCCTAAAAGGGGCTGCCGGGGGCGGCCGCCCGCCAGGGACCAGGACCGGGATACACATGGGAAAGCACGAGCCGCCTGGTGGGCGGCTCGTCCCGTATTAGGGGGACTGGCATTCACCGGTGAAGGGCCGCAATCCCCCGCAACAGACCGCAAGTTTTTCCGCCTTACCGCTAAAAAACGCCTCATAGTTGACAGTTTTTTCCACCCCGTGCTAATCTTTAACCGCCATTTTGAACCGCAAGGAGCTCACATGTCCGGCCATAGCAAATGGGCGACAATAAAGCACAAGAAGGGCGCGCTCGATGCAAAGCGCGGCCAGATGTTCACGAAGCTGATCAAGGAAATCTCCATATCAGCTCGCATGGGCGGCGGCGATGCCGAAGCCAACCCCAGGCTGCGCACGGCCGTACTCAAGGCCCGCGCTGCCAACATGCCCAAGGACAACATCGACAGGGCCATCAAGAAGGGCTCGGGCGAACTCGAGGGCGCGAGCTACGAGGAGCTCACCTACGAGGCCTATGCCCCCGGCGGCGGCGCCATGCTCATCGAGGTCCTCACGGACAACAAGAACAGGGCGGCAGCCGAAATCAGGAACATCCTCACCCGGGCCGGCTCCAACTTCGGGGCCTCGGGCTCCGTGGCCTACCTCTTCAAGCGCAAGGGCGTCCTCTCCTACGATGGGGAGAAGTACAGCGAGGACACGATCCTCGAGGCCGCCCTCGAAGTCGGCGCCGAGGACGTCCAGAATGAGGACGGCGAGATCGTCGTCTACACCACCCCCGATTCCTTCGAGGCCGTGCTCAACGCCATGAACGCGAAGAAATTTGAGACAGATGGCGCCGAGATCTCGATGATCCCCGACGTCTATGTCACCCCCGACAAGGACAACGCCGGCAAGGTGCAGAGGCTCATCGACAAGCTCGAGGAGAGCGAGGACGTCCAGAACGTCTACCACAACGTCGAGCTCCCCGAGAGCGCAGACGAGTAAGCCAAGGGGCGGGTCTCCGCTTGAGAGGGCCGGGCTGCCGGGGAGCCGCGAAGAGCGGTCCGCCGGGGGCCCGGCCCTTCGCATCATCGGCATCGATCCTGGCCTGGCCTCGGTCGGTTTCGGCATCGTCGAGGCCAAGGGGGGGAAACTCCGCCACCTCCACCACGGCTGTTTCAAGACCGCGGCGGAGCTCCCCATGGGGGAACGTCTGCTTTCGATCTTCTCCAGCATCTCGGACCTGATCGAGGAATGGCGTCCCGACGCTGCCGGCATGGAGAGCCTCTACTTCGCGCGGAATGTCAGCTCGGCCCTGCCCGTGGCTGAGGCCAAGGGCGTGATCCGCCTCTCTTTCGCCAGGGCCGGCGTGCCCCTCGCGGAATACCCGCCAAATGCCCTGAAGCTAGCCGTCACCGGGACGGCGAGGGCCGAGAAGGCCCAGGTCCAGGAGATGCTCAGGCTTGTCCTGGGCCTCGGCTCGATCCCCACTCCCGACCACGCCGCCGATGCCCTCGCCGCCGCGGTCTGCCGCTGGCACCACGAGGGCCCCCTTTCCAGGATGCAGGGGGCCGGGGCCCTCTCCCGGATGAAAGAGGGCTAGGCCCGAGGCGGCAAGCCCCGCGTCCTTGTTGCCGCGGCGAGCTTCGCACTATACTCGAGCGACCATGTTCAACAGCATCAGAGGGCGGCTGACCGAGAAGCGGGCCGATTCGATCTGCCTCGAGACCCAGGGGGTGGAGTGGCTTCTCTCCGTTCCCGCCCGCGCGGTCGATGAGTTCGGCCTCATCGGCGAGGAAGTCAGGGCCTACACCTGGCTCCACCACTACGAGGACGGCATGAGGCTCTATGCCTTCCCGCGCACCCTTGACCGCGATGTCTTCCTCGAGCTGACAAAGGTCGAGGGCATCGGGCCCAAGCAGGCCCTCAAGATCCTCTCCGGGATAAGGACAGAGGAGCTCGGCATCGCCCTCGAGGGCGAGGACCTCGCCGCCCTCGAGAGGATACCCGGAGTAGGCAGGAAGACCGCCCAGAAGATGATGCTCGCCTTGAAAGGCAAGCTTGTGGCGGCCGGCTCCGTGCCGGGCTCGGGAAAGGGAAAGGCCGATCCGGAGTTCTCCGACGTCGTCCGTGCCCTCGCCGACATGGGCTTCGACCGCAAGGGAGCCGAGCAGGCGGTGCGGGAGGCGGCCCGTCTCCTTCCCGATGGCCCCGAACGCGAGCGCGAGGTCTTCCGCAAGGCCCTCGTCGACCTCTCCGCGGGAGCCTAGGAGCGTGGGCAAGGGCAGCATGGATCCCGCCTTCGACCGGGTCGAGGACGAGAGGGAGACTTCATTAAGGCCCCGGCTCCTCGGGGACTTCGTGGGCCAGGACAGGCTCAAGGAAAACCTAGGTCTCTTCATCCAGGCCGCCCGCGGCCGGGAGGAAGCCCTCGACCACCTCTTTCTCGTGGGGCCCCCGGGTCTCGGCAAGACAACCCTTGCCCTCATAGTCGCCAACGAGCTGGGCGTCGACTTCAAGCCCACGAGCGCCCCGGCCCTCGAGAAACCGAAGGACCTGGCCGGCATACTGACCACGCTCGGCGAGAGGACTGTCTTCTTCATCGACGAGGTGCACAGGCTCAAGCCAGCCCTCGAGGAGATGCTCTACATAGCGATGGAGGACTTCGAGCTTGACTGGATCATCGGCCAGGGGCCGGCGGCGAGGACGGTCCGCGTCCCCCTTCCTCCCTTCACCCTGGTCGGCGCCACGACCAAGCCTGGCATGGTGTCCGGCCCCCTCGCGAGCCGCTTTGGCATCTCCCTGCGCCTGGGCTACTATGGGGCGGGCGAGCTCGAGACCATCATCCGACGCTCGGCGGCGATCCTCGGGGTCGAGGTCGACGGCGAGGCGGCGAGCCTCCTCGCCGCCTCGAGCCGGGGAACGCCGCGCATCGCGAACCGCCTCCTGCGGAGGATGCGCGATTTCGCCCAGATCGAGGGGAGGGGGAAGGTGGGCCTGAAGGTCGTCAGGGCCGGGCTCGAGAGGCTCGAGATCGACGAGCTTGGCCTCGAGCGCCTCGACAGGGAAATCCTCCGCGCCATCATCACGACCTATGGAGGCGGCCCCGTGGGCGCCGAGACCCTCGCGATATCGGTGGGGGAGGGCGTGGATGGCCTCGAGGACTACTACGAGCCCTATCTCATCCAGGCGGGCCTCCTTGCACGCACACCACGCGGGCGGATCGCCACGGCCGCAGCCTACACACATCTTGGATTGGAGAGCCCGCGTGAGGACGGAAGACTTCTCTTTTGACCTGCCCGAAGAACTGATAGCCCAGTACCCGGCGGAACGGAGGGGCGAATCGCGGCTTCTCGTCCTCGACAGGGGCTCGGGGAGGCGCAGCCACAGCATGGTGCGCGATCTTGCCTCGATGATCGAGCCCGGAACCCTCATGGTGTTCAACGACTCCCGGGTGAGGAAGGCGCGTATCTACGCCGAGGCCCTCGACACGGGCGCGAGGGTGGAGTTCCTCCTCCTGCGGAGCCTGGGGAGCTCAGCCTGGGAGGCGGCAGCGACAAAGCTCAAGCGCCAGCGTCCAGGAAGGCGCTACCGTTTCGCCGAAGGCGTCGAGGCCCAGATCATCACGGCCGAGGCGGCAGGCCTGGGCGGGGATCAAGGCCTTGATACCCGCATCCTCAGCTTCGATCCTCCCATCGACGAGGACTATCTTGAGCGCAATGGCCACGTCCCACTTCCTCCCTACATCAAGAGGGACGACGCGGGCACCGACGCGGAGCGCTACCAGACCGTCTACGCCCGTGAACTCGGATCGGCGGCCTCACCCACCGCGGGGCTCCATTTTACCCACGAGCTCCTGGAGTCCCTCGCCGTACGTGGCGTGGAGAGCGCGAGCGTGACACTCCATGTGGGTCTTGGCACCTTCATACCGGTCCGCACCAAGAGCCTCGAGGAACACTCGATGCACGAGGAGTCGTACTCGGTGCCCGAGGCGACGGCATCGGCGGTGCGGCGGGCGAAGGCCGAGGGAAGGCCTGTCCTCGCCGTGGGGACGACGAGCCTGCGCGGCCTTGAGTCAGCCTGGGCAAGGGGCAGGGAGCTCGGCTCGGACGGCATCGTGGCCGGATCCGGGAACACGAGGATCTTCATCTACCCGGGCTACTCGTTCGGCGTCGTCGACGCCCTCTTCACGAATTTCCACACGCCGAAATCGACCCTCCTCATGCTCGTCTCGGCCTTCGCCGGAAGGGAGCTGATCATGGAGAGCTACGCGGAGGCAGTGGCGATGCGCTACCGCTTCTTCAGCTACGGCGACGCCATGCTCATACGCTAGGGCTGGGCTTTTCAGTAGGTAGAGGCGTCCATCTTCTCGAACTCCGCGCGCACCCTCGCGACGCGGTCCAGGTCGGCGCCGATGATCTGGGCGTAGTCGAGCTCCCCCGATTCGATCCGAGCCGCCTCGTCGATCCAGAACTCGGCCCCCTCGAGGTCGACGAACCGGGATTTCATGGCATTTGCCGCGAGCTCCTTGGTCTCCTTCCAGTAGTCCAGGGCAGCCCTGTAGGCCAATTCGGCCGTCTTGAGGCTCTCCAGGTTCTGGTCCTTCCACGGCGCGTTGTAGAAGTAGGCGACACGCTTGTCGAACTTTGAGCCGAGGATGCGGTGCTGTTCGATGAGCTTGATGTCGAGGTGCATCTGGAGGAGGCTGCGGTACCTCTCCCAGTGCTTGGGGTCGACGACCGTGGCGAGGGCGTACAGGGGATTGCAGAAGTCGGCCTTCTTCGCCTGCTCGAGCCAGTAGATGTTCTCGATGCTGTCGTCGGGGTACTGGATGTAATGCAGGTGGAAGAGCTTGTAGTACTGTTCCTTGTAGTAGACGGGATATGCCGATGCCCCGACCAGGGCGACGAGGATGAGGAGCGAGGCTAGAAGGCCAATTCGGCGCATACTTCCTGATTGTCGGCTCAATCCCTCTCCTCGATTAACTGACGATGGATTATTGGCCTTTCGGGGCAACCGAGGGCGGACGGCCAGAGGAAACCTTTCCCGGCCCGGGTTGTTTCCCCTCGTGCGCCTATGCCCCCATCCCGCCCAGGCCGAGCCCCAGGGCCCCGCCCACAGCGGCGAGCACGGCCCTGTTTACCTCCTCGAGAGGGAGGTTCGCGTCTACCCGCACTATCCTCATGGGACCGCCTTCAAAGGCAGCGAGTGCCTCGCCATAGGCCTCGCGCACCCTCTCCTGGATGGGCAGCTCCTCGTATATCTCCCGCTTACCGCGCTGCCCGATCCGGCCCATGGAGAGGCTCGGCTCGACATCGAAGAAGATCAGGAGCTCGGGAAGGGGGAAGCCGGAATTGAGCTTGGCCGGGAGCTCCTTGCCGCAGGAGACGCCCTGGTATGCGAGGCTCGAAAAGATGTAGCGGTCGCACACCACCACCTCGCCCCGGCCGAGACGCTCGATGATCCCGAGCGATCCGTAGAGGTGCTCGTTGCGGTCGGCCGCGAAAAGGTGGGCCACGGTGCCGGGACTCGCCCCTATCTCTCCGCCGAGGATGGACCTGATGAGGCGGCCCTCGGGCCTCTGCGTCGGTTCGGCCGTCTTCCAGTGCGGAACTCCGGCGGCCGCGAGGGCCTCGTCTATGCGCGTGAGCTGGGTTGTGGTACCGGCCCCGTCGACTCCCTCGAGCACGATGAATCGGCGGAGGATGCTCCGTTCCATTGCTTTCATGCTGGGAGAGTACCGGGGAAGGGCCTCGCTTTCAAGAAGGCTGCGGCCAGCGGGCCGCAGCCATGGCTGACCCCGGCCCCGCCACTGTGATACTGTGGACATCACGAAGATGCTCAGTATCCGACGCTTTCCCCCAATCGCCGCGGCAATGTTCCTCCTTGTCCTCGCGGCCCTCATCATCGCTCCGCGCCTGGACCGGGGAATCCACGGAGGCATGGATCGGGTCCTCGGCCTGGCCAGGCACGAGGCCGAGAACGCGACCGGTCTCGGCATCTCCTTCGAATCCCTCTCACCCTCGATCCTCAGCTCACTCACCATCAGCAACCTAGTGCTCAGGAATTCGCGGGGGGGGCGGGTCCTCGAGGCAAGGCGGGTCGATGTCTACTACGATCTCTGGTCCATGCTCTCAGGCAGGGGGATGGCAGGGGTATCGGAGATCAGGATCGAAGGCGCATCCCTCGACCTGGAATTCCCGGTGGACAATGCCATGCTCGAGACCCTCGCGCGGCGTTTCGCTCCCGCTGGCAGCGGGGCTCTGCCGCACATCGTGGTGTCGGGGCGTGAGCTCGCCGTGAGGGTCGCCGTGGAGGGTTCGGGTACCTATGCCTTCAATGCGGACCGATTCAGCTATTCTACCCTCGGCGAGGAGATGGAGCTGCAGCTGAAGGGCAGGGCCGTAGCGGAGTCGGCGGGCGCGCTGGGCCGGGTCGAGGCCCAGGTCGAGCTCTCGGGCATGCTCGCGAAGGACCTCGAGCGGGCCAGGCTCTCGCTCTCTTTCTCGGCCAACTCGAAGGACATCCAGCTTGCCACCCAGCGATTCGAGCTCGTCTATGCCGACCATGCCGTCGAGCTGCTCAAGGTGAGGGACAAGGCCCCCCTCGACGCCTCATTGCGCTATAATTTCCGCGACGGGGGCCTCAACGCCTCCCTCAGGCTCGACAACTATCCCTTGAGAAGGAGCGTGAGCCTCAGCGGATCACTCGCCGCGTTCCGCCCCTGGCTCGAATCCCCCTACACGGGAAGTCTCACCCTCTCCCTGCCCGCGGGCGAGGTCTCAAAGATAAGCTACGACATCAACCTCGAAGGCACCCTGCCGCCCAACATCCTTCCACGGCGATATCGGACTTCGCTCTCGGCCCATGGCGACTCTCGGTCCATGGCTGTCGAGCATGCCCGACTCGAGGAAGGTGACCAGAGCTTTGAATACTCGGGCTCCCTTCAGTTCGCCGACATGGCCCCCGACGGCGAGCTCTCTGTCAGGTTCTCACTGCTCGGGGGCAAGCTGCCGGTCTCCTCACGGTTCAGGCTCCAGGGCCACGGAGGTGAGTTCGCGGCCCTCTCCGAGGGGCTCACCGTGGGTGGAGTCGGGATCGATGACCTCGCGCTCTCGGCAGCCTACAGGAGGCGGCAGATAGAGTTCGGCCTTTCCTTCAGGCCTCCCGAGGCGGGGGAGGCCTCTCCCGATCTCCCTGCCACGAGGTTCTCCGGCGAGGCTGGAACGCAGACAGGCGCCTTGCCGCGGGTCTTCTGCGAAGGCAGCGTCAATCTCGAGGGCAAGAGCTCCCTCGATGTCGCGATCGACCTCGAGGAGGTGGATCTCAATCCTCTGCGGCCAATCCTCGAGGCCCTTCTACCAGGCCGGGAGATGGCAGGCCTAGTGTCCCAGTTCAAGATCGGAGGCGAGTTCTATGTCGCCACCGATTTCGAGGCCCTCTCCTGGTCGGCATCGGACCTGGCTGTAGTCTCGCGCACCGCTCCGGGCGCATACGCCCTGCTTTCCCTCTCGGGAAACCTCCAGACCATCGAGGTGAAGAACGCCACGCTTGCGATCGGCGGCTACACCATCGAGGGAAAGGGGAGCCTCGATATCGCCGGACAGGGCCGGCTCGGCTTCGAGACGAGCTTCAAGCTCAAGGACATTCCCTACCAGCTGCGTGGCTTCCTTGTCGAGAATGGCCTGTTCATATCCGGGGACTACGGGCTAGAGGTCTCGGCGCGAAGCGAGGGCGACCAGACCTATGTCAAGGCGCGCTCCCATGACCTTCCCTTCCCCGCGGGTGGAGGGGTCGTGCTCGCCACCCTCGACGCCGACGCCCGCTTCGCCTCGCCGAAGGACTGGAGCGTCGCGCTCGCCGTCCTTTCCATAGTACCAGCCGGGGAGCGCTTCGCCCGTATCCCCTCGGTGAGCCTTTCTGGCCTCATCGACCAGGACTCGGGCGACATTCCGCGGATCAGCATCGGCGACAAGACCTCGACTCTCTCGGGCTCCCTGAGCTTCGGCTACGACCTCACGAAGGGCATGGTCGCCAGAGCGAGCGCGAGGCTCAAGGCCCAGGAGGATTCGCCCAATCCGGCCGAGAGCTACAGCATCGACGCCAGCTATGCCGACGCGAGCATAGATGCGAGGATCGACTTCAGCTCCTCGCCCCTCTCCAGGTTCATGGTCCTGCCATTCGCGGGATCGGTCGACGGATCGGCCCGCCTCCAGGGCCCGCTTGGCCGCCCGCTTGTCGGTTTCAAGATGCGGCTCCGCGATGTCAAGGTGGAAGGAGAGCCGGTGTCCCTGTCGGCCGAGGGGGATTTCGACTGGAAATCCATCCGCCTCGCCGCCCTGGCAGCGCGCTTCAAGGGCCAGGAGATAAGCTCCGGCTCGGCCTCCGTTTCCCTCGAGGACGCCTCGTCGAGCATCCGCCTCTCCTTCAAGGGAAACCTGGGAGGAGAGAGCATTTCCTTCGACCTCGCCGCCGAGGGGAGCTCGGCCGAAGCCTCCGGAAGCCAGGACGTGCAGCTCGCGAACTACGCGTTGCGCGGCACTATCGAGGGCCTCAAATACGGAGCGGTCAATGTCGCGCTCTGGCCCTTCCTCGCCTCGCGCTCGCCATCGGGCCTCTCGCTCCGGGCCGGGGAGGCCGCGGAGCTCGTCGCCCTGTACAGGGCCGACGGCAGCTTCTCGGTTCTCATGAAGGATCCCCTGCCACTCCACCTCTCGGCTGAGGGCAGGGTCGCGGGGACGGCCATCGACGCCAGCGTGACCGGGATCGAGGCTGACCTTGGCGCCCTCGGCAATCTCCTGCCTCCGGGGGTTTTCAGGCTGAAGGGCGGATCGGCCTCGGGCGCCCTGAGCATAAGGGGACTTGTTTCGGATCCCGAGATCAACGGGTCCATCGACCTCAAGGCTGCGGTCTGCACCGTGAAGGACTATGTCGCCGATCCAATTGGGCCCTTCGACGGACCCATCATCGCCCAGGGCAGGACCTTCGCCTTTTTCGCACCATCCTCCCCGGTCGGACCGGCCCGCGTCTCTATCCGGGCCGGCGCCGGGCTCGACCACTGGCTCCCGACAGACTTGAAGGTCACGGTGAACAGCGTCGAGGCTACAAGCCTCAGAGCCGACCTCGCGATAAGCGGGGTGAAGGTGCAAGGGGAGACGACCCTCGACTTCGATCTTGAGCTCCGCGGCGATGTCCTGGACCTCGTCTTCAACTGCTTCCTCACCAAGGCAACGGTGGTCATCGGCCCCAGGATCCTCGATCAGTCCCAGGGCCAGCAGGTGGGGGCAGGGGGCGCGAGGTCAGGTCCCCTCGTCAACATAACCGCCACCGTGAGGCCGGGCCGGGGCGTCCAGATATTTTTCCCCTCCCAGGACATACCCATAGTCTCGGGCTTCGCCGAGCCCACGAGCTCCCTGGTTCTGCGCTATGACCAGGCGACCGACGATTTCTCGGCCAAGGGGTCCGTGGGCATACGCGGAGGAACGGTCTTCTACATCCAGAGGGACTTCTTCCTCCGATCTGGTCGCATGGTCTTCAATGAGGCCGGGGGCAAGTTCGATCCCCTCGTCACCCTGCTGGCCGAGCTCCGCGACCGCACCGATACCGGGCCCGTCCTCATCACATTGCGCGCGGACAACGCGCCGATATCGAATTTCAAGCCCCGCCTCAGCTCTGATCCAGTCATGACCGAGGCCCAGATCGCCTCCCTCCTCGGGGAGAACCTCCTGGGCAAGGCGCCAGAGGAGCAGGTCGACCTCCGCAAGGCGGTCATCTCGACCTCGGAGTTCATACCCCAGCTGAACGTGAGCAAGGCATTCGAGCGCCGTGTCAGGGACAGCCTGGGCCTCGACGTGTTCTTCCTCCATACCGAGGTCCTCCAGCGATGGCTGATCGACCTCTCGGGCCCGACCTCGACCTCGGCCGTCGACCCCCTGGGCCGCTACCTCGACCAGACCGCCCTGTACGCGGGCAAGTACGTGGCGGACTCGGTGTTCGTGCATGGATCGGCGAGGCTCCGCGAGGACCCTCTTGTCCGCTCAAGCGGTTTGCGTCTAGACTCGGAGCTCGGTCTCGAATTCGACACTCCTTTCGGTCTCGTCCAATGGAGCATCGCACCGAGCCGCCCCGAAAACCTGTTCATCAGCG
>JANXYO010000071.1 GCA_025356015.1 Spirochaetaceae bacterium
AGATACAACACGGGTTGTCGGGACGCATTTTCCCCTGACTGATTAGCCGGCTTTTTTCGCGGAATACATGAGATAGACCAGGAACATTCTCAGAGTCGATTGACCGATAAAAGGGAAGGGGCGGAAGCCTGACAGCCGCCGCCCCTCATCGCACCGCTTGAAGCAACCAAACGGTACTACCCTTGTCGGCCAGTGTGGCGGAACTCATGAGTCAGGGCAAGCTCTTTCCCTGGCCCAGGCCGGGGTGGTGTCCGCGCTGCGGGAGCACCCGGCTCTGGGGGCATGGCTTCGTACTCCGCTACTTCGACGGGTGCGCCGCCGCTCTGGCCATGAAGCGTTGGCGGTGCCCCGATTGCCGGGCTGTCCACACCTGTCGCCCTGTGGACTACTGGCGGCGCTTCCTCGCCTCCATCGAGACCATCACCGCGAGCCTCACCGCCAAGATCGCCGGCGGCCCCTGGCATCGCGAGGTCTCCCGACAGCGCCAGCAGGGTTGGTACCGCGGCTTCCGTATCCAGAGCCTGGCCGGTGGCCTCCCCGGAATGGCCTTCGATGTCGTGCTCGCCGCCGGGCTCATCGCCCCGACGCATTCGCTCACCGACCGCGCGATTGTCCCCTGGCCGGGGCGACCCTACCGAAGGCTTGCGGCGACAGCACCGCCCTGAACCTCCAATATTGGCCCTCGGAGGTATCCGTATGGACCGAGAACTACGCAAACGCATCTCGCTGTTCCGCTTCGCCCTCATCAGCCCCCTGGTGAGCAGGAAGGGCATGAGCCGCGGGGAACAGGAAGCCCTCATCCGGGACATCATCAACAAGAGCTGGGAGATTCCCGGCTCTCCCCGGTCGTCGATAGCCCGATCGACGGTCCTGCGCTGGATCGCGCTCTACGAGAAAGCCGGAGACCGGATCGAGTCTCTGGAGCCCCAACCACGGAAGGACCGGGGAACCAGCAGGGCTCTCGGAAGGGAGTTCGAAGCCGCCCTCGTCACGCTCAGGAAGGAGAACTCGGGCATCAGCCTACCGGTCTTCGTGAAGCTCGCGCGGATGCGTGGCGTGATCGAGCCGGGAAAGGGGCCATCGAAGGACAGCCTCTACCGGCTCTTCAAGCGTCACGGCCTCGAAAAAGACATGCGCCTCCCCGAAGACCGCCGAAGGTTCGAAACGGAGCTCGTCAACGATATGTGGCAGTCCGACTGCATGCCGCGTATCCTCGCGACGGGCCACAGGTCATCCACGAGGGAAAGCTCAGGAAGGCCTACCTTTTCGCGGTCCTCGACGATCACTCGCGCCTCATCACCCATGCCCAGTTCTACTTCTCGGAGAACCTCGAGTGCTTCCGCGACTGCCTCATCGCAGCCTTGGAGAAGCGCGGGCTCCCCCGGAAGCTCTACGTCGACAACGGGTCGGCCTTCCGATCCAATGCCCTCGCATACGCCTGTGGCAGGCTCGGGATCGCGCTCCTCCACTCCAGGCCCTACATCCCCGAGGGGCGCGGCAAGATCGAGCGTTTCTTCCGCACGGTCAGGATGCAGCTCCTCCCGGTCCTGCCCGAGAGCCTTGCCCTCGAGCGCCTGAACGAGCTCCTTGCACAGTGGATCGACGACGATTACCACAAGCGCGTCCACTCATCGACGGGACAGGCTCCCCTCGCGCGCTACCTGGCCAGCCTCTCCCTCGTCAGGCCCGCACCCAAGGACCTCCGCGACTACTTCCGCATCGCCGTGCGAAGGAAAGTCGCTAAGGATCGCACCGTCACCCTCGCGGGCAGGAGCTTCGAAGCTCCCGTCGGACTCATCGGCCAGACCGTAACCCTTCTCTTCCACGAGCGCGATCCCGAGCGCGTGGAGATCTTCGTGGATGAGGTCTCCAAGGGCTTCCTCGTCCGTCTCGACCTCGCGGCCAACTCCCGCGTCCGCCGTTCCGCCGACCTCAAGACCGAGATCATACCGACGCCCCCGCCTCCACCGCCTTTCGCACCGCGGTCTGGATCGCTCTTCGGGTCGGGCGCCGACAGCGCCGGGGCAGCGCCATGATCGTCCTCACCAACG
>JANXYO010000068.1 GCA_025356015.1 Spirochaetaceae bacterium
GTCGCAGAATACGAACAGAGATGGTCCCAGCAAGAACCGGGACAACTACACCGATCCCGCGCGGTACGCGGTGTCGGCGCCGCTGGCGGGGGCGATGCGAGTCACAAGCCCGACGGGGCAGCGGAACCTGAACATCGGAGGCATACAGCTATCATCACATGCTGGAACGGACCTAGCCGCGTCAGTTGGGGCAAGCGTGTCGATGGTGAAAACGGGGATAGTGGAAAAACTAATAAAGACGGATCTCTATGGTGGGGTAGTCACCGTCAGGAATGTCGACGGGAGTATCTCGACATACATGCATGTCGTCGCGGCCGCGGGGATAAAGCAAGGGAGCATGGTGTCATCCGGGACGAGAATCGCCAGCATTGGAAGAAGCGGAGTGGCCGAACAAGGGGGGACGTTAAGTACCGGCCCGCATCTGCACTATCAGGAAGCCGACAGGTATGGTAATCCGATTTCCACGTCTGCTCTGTTCGACCGCCTTTATGATCCGCACTACACCCGAAGATAAGGAGGCAGAGCCATGAACCTGGGAAAGAGCCTTGTCGCGCATTCTGCTGCCGTGATACTGCTCGTTGTCCTGTCCGCGTGCCAAAGACCATCGACCGATCAAGCCGCCGTAACAGCTGAGAAGACACACCCAATCCAACGTCCGGACGATGCAGCGAGCGGAGAAGCGAGAAAGGCTCTTTCCCCCGATGATTTCATGCTTTATAGAAAGGCAGACAGGGCTCGCTTGGACTTCCTTAACGGGAAAGGAGGCGACGTCCTCCCAGTTTTCGGGAAACCGGTGAGGGTTGTGCGTTCAGATCCTCCTTCTGCAAAAGACATCAAGGAGGAGAAAGACTGGGGATGGAAGAAGATCGTCACGACGAGGCTATACTATGAAGATCTATTCGTCATGTATGACGAAAACGAAAACAGCGGGTCGCTTAAGGAACTCCGAATCGATGATCCGGCGTATGAGTCGGCGCGGGGCTTGTCTGTGGGGGATCTGGAGCAGAAGCTTCATACTCTCTATCTAATCATCGAAAGCGAAAACCTAATCTTCGACCTAAAGGATGAGGTGGTTCAACCTGCCGGTGCCGGACTCACGAGCAAAGCATTCCGCTATTCGAGGTACTACAAGTTCGAGATCATCACGCCGCCCTCGAGCTTCTACGATCGAGACGAAAGTGGTACCTGGCGCAGCCTCGGTATGAACTTCTTCGTCAACAAACAAGGCATCATCACGCATATTGATTACTACCATGAGTGAAGGTCAGTGGCTCGCATTCTGGCCTGCCCTTCACTTCCTCCCCTTGCCCTTCTCCTCCTCGACCCCCAGGCACTTCTCGATCACGGCATCGATGACCTCAACCTCTCGCTGCACTGCGAGAAGGTAGATCGGCAGGTGATTCCGGTAATCAGCGCAGCAGCGGACGATCTCGCGGCGCTCCGCGGCCGTGAAATCCTCAGGCCCGAGGTGCTTGCGGCTCGGGCTGGGGGCCTTGGGCACTTCCCCTCGGACGGTAGCCCGGATGGGGGCTGCCTCTTGGGCCTGGGCCTCATCCGGTCTTGTCGGGGCGTGGCTTAGGCTTTGGGGACCTTCCCCGGTTCCTGCTTTGGCCTCGATGATTGGCGGCCTGTGCGGTGTCCCGTTCTTGGCTCCAGTGCGAGCCGGCCGCTTGCCTGCGGTGGCCTGGCGGGAGGATTCGGCCTTGGGGGGCTTGGTCTTCTTCTTTGGAGCTGGAGCTGGCTTGGCCGCTTGAGGAGTCCCTGGGGAGAGGGAAGGCGAGGGCGAGCGGATCGGGGCATCCTCGAGAGCCTTCAGGGTGCGGAAAATATTGCTCTCGCCGCCCAGGTCCTCGGGCACGCGGGCGATCCTCTCCTCAACCCTGACGGCGTTGGCCCCCTTGATCAGTCGTTTTCGAGCCATGCGGCTACTTCCCTCGACAGGGCGCGGAAATCGTCGGCGCCGGGTGATTTGGGGGCGTACTCGAAGATGGTCTTCTGGGCGTACTGGCTTTCCTCGATCGCGACATTGCGGCGAATCGCGGTCGCAAAGAGGCTCTTGCCAAGGCGGTCTCGGAGGAGTTGGGCGATGTCCTGGCTGATCACAGTGCGCTTGTCGAAGAGGGTCATGAAGTAGCGCACCGAGGCGAGGCCGGCGTTGCTCTCTCTGGCCTCGATGATTGTCTGGTTGAGGTCGCCGAGGCCCTCCTGGCAGAAGAAGGTTGGCTGGACGGGCACGAGGACGTGGGTCGCCGCGATGAGGGCCGACACTGTGAAGATGCCCAGGGAGGGTGGGGTGTCGATGACGGCGAGGTCGTAGTCGCTGCCCAGCTTGGGCAGCTCACGCTTGAGGGTGTTGTAGGTCGAAAGGCTGCGCTCAAGGTTCTCGACCCGGCTCAAGCTGGTGCGGGCAGGGGCAATGAAGAGGTTGGGCGAGCTCGTGCCGACGATGGTCTGACTTAGCTTCTTCTTTCCAGCATAGATCATCGAGACGTCGAACTTGAGCTTCTCGTACTCGACGATGTTTCTCGTGAGGTTCGCCTGGGGATCGACGTCTATCATGAGGACACGCCGACCCTCGAGGGCCCAGGCCGCCGAGAGCGAGAGTGCGGTCGTGGTCTTGCAGACTCCACCCTTCTGCTGGGCGATGCAAAGGACTTTCATGCGCCTACCTCCCTCGAGTATCGGCGCACTGAAAGCAGGTCTTGACTCAAGTGTCTGTCACTCATGCATTTAAGCGGCAGGTTTCCCCTTTCCGCGGGCCCTAAGGCCCCCTTTCGTGCCCCCTTTTAGAAGGGCTTCCAGTTGTTCGCGTCCCAGAAGTAGCGCTCAGACTCCTCCTGGATCGAGATAAGGTCGTGGTAGTGCTTGTCCTCCCAGGCGCTCAGGCTCTCATAGAAGGCCCTTAAAGGGGCCTGGACCGCCTCCTCGGCGCAGTTCATGTAGTGCTTTACCGCTGTGGCCTCGAGGAGGATCGCAGACGAGAGGGCCGCGGAAAGCTGGCGGTTCTGGCCGACGCGGCGCAGGAATTCCTGGGTGATGATGGGGCTCCCGCCCGCGGCCGATCCTGCAGAAAGGTCGGCGCCAGGCTGTCCGCCGCCGGAGATCTCCTTGTAATAGGCGAGGAGCCAGTTGTAGTGCTTCTTTTCCTCTTCTGCCCGCTCGAGGAAGAAGTCGCGGACTTCTGGCGCCTTTTCCCGCTCTGCCGTCTCGGCGGCCGACTCGTAGACCGTTGCGCTGTCAATCTCGCCCCTCATGCCAACCTTGATCGCCGCGAGGATGTGCTCGTTCGCCATTGTCTGTGCCTCCGCTGACCCCGCTTCGGGGGCCGTCTTCTACTATAGGGTTTGTTTCAGCCGATGCAACGGCCCAAAAATCCCGTGAACGAATGGACATAATGGAGCTGATCCGTCATGGACATTGGGAAAAAGGCGGTTTACACTCGGCCCACCATGCATCCCAAAGAACTTGCAGAAGGTATCGAATACATCTTAGGGCGCAGCCCGGCCCTAAGCGGCCGGATAGCGTCCTGCATCTTGATCGCCAATCCCCGGGCCGGCGGTTTTACCCGGCTTTCCTTCGCGAGGAGGCGCCACGCCGAGCTCAAGGCGGTCCGCTCCCTCGCCTCGGCCCTGCCCCTGCGATCAGATCCGATCCCCTTTCGCCTCAGGCTCACCGATAGCCAGGGCCACGCCGCCGCCCTGGCCCAGGAATACTTCGAGGAGACGGCCTCGCTCGGCCCCAGGGATTCCTACCACCTTGTGATGACCGCGGGGGGAGACGGCACTTCCCTCGAGACCCTGGTCTCCCTTATGCAGCTTCCGCCCGAGCGCCGCGCCCGCTACATCGTCCTGCGCCTGCCCTTCGGGACGGGGAACGACGGCTCGGACGGCCGTGAGCTCGGAGCGAGCCTGGGCCGTTTTCTCGGCCCCTGCGAGATAGCGACCATGCCCGCCATGTCGATCCGCAGGGCCGTGGCTGCCAAAGAGACGCTGTGGACCTTCAACATCGCCAGTTTCGGAGCCGACGCCTTCATCGCCGACATGACCAACAAGCTCAAGACCTCATTCCCCGGCGACTCCTACAAGATCTGGGTCGACGTGGCCTCGGTCCTCTACGACATGATCTGGCCCTCCCACCCCATCGGCATCAAGGCCTATTCGGGGGCAGGCAAGCTTATCAAGGATTTCACCCGGGACTGCCTGCTTGTCGCCGTCGGCGTCTCGGGGCGGCGCCAGTACGGCTCGAACAAGGCCGTCCTGCCCGACGACGACAATGTCTGCGTCCTCTCGCGCATGTCCCTCTTCCGCAAGCTGGCGGTCAAGGGTCCTATCTACACGGGAAAGGGCCGAGCCTTAAGCGAGGTCGAGCTCTTCCAGGCCCGCCGCATTGTCTTCGAGCACGACTCGGCCCTGCTCTTCCAGGCCGACGGCGAGGTCTGGCGCTTTGAGGCCGAGGACTTCCCCGCAGAGTTCGAGATCCTCCCCGATTCCTACCAGGTTCTTGCAGGGGCGCGATGATCCAGAGGACCCAGGCGCGATCCCTCCGTGGCGGCAGGCGAAGCGCCGGTGACCGCGCGGGCCCCCTCTTCCTCTTTGTTCTCCTCGTCTCGGCCTTTGTGCCTTCCGTCCTGAGCGAGGTCGACACGGCTCGCCTCCTGCGAATCCTCGAGGACGCCCTTGCGGCCCTGGCCAAGCCCAACCCCTGTTTCGAGTCGGGCGAGCCGCGGCAGCTCTCGGCATGCCTCGACTCCCCCACCATTCTCCAGGTTTCGGATTCCCCGATGCCCGCCCTTGTGCTCGCCTCTGCCAGCACCCCCGGCGCCGCTGCTCGGCCCGGCCGGGCGAGCAAGGCCCGGCGCAGGAGGCGGCTGCGCTTCGGCTCCACGCCCCGCGCCCCTCCTTCCGCCAGCTAGACTGGAGCGGCTGTCCGGCCACGCGCGCCGGGCGGCCACGGGGGCTACGGCGCCCCTTCACCTAGCGGCGAACTTCAGAAGGAGAACCTCATGCAGATCGATCTCGCCAGCACGGGCTTCATGCTCCTGGCAACCTCCCTCGTCATGTTCATGACGCCGGGACTCGCTTTCTTCTACGGCGGCCTCGTCGGCCGCAAGAATGTCCTCACGATAATGTTCCAGAGCTTCATCTCACTGGGCATCACCACGATAGTCTGGTTCCTCTACGGCTACTCCATGTGCTTCTCCGGCAGCCTCGGCAACGGGGACCTGGGCGGCATCATCGGCAACTTCAGGATGGCCTTCCTCCACAATGTCAACCTCATGGACATGAGTCCCATGAACCCCGGCGTGCCGATCTTTGTCATGGTCGCCTACCAGATGATGTTTGCGATCATCACCCCCGCCCTCATCACGGGAGCCTTCGCCAACCGGGTCCGCTTCCCCGCCTACCTGGTCTTCCTCGTGGCCTGGCTCACCTTCGTGTACTTCCCCTTCGTCCACATGGTCTGGGGTGGCGGCCTGCTCGCTGCCTGGGGGGTCAAGGACTTCGCCGGAGGCATCGTCGTCCACGTGACCGCGGGTTTTGCGGCCCTGGCCTCTGTCCTCTACATCGGAAGGCGCAAGGACAAGGACGTCGGCATGCATTCCCTGCCCCTCGTCGCCCTGGGCACCGCCATCCTCTGGTTTGGCTGGTATGGCTTCAACGCGGGCTCGGAGTTCGGGGTCGACAGGATCACGGGCGCGGCCTTCCTCAACACCGACGTGGCCGCCTCCTTCGCCGGCCCCACCTGGCTCCTCCTCGATTGGATCTTCCAGAAGAAGCCAAAGTTCCTGGGCTTCCTCACCGGCTCGGTCGCGGGACTCGCGACTATCACGCCCTGCGCGGGCTACGTGACCGTCCAGTCGGCAGTCATCATCGGCATCCTGGCCTCGGTGGCCTGCTATGTCGCCGTCAACATCAAGAACAAGAAGGGCCTCGATGACGCCCTCGACGTGTTCGGGGTCCACGGCGTCGGCGGCTTCCTTGGCACGATACTCCTGGGTGTCTTCGGCACCGCGGCCATGACCTACCCGGGCCGCGACCCAGGCCTCCTGGCCTCGGGTCTCGTCGATGGCAACTTCGGCTTCCTTGGAAAGCAGGTCGTGACGGCCGTTGGCGCCGCCTCCTACGCCTTCCTCTTTACCCTATTCATGCTCTGGGTCATAAACAAAATCACGACGGTGCGCGTGAGCGAGCAGGCCGAGGTCGAAGGCCTCGACGAGTCGGAGCATGGCGAGAATGCCTATCTCTGATCCTGCCCGACCCGCCTAGATACAGAAAAAGGGCGCCCCAGGCGGGGCGCCCTTTCGTTTCGGTCAGCCTACTCGGGCTTGGCCTCGGGACCTTCCTCCCTCATGCGCTCGCGGAACCTCGAGCGCCTCCAGTGGGCCCTGCCTGCCCTGCCCGCGTGCCCGCCCTTGAAGAGGATCTGGGACAGGATGAGGATGCCAATGGCCTGCCAGAAGCCGATGGCCGGCAGGGAGAAGATCGCCGGCATGAGGGCGTTCCAGAGCGACATCGTCACATAGCCGAAGAGGGCCAGGAAGGACGGGATCGCCACCGCGACGGCCGCCACCACGAATATCCTCGAGAGCGTGCTGCGCTCCGACCAGCTCTTGTGTCTGTGCCTCATTCCATGTTCCCAATGCTCATGATCTACCATGTGGACCTCCGTCCTTCGTTCGTCAGTCGTCGTCCGCCCATTCTTCCAGGGCGGCCGCGAGTTTGCGGACCGCATAGCGCTTGCGGGCCATGAGCGTGTCTATCGGCACGCCGGAGCTTTCGGAGAGTTCGCGGAAGGTGTAGCCCTCGATGGCCTGGGCGCGCAGGGCGTCCCTCTGCTCGCTCGGCAGGGCCTCCATGGCCACTTCGAGGGCCGCTGCTATCTCGGAGCGCACCAGCTCGTCGTGGGGGTCGAGGCCAGCCGCGACCGCTATCTCCTCGAGGGTCTCGGTCCCCACATCGGCGGCGCCGGCGCGCGCTCTCGCCTTCTCCCCGCGCCATAGGTCGAGGAGACGGTTGCGCATGGCCGCGAAGATCCAGCCGGCGAGGTCGTCGACGAGGGCGAGGGCGTCGGCGTTGGCGACGGCCTTGATGAAGGCGTCCTGGAGGACGTCCTCGGCCGTCGCCGCGTCGGGCGCGTGCCGCCTCGCCCAGGCGAGGAAACCCCGCGAGCGCGTGCGGTATGTCCGCTCTATCGCCGCTCTCGCGGCAGCTGCTTCCTGTCCCACTCTCTTATGCTTCCGTCATATACGACGATCGGCCCGGGCTTTTCGTGTAACGATTCGCCGGGGAATGGGAATCCTAGCCGAAGGTAAAGGCGAAGAGCCGCAAGGGTCCGGATACCACGAGCCTTAAGACATGGTTCCCGCTCTTGGGAAGGTCGACGAGCTGGTAGAGCCG
The DNA here is from genome assembly GCA_025356015.1 of Spirochaetaceae bacterium. Classification (GTDB taxonomy): domain Bacteria; phylum Spirochaetota; class Spirochaetia; order Treponematales; family Rectinemataceae; genus JANXYO01. Next base: position 7,398 of record JANXYO010000068.1, read on the forward strand.
GCTCGCCTTGGGCCTGAGGATTCCCTTGGAGACGTCGGCTGTGTCGCCCGCGGGGAGGCCATCGACCCAGACCTCGATGCTGCCAGAGCCCCCTTGAGGCTCGATGACGAGGAAGACCCTCCTTGCGTTGAAGCCGAAGTCGAGGGTCCCGCTCTTCGCAGGAAGGATATAGCTGCCGGCCACCGTCCACTCGCCTTCGAGGCTCCACTCTCCGTTGCCCGGGACGTGGGCGGCCTTGTACGCGGTGAGTTTGTCGGGGACCTCGTTGACAGTCGAGACGAAGCCGCGGGCGCGGTCGTAGCCGAGGTAGGTCTCTGGCGTCTGGTCGTCGAGGCTGTAGTCGGGCTTGGAGACTGTGCCTGCGACCTTCACCCCAGCCTCGGCGAGGAGGGTCTGGATCACCTTCTCCGAGGTCTCATACTCTCCCTCGCCATAGTGGATGTAGCGCACCCGGCCCTTCGCGTCGATGAAGTAGTGGGCGGGCCAGTAGTTGTTGCCGTAGGCCGTCCACTGTTTGTAGTCGTTGTCCTGGACCACGGGCCAGGTGACGCCCAGGTCCTTCATCGCGTTCTTCACGTTGGCCGGCACCTTCTCGAACTCGAACTCGGGGCTGTGCACCCCGATGACCACGAGGCCCTTGTCCTTGTAGGCCTCGTACCAGGCCTTGAGGTAGGGCAGGGTGCGCACGCAGTTGATGCAGGAGTAGGTCCAGAAGTCGACGACGACCACCTTGCCGCGCAGGCTCGCCATGTCCAGGGCCGGGCCGTTGAACCACTCGCCCTTGGTGAGGATGGGCGGCGCGAGGCCGTAGTCGGAGAGCCTGCCCCCTTCGGAGGGCTCGGTCGATCCTGCGAAGACAGAGTTCTCGCCCACGGCCGACGCGTTGGGAGCCTTCGAGGCGAGGCTGCTGCGTGTCTTGAGCGCTCCCTGGACCGGGGCCACGGTCTCGAGGGCGGTGAGGCCCGAGCCGTAGTTGGGGAAGGCCGAGAGGATCGCGGCCTGGAAGCTGCGGTCCCAGCCAAAGCCGATGGCGACGCCGACGAAGAGGACGAGGGCCCCGAAGACCCGCTGGATCCCGCCCCCGTGGCGTGAGAGGAAGGGGACGCGGTTCATGAGGGCCCTGCCGCCGAACATGACGGCGGCCATGGGGATGGCGGTTCCGAGGGAGTAGGCCAGGGTGATGAGGGCAGCCCCCCCGTCGACCTTCTGGGTGAGGGCGAGGCTGATCACCGAGGCCATGATGGGCCCGACGCAGGGCGTCCACACGAGGCCGAGGCTCAGGCCCACCACGAGGCCTCCGCCGAAGCCTGCCTTGGGCATGCCCGAGGGCGAACCCGAGCGCGCGAGACGGGAGGCGGCCATCTCGAAGAGGCCGGCGAGCCTCGGCACGAGCATGACGAGACCGAAAAGCACGAGGATGACGACGGAGACGAAACGCATGGAATCGGCCGGGATGCCGAGGGCTTTCACGATCGCGGTGAGGCTCAGGGTGAAGACCGAGAAGCTCAGGATGAAGCCCGAGAGGATCCCGAGGGGGCGGGATCTGCCCTTGGCGACCCCGCCGGAAAGGACGATGGGCAGGACGGGGAGTATACAGGGAGAGAGTATGGTCACGATGCCGGAAACAAAGGCGAAGAGAATTAGAATACCCATATATACCCTCGCTTGAAGGTACGGGGGCCGGGGGCTTTAGTCAACGCGGGGGAAGCGGGAGGGAATGCCGGGCGGCGCAGATTCCTGCGCCGCCCGGACTGCGGGTGCCGTTACTTCGCCGGGCCGAAGGCAGGGTAGCTCTGATTTGAATCATAGGCTCCGCTGCGTTTCTCGCCGGCTATGCTCGGGATGTCGAGCACGATGTCGGGAAGGATGAGGTCGGGATTGTTCGGCTGGCTGAGCTTGGCCTTGTTCGCCTTGTAGAGGACCGTCCACTTGTCCGAGTCGCTGTACACGAAGCTGTAGCCCGCGATCTTGTACAGACAGTCCCGGTCTGCGGGAATGAGCCTGACTGTGTAGGTGGCGGGAAGCTCGGGGCCGGCGCGGGCGATGAGCTTGAGTTCGGCCCTGGCGCGGTCGGCGAGGATGGCGGCGCCGTCGTAGTCGCCCTTGTCGTAGGAGGTCTGGGCCTGGGCGCGGAGATCCTTGGCCTTGAGGAAGTGGGGGTCGCTGCTCGCCTGGGCGCCTGCGAAGCCGAGGGCGAAGATGACCATGATGGCGGCTAGCGTTAGTGTTCGCTTCATTTTCGGTATCCTTTCGGCCTTCACCGGGCGGCCCCGGCCGTCGCGAGCTCGGCGTCCAGGGAGTCGAGCTCTGTATGCGCGAAGTCCATCTTCTTCTTGGCCTTGTCATAGACGGCGGCGAAGGCCGTCGCCGCCTTGGCGAAGAGCTGTCCCGCGGCCTCGTCGTCCTTGGCCGCGCTCTTGTCCAGGCCCTGCTGGTAGAGGGCGAGGGCGGCGGCGTAGTCGGCCTGCACGGCGACCTCGGACTTGATGCTCTTTGCCCTGGCCATGTTGTCCTCGGTGGCCGTCTTGCGGTCGGCGGCGTAGTAGCCGAGGGCCGTGGACACCACGAGCTTGTAGCGCAGGAGGGCCTCGTCCACCGCATTGCGCGAGCCGGGGTTGTCCTTCCTGAACAGGTCCTGGGATGCCTGGTACTTGTTCTGGGCAAGGGTCCAGTTGGAGCTGTCCCACTTGGCGAGTTCGCGGCCCTGGATCGAATCCCTGAGGGAGGCGGCATCGCAGAGCTTGTAGAGGATCTCGAAGAGGGCCGTGCAGTCCTTGTAGCCCGCGATGGCTCCGTCGAAGTCCTTGGCGGCTTCCTTGTCTGCGGAGTCCATGTATCTGGCCTGGGCCGAGGGGTAGAGCTCGGGGAATGCCGTCTTGGCGGACTTTGAGTCGGCGGTGTCCTTGAGGGCCTGGGCCTTCTTCCTCCACGACTCGGCGGCGAGGGGCAGGCCCTTGTCTATGAGCGCCGTGTAGCGGTCGATCGCCTCGGTGAAGCCAGCGGCCGAGGCCGCGTTGTCCTTGCCGTAGCTGTCGCTGCCCTTGCCGAAGGAAGTCTCGGCCTGGGCATAGTCCTGAGGCAGGAAGTCCTTGAGGCCGAGGTCGAAGGCGCGCTTCCTGAGCTCAGTGGCCTTGGCGCGCAGTTCGTCGGGGGCGGCCGGGCCTGGGGCGCTGACCGCCGGGGCCGGCTGGCTCACCTGTGGGGCAGGGGCAGGGGGCGATGGCTCGGGGGCCGGGCTTGGCTTTGGGGCCCCTGCGCAGGATAAAAGAAGGGAAATGACCAGAAGGCTGCTTACGAACAGTGCTCTCGGCTTTGTCATGGCGTATCTCCATTGTGGCGAGGGGGGTACATTGTCCCAGACAAAGTTAGGCAGCTCCAGATACGAAGTCCAATACTATTTCTGCCTTGTTCAATACCCGAGCAGCATGATGAACATTCCGCTCATCGGGACGAGGGCGATCTTCTGGATGAAATCCCGGGTGAGCTCGATGATCCTGCCGACTCTGTCGGGCATCACGTCGCTGCGGTAGGACAGGCCGAACATCACCTTGTCTGGGAGATTTATGAGCCTTACCCCGTCCATGGCGATCCTCTGGAAGGCGAAGGTGGGGATGATCGACCAGCCGAGGCCCGCCCCGACGAGCTTGAGGATCGAGCTGAAGTCCCCGCACTCGTAGGCGACGCAGGGCTTGAAGCCGGCGCGGCTGCAGGCTTCCCTGATCCGCTCGCCCAGGCCGGGAGAGGAGCTCTGCGATAGGGAGACGAAGGCGTGCTCCGAGAACGAGGAGAGGCCGAGCTCAGCCCTCTCTTCAAGGAGGCTGGTCGGGTAGATTATCGAGAGCGATTCCTCGCCAAGAGGCTCGAACTGGACGCCGTCAAGTGCCGCCCAGGAACGAAGAAAGCCCAGGTCTATCTTGCCAGAAAGGATCGCCTCGGCCTGCTGCTCGGTCCCGAGCTCCTCGATGTCGATGGAGAGGTCGGGCATCTCGCGCTTCAGGTAGGCGAGGAGGTCGGGCAGGATCGAGAACATGATCGAGCCGACATAGCCGATCTTTACCCGCCGCGACTCTCCGTCACCGATGATGCGCACTCGCCGCTCGAGGGCCTCCACCGTCTCCACGACCCGGGTGGCCTCCTGTCTGAGGTACTCCCCCGCCTTGGTCAGCCGGAATCGCTTGCCCTTGCGTTCGAGGAGGGAGACCCCAAGCTCGCCCTCGAGGAGCTTGATCTGGCGGCTTAAGGGGGGCTGGGAGATGTTGAGGCGCCTCGCTGCGCGGTTGAAGTTCATCTCCTCGGCGACCGCAAGAAAGTAGCGAAGGTTCCTTATGTCCATCGCGGCAATCGTATCCGCAAGGCCTCACCCGGCGCAAGGCCGTGGGTGCCGCCCATCGCCTGGACCGGCCTGTTCGCCGGGCGTCGCGCCTATCGCGCGAAGAAGCGCAGGGAAAGACGGGCGAAGGCCGGGCGGGGGATCAGGCCCATGAACAGCGTGGCGAGCCTCCAGCTCGGGTGGCCGAAGCTCAAAGCCCGGCCCCTGTCGAAATCGGCGAGGCATGAGGCGGCGATCCTTCCCGGCGGCTTCGAGCCGGCCCTGGGACCCATGCCCCCACCCGAGGCGACGGCCGAGAACTCCGATGCCACGGGCCCGGGGCAGAGGGTCGTCACGGCGATGCCCTTGTCCGCGAGCTCGGCGCCCATAGCGAGGCCGAGGGACAGGACGTAGGCCTTGGTGGCGGCGTAGACGGCGAGTTCCCCAAAGGGGGCGAAGCCCGCGAGGCTAGCGACGAGGATCAAGCCGTGGCGAGGGCCCCTTCCTCGGGCGGGAGGGCCGGCCAGGTAGGGCAGGGCATCGCGGGCCGTCTCGGTGAGCGAGCGCACGTTGAGGTCGATCATGCCGAGGGCCTGGGCGGCCGTGGTGTCGTCAAAGCGGCCGTAGTGGCCCAGGCCGGCGTTGAGGACAAGGAGGGCGAGCCCGGGCCGCTCGGCCTCGAGGCGGGCGCGCAGGAGGGCCGTCCCCTCGGGCCTCGCGAGGTCGGCCTCGATCGGGACGGGCTTCGCCCCGCCGCCGTGACCGAGGTTCTCCGCGGCGATCTCGCCGGCGATTGCCTCGAGGCGATCGGTCCTGCGGGCGACCATCCAGACCTCGTCGAGACCGGGCCTTCTGGCGATGAGGCGGGCGAACTCGAGGCCCAGGCCGCTCGAGGCCCCTGTGACGATGGCTATGCTCTTCATGCTTCGCTCCTCTTCTTGAAAGGCAGGTCAGAGTCGAGGCGCCGCACCGTCATCGCCTCTTCGGCGTTGAAGGCGGGGAGGGAGCGCTCCATGAGGCCGGCTATGCGGCGGTCGAAGGCCAGGTGGAAGGAGGGGGCCAGCCTCGAGCGGAAGCCCCTGCGGGCCTTGTGGGAGCTGCCCATGCCCGGGTCGAAGGAGCCCACTCCGCGGCCGAGGGCGTATTCGATCGGAAGGTAGTAGCAGAGCTCGAAATGGAGGCTGTCGACCTCGCGGTAAGCCCCGTAGTAGCGCCCAAAGAGCCTGTCCCTGCCCTCGAGGAGGAAGGCCAGGCCGATGGGCTTGCCCTCCTCGCCCTCGGGAAAGGCGGCCGAGATCGCCCAGCCCGAGTCCATGAACTCGGGCAGCCTGAGGAAGAACTCGCTTTCCAGGAACTTGGCAGCCCAGGGGCCGAACTTGTTCGAGTGGGCCTCGTAGAGCTCGGCCATCGCCGGGAGGATGTGCGGCATCGATCGCAGATCCTCGGGACGGAGCACCCTGGTCGTGATCCCCGCCTCACGCACCGCCGTCCTCTCGCGTTTGACATTGCGCCTCATGTTCTTCGAGAAGGAGGAGAGGTAGCCCTCGAAGTCGCCATAGCCCTCGTCGGTCCAGAGGTAGGACTGGTGGGCCCACTCGATCCAGTGGTCCTTGGGGCGGCTTGCGTGGCGCATGCCCTCGGCGAAGTCGGTGTCGGGCCAGAGCAGGTGGACCCCTCCGAAGCCCGAGTCACGCGACACCGAGACCGCCGCCTCGAGGACGAGGGTCTCGAGCCCGCTTGCGTCCTCTCCGGCTGCCGTCATGACCCTCCAGGCCGGCACCGGGGTGGCGGGCACCATGCCCACCAGCTTGGGGTACCAGCGGGCCTTGGAGCGTTGTGCGATCTCGGCGAACTCGAAGTCGAAGACGAACTCGCCCCAGGAGTGGGTCTTCACGTAGAAGGGGGCGGCGGCGACCAGGGCACCCTCGCGCCTCACCAGGAAATGGGCCGCCGTCCATCCGGTCTTGGGGCAGATGGAACCCGACTGCTCGAGGAGGGCCAGGAAGCCCCAGCTGAGGAGGGGGCTGCCATAGGGCTGGGCGAGGGCGTCCCATTCGGCTCGGTCGACCTCGGCCATGCCGGGGGCGATGCTGATCGTGTATTCTGCCACGCTAGAGAAGATACCGCCCAAGGCTCCCGTGCGGGCAGGGCCTAACGGGCCGAAAGCCAGAGAATGCGGTAGGCGGGTATCCTCACCGTTTCGCCCTCGGCGGGCAGGGGGCCCTGAGCCAGGAGGTCGCGGGCCGAGGGGCCGGCGAAGGCCCCGAAGGCGAGCCGCGGGAGGGCTTGGGGCTCGGGAGCGAAGTTGGCAGCGACGAGTACCGAGGGCATCGACCTGTCGTGGGGGCGGCGGAGGCAGAAGAGGACGTTCTCCTGGGGCGAGGGAAGCAGCTCGAAGGGCGCGTCCTGGGCGAAGGCCGCTATCGTGGCCCTGGTGGCGAGGCAGCGCTTTATGTGGGAGAAGATCCTCTCCTCGATGCTGCCCTTAAGCGTCCTTCGCGAAACCTTCTCCCAGTCGATGCGGGGGCGGTGCATCCAGCGGTTGTCCTCGGCCAGGCGGGGATCCGACTCCCAGGAATAGTCGTTCGTGAGGCCGAGCTCGTCGCCCGAGAAGACCATGGGGATTCCGGCAAGGGAGGAGACGAGGGCATAGAGGAGCTCGATCCTGCGCAGGGCGAGCTCAAGCTCCCCAGCCGCGGAAGGACCAGGGCGGGCCTCAGGAGCGCCGCCCGGGTCCGCTCCGGGCTCATGGATGCCGCCCGCGCCCGACCCGCCAGCGCCTGACCCGGCCGCCGAGGCCTCGGCTCTTGCCAAGGCGGCCTCGAGGCCGCAGAGCGAGGCGCAGCTGCCAGAGATGCGGGCGTCGCCGGTCGCGGGGTTTTCCATGAAGAGGCGGCCGCGGGCGGGGGAGCCTGGAAAGCTGCCCGAGTACCAATCGAGGAGGAAGCGGCGGTGGAGGGCGGGGGTGTAGCCCGCCTTCTGGATCTGGGCGTCCTCGTAGCCGAGGCCGATGTCGTCGTGGCAGCGGGCGTAGCTGAGCCAGGCGGTGCCCTGGGGCAGCCTGGTCTCCTCGGCGAAGGTGGTG
>JANXYO010000081.1 GCA_025356015.1 Spirochaetaceae bacterium
GGACTTCCAGGCCTCCCTGACGGGGTAGAAGGCAGCGGTGCCGAGCCTCACGTTGTCGTACCATTCCTTCGCCCCGACCCGCCATAGCCAAGGGAGGCTCGGTCCGAGTCCCGGTCCGCGCCCTTTTCACCGAGGCCCTGCTTTCCCTCACCCAGGGCACCGATGCGAAGGGCGAGATCATCGTCGACTATGTCTATGTCGGCTCGAGGCGCCAGACCCGGCTCCCCATCGACTTCCGCCTCCACCACCGCAACGCCATCACCTGGCTCGATGACCGATGCGCGGCCTCCTTTGTCTCGCCGATGAATCCGGCCGTGCTTTGGTTCTCGAAGTTCGTGGCCGGCGTCGTCCGTGACAGGCTGCGGGGCGACGTCAACCGCAACCTCCAGTATGCCGTCGGCCTCTTCGAGGCGGAGCGGCTCTATGGGCTCAACTACGTGGTCGTGCCCTCGAACGACTATTCGGTCCACCACGACGACAAGACCTATATCGACAGCGTGAGCTTTCCCCATCAGACCTTCTTCTACCGCGGAGGCGACTGCTCCGACCTGGCCATACTCTATTCGGCCCTCCTCGAGTCGGTTGGGATCGAGGCCGCCTTCATCACCATTCCGGGACACATCTTCGCCGCCTTCTCGCTCGGGATCTCCGAGGCCGAGGCCAAGGCTGAGTTCTACGATCCCGGCATGCTCATCTACCGCGACGGAAGGGCCTGGGCTCCCGTGGAGATCACCATGGTCAAGGACGGCTTCACCAAGGCCTGGCGGGTCGGGGCGAAGGAATGGTACGACAACGTGAGGCTCGGCACCGCTGCCTTCTACCCCGTCAGGGAGGCCTGGAAGTCCTACCCGCCCGCGGCCTTCCCCGACGTGAATCCGCGCTTCAGCCTGCCCGACGAGGTCCTGACCATGCAGAGCTTCGATCTTTCCCTCGACCGCTACGTGGCGAGGGAAATCGAGCCGCGGATCAAGGAGACCAGGGCCAGGCTCGCCGCGGGCGACCCAAGGATCATGGCCAACGAGCTCGGGATACTCTACGGACGCTACGGAATGCTCAAGGAATCCTGGGCCCAGTTCTCCGCCGCGGCCAAGGGGGATTTCCAGAGCGCATGGACCAATCTGGGAAACGTGGCCTACCTCCGGAAAGACTACAAGCTCGCCGTCGGCTATTACCAATGGGCGCTCAAGCTCGACAGCGAGGACCACAACGCCCTCCTGGGGATAGCGAGAAGCCAGTACGAGCTTGAGCTCTTCGACGAATCCGACAGGGCCTACGCCGAGCTCCTCGCGAAGGATCCTGAGCTGGCGCGCAGGAATGGATACCTCGCCTCGATCTATGGAGGCGAGGGCCGGGCCTGGTCGCTCTCCGACCGCTTCGCCGGCACGGCCTGGGCGGTGCCGAGGGAAAGGCCCGCGATGGCTTTGGCGCCGGCAAGCGTGGCTTCGCCAGCGCCGGCCGCCCCAGCGCCGCCAGCGCCGCCTTCTGTGGTGGCAAGCGAGCCTGTGCCCGGTACGGCCCTCCAGGGCGAGACGATGGCCAAGGCCCAGGAGGAGGCGAGACCCGAGGGGGCGGTCCCGGCGATAGGCGAGCTTCCTGGTCCCGATGCTCAGGTATCCCCTCCTCCGCCCTTGGTGCTTGCGAGACCCAGCCCGGCCAAGGATGCTGCAGAGGCGGCTCCCCAGATCGCCGAGGCCCTGCCCGAGGACGCCGACATCCTCGCGAAACTGGCTGCGAGCAATGCGGCCAAGCAGGAAGCGGAAAAGGCTATCCTGGCAGCAAGCGTGGGGCCCTCGCCCCAGGCTCCTCCTCCTGTGGCTTCCCCCGCTGAAAGCGAAGACCCGATTATCGTCGCGGTCGCGCCTCAGCCCGAGGCCCCGGCCGCGCAGGTCGAAGCTTCGGCTCCGCAGCTTGAAGCTCCGGCGGCGCAGGTCGAAGCTTCGGCTCCGCAGCTTGAAGCTCCGGCCGCGCAGGTAGAAGCTCCGGCTGCGCAGGTCGAAGCACCGGCCGCGCAGGTAGAAGCTCCGGCTGCGCAGCTCGAAGGACCGGCCGCGCAGGTCGAAGCCCCGGCCGCGCAGGTCAAAGCTCCGGCTGCGCAGGTCGAAGCTCCGGCTGCGCAGCTCGAAGCACCGGCCGCGCAGGTCGAAGCACCGGCTGCGCAGGTCAAAGCTCCGGCTGCGCAGGTCGAAGCTCCGGCTGCGCAGGTCGAAGCCCCGGCTCCGCAGCTCGAAGCTCCGGCTCCGCAGCCCGAAGCACCGGCCGTGCAGCTCGAGGCTCAGGCGCCTCCCGCCGAGACGAGCCTCCCCCCCGTGCTCACCACGGCAACGGAGAGCTATGCGAGCCTCGCAGAGGGCTTCGGCTCCTCCTTCATTGGCTCAGGCAGATGGACCGTTGATCCATCGACAGCCCGGCAAACAGACCCTGACCAATTCCGCGCGAAGCTGGTGCTTCCCCTCGCACAGGGTCAGGGCAGCTTCCGCTACAGCTTCTCGGCCCGTTCGATGGGCAAGGGCTGGGTGGGCCTCGGCCTCCACATCTACGCGGCGGGATCCAAGACCCACTCGGGCTACGGATCAGGCGAGTCCATCCTTGTGTGGCTCACCCGCGATCCGGTGCATTTCGCCAAGGATACGACCAGGATCCAGGTCTACCGCTCCACGACAGATGTGCGCATGTCTCTGGTGGCCGAGAGCCCGGTCGAGCTTTCCATATTCGAGCTGAACCGCATCGAGGTGGAATTCGATTCCAATGCCGGCGGCGTGAGTGTGAGGGTAAACGGAAAGGAAGGCCTCAGTACCAAGCTCCGCGGGCCCATCGCTGAGGGGGCCTACGTGATCTTGAGGTGCATAGACAAGGCGGAGTTCGCTGACTTCCGCGTGGAGAGCAAGCGGTGAGCCAAACAGTAACTGCGGGGGAAGGCATGAGCGCGAACGAAGTTGGACGACGGCACAGGGCATTGAAGCTCGCCTTCTCTTTTTCCGCGGCGATCCTCGTGATGGCCTGCCAGAACATGCTCTCGGGCAAGGATATCAACGACCAGGTGCACAGCGACGTGGTGACGGCAAACGCGGAGCAGGTCGTCCTGACCGTCCAGCCCGACCCGGCCGTGCCCGGAGGGACGACTTCGCCCGGAACCTCGACGCAGAAAGTCGGCGTGCCCTTCACAATCTCGACTCCGACGGTCTTTGGCGAATACGCTTTCACGGGCTGGACGGTAAAGGGCGGCGGGGCGGTGACCCTCGCCGACTCAAAGCTCTCGCCGACCACGGCCACCATCACCGCGGCCGCCTCGAACATCGTCATCCAGGCCAATTTCAATGCGCGGCCCTACGTCGAGACCACAGAACCCCAGCCGAGCGCACAGGACGTCCTGATGAACAGGGCGATCGTCCTGACCTTCAACGAGGCCATGGATCCGGCTACAATCACCCTGGCCAACGTTTCCATCCGTGAGAAGAGCCAGACCGATACGTCTTTCACTCCGGTCGTGGCTACCTTCACCGAACCAGTCGCCAAGACCGGGAACACCGAATTCAGCATCGGCTACCAGAGCGGGAAGACCCTGAAAGCCAATTACAAGTACTCGGTCATCGTCTCGAAGAATGTCACCGACGCGAGCGGCATTTCGATGAAGGATGACTACAGCGCCCTCAAGTTCCAGGCCGGCATCGGACTAGATTCCACGGCGCCAACGGTCAACAGCTTCTCGATCTACAAGGACTTGGGCCAGGCCCCCCTTGGGGCCGGCGGCTCGACGAACGGGACCTCGATAAACATCGATGTCGACGCGAACGACAACGACAGCGTCTCGATCCTCAATATCACCGAATCCGACGGCGTGACGAGCATCACGACCCCGACGACCTACCAACGCAACTACATCTACACCATGAAGACCATGGGGGAAGGATCCAAGACGATATCGGTGACGGCCCAGGATTCGATCGGGAACACGAGTGCGTCCAAACCACCCATCACCATAGTTGTCGACAGGACTACACCCCTGGTCTCGGGCTTCAACCTTGCCACAGGAGCCATCTATTGCACGGCGGCGTCCGTCCCCGTGTGGGCGACTGTGAGCGACAGCAGCGTGGCCCTGGGTATCGATGCCTCCTTCTCCTTGGACGGAGGGATCAGCTGGGGCTCCTATGTGGGGTTCACGAGCGGGTCGACAACGGTGACCCTGCCGGGCGAGGGAAACAAGACGGTCATGGCGAGGTTCAGGGATGCCGCGGGAAACACC
>JANXYO010000089.1 GCA_025356015.1 Spirochaetaceae bacterium
CCGACCTCGTACTGCTGGCGCGTGTTGCTCGCGAGCGTGAGCACCGTGTTGCCAGCGCCATCGAGAGCAACGGACGAGATGAGGTAGAAGTGCTGGTACGCGGGTCCAGCAACGGCGAACCGGAGGACCGAGAGAAGGTCCCAGATGCGTCCCTCGCGGGACTGCCCGACGGCGACGAGGTCGGGGGAAGGGTCGAGATAGTTGTGATATACGGCCTCGGTCACGACCGTAGGGACGGAGAACCCCGCTTCCTTGGCGAGCGGTGTGATGTCAACGAGGACGCCGTCGGCAATGGCCTCGGCGCGACTGTAGGTTGAGATGACCTCAAAGCCTGCGAAGGGATCGAGGGAATCGAAAGCAGACACTAGGCGACCTCCGAGCGTCGGGTGGTGACGAGCTCCAGGTAGTCAGCGACCACATGCAGGCGGAAAGAGCCGGTGGCTTCCGAGCCTTCGATGTCATGAGCAATCCTTCCAACTATGCGCACCTTGGAACCCGGAGAGAGGAGCTGCTCGCAGCTGACGGCGGTCTGGCCGTAGGCGGCGACGGGGATGGGCCTTGAAGGATCGGTGCCAACGGAGAAGGAGCAACGCGGGAGGGCGTCGGAGTCCGTAGAGGGAGGATCGGAGAGAACAACAGGGCCTAGTACGACAGACTCGAGGAGGATGCTGTTGAGCGCTTTCATGGCGGGTCCTTCAAGCGCGGGGTTTGATGTGGAGTGTGTCGAGACCGATAGAGGCTTCGACTCCTGGGATAGGGGTGCCTTCGGTCAGGATCAAGCGGCGGAGGGCGGAGCGGGAGAGCTCCTTCTTGATGACGACTGCGTCAGGATATTCGCCTTCGCAGTAGGCCATGGCCGCCGCTTCATCAAGGATCTCGACGCGATCCTGGCCCTTGCGGAGGGATGCCGTTGCCGTGAGCAGGGGAAGTGAGCGAGAGCGGGAATGGCCGCGAGCGAGTTCTGATTCGATGTAGGGTTTGAGGAGCATGGATAAGTGGTTGGACGAGGACTCATCTGTCTTGCATGAAGAGGTAAGCCACGAGTTGATCTTCTCGATATAGGCCTGTGCTAGCTCGGCGCGTTGCGCGATGCGAGCATGGCATTCGAGGACCTTGGCGGCTGCCCATGAGGCTGAAGAGATGTCGGTGATGGTGAACGGCGCGGCGGCCAGGGCCTCCGCATCCTCAGAGGGATTGACGGTAGGGTCGGATGGAGAAAGGGAGAAGTCAGGAAAGAGGACATTCGAGAGTGTTGGGAGGGCAGCGGCTGGCGTGAGCCGGTCCTGGGGCTCGATAGGATCGAGGGGCAGAGAGGGGGGGATAGGACGATCCGAGGTCAGGACGGAGTCGAGGACTGTGGCGGTAGAGGACATGGTGGCCTCCGGGACGAAGTTGGGGATGCGGCCGAGATTACGCTGGCCTGACGAGAATCAGAGATGTGAAATGGCTGTATTCAAAGTGTAGCGGCCAGGGCCACCGACGTGCAGCCGTGGGTAGTAATCGATGGCGCGAGCGCAGAAAAGGCAGGCACCTGATGTAACGCGACAGTGGCTAAGGCCGGGCCAGCTGGCGTGCATGAAGGCTTAGACGGGAAGGAGCGTTAGGCTGGCGGGATCAGGGCGGGCGTTGTCTGGAGCGATTGAATCACGCTGGGCTGAGGGAGCCAGAGGCGGCCTTGGGGGAGAGGGTATAGGGATGGCGGGTGGGGGACTAGGGAAATGAATGAGCTAGGGTGAAGAGCTATCGGGGGATATCTGGTATATAGATATATGTACCGGTTGGAACGGCTGAAGTCTCAGTACTCTGGAGCCGGCGTCGGTCTCAGTCGTTCTGAAGACAGCCTCGGCGTAAAATTTGAAAATTCTGAAACACTAGAGTGGTATTGCGTTGCGGATCAGAAAGGTTCGGCCATTGATGCAGGGGATCGCGGAATTGGAGAACGCGATTGCGCTGATAACCCAGGCCATCGCTATGCCACTATCAATCGGTCTGCGCTGGCGCGAGGAGTCCCTGTTCCACGAAGGAAAGATACCCAGACTTGGAGATGATAAGATGGTCCAACAAGGGGATACCGACCAAGGCGCCAGCGTCACGAAGGCGGGTCGTCAACTCCATGTCCTCGGGGCTTGCGGCATTGCACCCCGAGGGGTGGTTATGCGAAACCACAATAGCTGTTGCGTTATCCTTGATCGCTCCAATGTACACTTCCCTTGGATGGACGAGACAGCGGTTGACGAGTCCGACGGTGACGATCCTGACGCGGATGACGTTGTGGGCTCCATCCAAGGAGATGACAAGGAATCGCTCGGCTTTGGCGTTTGAATAGCGCTTGAGGACCTTGAAGATATCGGCTGGGGAAGAGACCTTGTAGGGCGTTCGGCTTGATCTGACAGAGATGAGATCGTACTTCATGCGGACTCTCCTGAGTTCGGGAATTATTAAACCAATAGTCAGAAAGAGTCCTTACGTGCAGAGACTTGGGTTCTAGATACTCCTAACTATGTGAACCAGGCTTGGTCTGCTTGGCAGACCAGGCATCCAGCTCGCTCTTCTTGAAGCGAGGATCCCTCCCGTTGTGCCAGTGAATGGGGAAGCCCGGTTCCTCCATCTTGTAGCCCAAGGTACGAAGGCTGAATCGCAGATAGTCAGCAGCCTCCTGCTTGGTGAGATACTCATCATCCTTGGAATCTGCAGTTGCCTTGACGGATTCGGATGAACTCGGCTTGGTCTTGGCAGTAGGTCCATAAGGAGAGCTCTTGCCCTTGGGTGCCGCAGGCGATATGGCAATAGTCTTGCTGTCTTCCCGCGCCTCGAGCTCGAGTTGGATACGCTCCACTAGCAGCGCCAGGCTACGAATGGCCTCATTCGCCGCAGCCATGTAGGCGCTCAGGTATTCCAGATCATCGATGTCGGTACTCGTGGTCACGTTCGACATATAGAGGGCCTGCACCTTGTCGCGATGAAACTTGAGGCGCTTGATGGCATGCGAAAGGTAGCCGATCTTGATCCGCGGAGAAGCGGCGTTCTTGGCGGCATGCCTGGCCTTCTTGACGAGACTCGGCACACTCGGAAGCTGCCTGCCCATTCCCTGGCGGAGGGCCAAACGAATCTTGTCCATGGCCGCACGCGCTTGTTCCTCTGTGAGCTCCTTCCGTTCAGGTGACGGACCAAAGAAATCCTCATTCATGGCATTGCCTTCTCTGTGGCTTTAGTCGGCGACAGCTCGAGGCCGTCGTCGGTCTTATCTTCTTCTTCCTCGGGACTTGGCCGCTCCACCAGTGTAGCCCGGGTCTTCTCATCGGTCAGCGCCTTCGCCAGGAAGGCCTGCTCCTTCGCAACGTCGCTGAAGTCGTTGGCATCCCAGCTTGTATAATGCTCGGTCATGGACTCGGATTCGTGCCGGGTGAGCTGACGCACCTTGGCATCGGGGAGGCCTCGACTGCGGAGATAGGTATTGGCGAACCGTCGCCAGCTATGGAACACAAGGTTCCGGCGTGCGCGTTCCTCCTCGTCGATGCCTATCTTCGCGAGGGCGGCATAGAAGGCATCGGTGACGCGGGCGCCGGTGGCAGGTCTCTTGCCGAGGGAGAAGCTGAAGATGTAGCCCTCCCACTGCGCGAAGTCATTGAGCGCGTCATAGAGGTACTTCGGGATGGGCACGGGGGCCTTGGTCTTCGTCTTGGTCGGCCCACGCTCATGGTAGCGTATGGTCCAGGAGGCTTCGACATCGAGGTGATCAGGGTGGAGGTTCTCCTTGCGGAGGGCAAGAAGCTCTCCTGGCGGCACGCGGTGATCATGGCGCTGAGGCTCATGAGATAGTTGGTGCGGTTGCCGTTCCAGATTTCCTCGACGGTCGCGGGGTTCATTAGCTTGAGCGCCTTGGCGGTGGTGAGCACGCTCCGAGGCTTGGAGTCTCCAGCGAAGGTTGGAACGCGCTTCCAGGGATCATCCGAAATCAGCTCGAGTCGGAAAGCCTCCGACGTGATGGTGCGGAAGTCCGAGCCGATGTTGATGACGGTCTTCTGGGCGAAGCGGTTGGCAAGCTTGAAGAGCCATTCTTCTAGTTGTGCGGGAGTGACCTCGTCGAGTCGCTTGCTGCCGAAGGTGGGAAGGATGTGGTCGCGGAGGTGGGCAAAGCAGCGATCAATGTGCCCGCGCCCCACGGCGGGCTTGTCCTTGGAACTCCGCGCGAGGCGGCCTCGGGCATAGAGGCAGAGGGGCTCTTCCTTGTCACGTGGCCATTCATACCAATGGCGTTCCGTTGCCCATTAGCGTCGAGCTTCGGCCTTGGAGGCTTCGCCTGTGCTGCTTCCGGGCAGGCGCTTGCCGTGCTCGTCGTGGGTCTGGAAGTACCATACCGGCTTCCCCTTGGTTCGCGGGCGCTGGTATAGGGTGTAGCTCGCCTGACGCTGGGCACTCTCCTCGACCTCCAGTTGCTGTCAATTATGCAACAAATGGTCGAAATGGGCAAACAAAAACGGCTAATTCCTTTCAGAATCAGCCGTTTAGATTGGAGGTGGGGGGAGTCGAACCCCCGTCCCCGGGCGCGTACCGCGAACATCTACAGGTTTATCCGTCCTTTCGGGTTGTCGGGGAAGGGGCAGCGGGGCGGCGCGCCTTCCTTACCGTATCCTGGGTTTAGTCCCTGGCGCTATCCAGACCCGGCGCCAAGCAAGCCCTGGTTTGTTGCGAGTTCAGCTGCCGCTCAAGGCGGCGCGGCCGCGAACTCGTCGCTATCGGCGCTTACGCGGCGAGAGCGAAATTGCCGTTGTTGTTGGCAATTAGAGTTTTGCCGAATCAGGAGGTCGGCGTCTCCACCTGCAGCCCGCGATCCGGACCGCTCGGGTCGAAGCCGGTGCACCCCCATTGGCGCGCCTGCATACTTCGGATCGCAATTCCATGATAGACCCGCCGAGGGATGAGGTCAAGCGAGGGCTGTGTCGATGACTCCTCCGCCGAGCACGACTCCCTGGTCGTCGTAGAGGACCAGGGACTGGCCGGGGGCTACCGCTCGCTGGGGGAGGTCGAAGACGATCTGGGCCTGGCCCGAGGGCGTGCTCGTGACAAGGGCCGGGACCGGCCCATGGTTCTGCCTTATCCGGGCCAGGGCGCGGAAAGGGCCGGAGGCGAGGGAAGGCGCCTGGAGGCGGAGCTCTCCGACGCTTACGCCCTCGGCGAAAAGCCCCGCCCCTGGGCCGACCACGACCCGGTTGGTCTCGCTCTCGAGCCGGAGCACGTAGAGGGCCTCGGTGCCGAGGCTCACTCCGATGCCCCTGCGCTGGCCTATCGTGTAGTAGGGCAGTCCCCGGTGTCGGCCAAGGACCCTTCCCGTCTGGTCGACGATGTCGCCGCCCTCGGGCGGGGCCTTGTCGAAGATGGGGGAGTAGTCGCCGCCGGCGATGAAGTCCTGGCTTTCGGGCTTCTCGGCTGCTTCAAGGCCAAGATCCCGGGCGACCTGGCGGACCTCGGCCTTGGACAGCTCTCCCAGGGGGAAACGCACGGTGGCGAGGAGCTCAGAGGGGAGGCGGTAGAGGAAATAGCTCTGGTCCTTGGCCTCCTGGGCGGCGCTGCGCAGATAGTGCGTGCCCCCGCGCTCGATGATCCGGGCGTAGTGGCCGGTCGCGAAGAGCTCGAAGTCGAGGCCGAGGGCCCTGGCCCTCTCGAGGAGGAAACCGAACTTGAGCTCGTGGTTGCAGACCACGCAGGGGTTCGGGGTCCTGCCGCGCAGGTATTCTCCGCGGAAATACTCGAGCACCCTCTCCTCGTACTCGCAAGAGAGGTCGATGACGCGGTACTCGATGCCGAGACTGGAGCATAGGGACTCGCAGGCCGCGATGTCCTCCTCCTCGCCAGGGCCGTAGCAGGCCTGCTTGGCCGTTTCCTTGATCTTCAGGCTGCCCGACCAGATCTTCATGGTCAGGCCGATGACCTCGTGGCCTTCCCGGGCCAGCAGGGCCGCGGCCACGGCCGAATCGACCCCCCCGGAGAGGCCGACGGCAATCCGTCGTTTTGTGGACATGAGGCCCCGAGACTAGCACGGGCGGCCCGTAAGGAATAAGACAGCTGCCCCATGCTTGGCCGTTCCGGGCCTCCCGTGCTAGTATGCGCGCGGCGAAACGCCCCTCGAGGGCGGCTGCCGGGAGCTGGAAAAGTGCGAAAATGCGGCGTCAGCCTTCTTATCGCCCTCGCATTCGTCGCGCTCGCGGCGGGAGCCGAATCCCTTCCATCCTTCGAGCATTTCATCTCCAGCGGCTTCCCCGACAATTCCGACGCGCGTGGGCGCCTTTTTTCCAGCGTCATCGGGGCGCCGCGCGAGCAGGCTGTGGCCTTTGGCGAGAAGGTCGTCCCTTCCTCGGCTGGAAAGGTCCTGGTGCGGACCATCAAGCGGTCTGGCGATTTCGTCGTCGAATTCCTGAACGGCGGCGATGGAGCCTACTCCGAGTCGGCCCAGGGCTCGTGCATCATCCAGAGAAGCAACGACAATGGCTTCCTCCTCCAGGCCCGCATCCTCCTCCAGGACGATCCCACGACCTACGCCCGCCTCTATCCGGGCGGGGGCGGCACCAGGCTCGACATCGTGGTCTACGGTGCTGTCGTCAAGAAGGGCCTCACGGTGCCAGGCATGCTCTACATAGTCCTTACCCACCCCTTCTCCGATATCGTCGACGCCACGAGGCGGTCCTTCGACTGGGAGAGCGTGTTCAGGCTCGGCGCCAGGAGCCCCGCGGCCGACTTCGCCTCGGATCTCAGGTCTGGTACCCTGCCTTCACGCCCTGGCCACCTCGCCTCGGTTCTCGACAAGGCCGCCTCCCTTGACCTCCTCATCGCCCAGCTCCAGGCCGAGGGGGAGAAGCCCCTCGAGCTCCCGCCAGCCGCCCAGCCGCCAGCGGGCTACGCCGATGACAGGGGCGAGCTCGCGGGCAAGGCCGTCTACGCGGCCTTCCCTGCCTACGCGCCCGGGGTAGGCATCCCCGCCTATGCCCTCAGGGGAGCCATCTACCTCGATGCCCTCCTGGCCCCGAACTCGGTGTACCTCCTGACCGGCGAGGCCTTCAGGGCCATAGCCGCCCCTTGCTTCGACGACGGCGGCAAGCTCAGGATGGCCTTCTTCTCCGCGGGCAAGGAAAGCGCCTGGGCCGATCTCATAGCCTCGAGACGCGACCTCAAGTTGCGCGTCATCAGGCTGGCCGCCCGCCCCGACTGACTTCTCCTGTAGGCCTTTGTCCTACAACGCGCCCGCCGCTTGTGTATCCCACGCTTCCGAGTCTAGAATCCTCGAAATTCTCATATCGGAGCGCACATCCATGCAGGCTGTATTCATCGGTTTCACATCGATCACATGGCAGATGCTCATCATGTACCTCGTTGGCATCGCCCTCATCTGGCTGGCCATCTCGAAGGAATACGAGCCAATGCTCCTGTTGCCGATCGGCTTCGGGGCGATCCTTGTCAACATGCCCCTTTCGATCGCCGGCATACCCACGGTGCCCGGCTACGAGACCGGCTTCCTCAGCATCCTCTACACGATGGGCATCAAGACCGAGCTCTTCCCCCTGCTCATCTTCGTCGCCGTGGGCGCGATGATCGATTTCGGGCCCCTCTTCAAGAATCCCCTCATGATCTTCTACGGGGCCGCCGCCCAGTTTGGCATCTTCGCCACCATGGTCGTCGCGACCCTCCTGGGCTTTTCCCTCAAAGAGGCGGCGAGCATCGGCATCATCGGGGCGGCCGACGGTCCGACGAGCATCTTCGTAGCGAACATCTTCGCCCCGCACTACCTCGCCGCCATATCTGTGGCCGCCTATTCCTACATGTCCATGGTGCCGATGATCCAGCCGCCGGTCATCAAGCTCCTGACGACACGCAAGGAGCGGATGATCCACGTGACCTACCACGAGTCCAACGTTCCCCGTTGGCTCAAGGTCGCCTTCCCGATCATCGTCACGATGGTCTCGGGCTTTGTCGCCCCGATCTCTGTGCCCCTCATCGGTTCCCTCATGTTCGGGAACCTCATCCGCGAGTCCGGTGTCCTCGAGCGCCTGTCCCAGGCCGCCCAGAACGAGCTCGCGAACCTGGTGACCCTCCTGCTCGGCCTGACCATCGGCTCGAGCATGGTCGCCACCAATTTCCTCGACTGGAAGACCCTCATGATCCTCGGCATGGGCCTCGTGGCCTTCGTCTTCGACACGGCAGGCGGCGTGCTCTTCGCGAAGCTGGTCAACCTCTTCCTCCCGAAGTCGAAGAGGATCAACCCCATGATCGGAGCCTGCGGGATCTCGGCCTTCCCGATGTCGGCGCGGGTGATACAGAAGCTGGCCAACGAGGAGGAGCGCGGCAACATCATCCTCATGCACGCGATCGGCTCGAATGTCTCGGGCCAGCTCGGCTCGATAGTGGCCGGCGGCATGGTCCTGGCACTCGTGCCCCTGTTCGTGCTGTAAGGGAGGGGAAAATGGACGCACTTATTGTTAGCCTTCAGAACTCAAGCACCACCGTCCAGGCCCTGGCGGTGACAGCGGGCGGCCTCATCGGCGTGTTCGCCACCCTTTTCATGTTCTGGTTCCTGATCTTCCTGTCCGAGCGCTTCGGCAAGAAAGGCTAGATCCCCTAGCGGCAGGAATTGCGAGGGCCGCCCACCGGACGCGAATCCGGGGGCGGCCCTCTCTCATTTCCCGGGCGACTTTTGGGGGGCGCCAGGCTGGCTAGGCTTCCTTCACCCTGCGCCCGAGCTCACGGCCGCGCGCGCGCAGGACCTCGAGGGCAGCCTCGTCGGGGATGCCGGGCCACTCGACCGATTCGAGGTTGTTCCACTTCAAGGGGGCTATGGCTTCCTCGTACTCCTTGCGGGCCCCGCCGACCCAGCCCCAGGAACCGATCCGGAGGGCCGTCCTCCCCCAGACGTGCTTGCGGTCGAAGAGGTCGAGGACATAGGCCATGGGCGGGAACATCTTGTACTCGTAGGTAGGCATCGCGATGAGGATGCCCTCGCTCTTGTAGGCGTCGGCCAGGATGTAGGACGCGTCCTCGTTGGGCACGCGGTGCATGGAATAAGGCACGCCCTCGTCCTCGAGGCCCTGGAGCACGGCCTTGAGGCCCCTCTCGGTGTTGCCGTACATCGATCCCCAGACGACGCAGACTTCCTTCTCGCGCTTCCCGTCGAGGTAGCTCGCGTACTTGGTGTAGCGGTCGACGATGGCCCGGGGCCCGGCCCTCCAGATCATGCCGTGCGAGGGGGCGACGGCCCTGAGCTCGAGGCCGGCGAGCTTCTCGACGGCCCGCTTCACGAAGAGCCCGAAGCTCGAGACGATGTTCGAGTAGTAGCGCAGGCTCTCTTCTTCGAAGCGCTCGTGCTCGCCTGCGTTGAACTGGTCGTCGAAGACCCTGTCGCCGAGCATGCCGAAGCTCCCGAAGGCGTCGCATGAGAATAGGGTTCCCGAGGAGGGCTCGTAGCTCATCATGGTCTCGGGCCAGTGCACGTTGGGGGTCTCGATGAACACCAGCTTGAGTCCGGCCCCGAGATCGAGCTCGTCGCCGCTTTTCACCACCCTGACGCCCTCGGTCACCTTGTAGAAGCTCCGCAGGAGCTCGCAGCCCTTGGCCGTCGCGAGGATCTGGACCTTGGGGTTGAGGCGGCGGTACTCGGCCAGCCAGCCCGTGTGGTCGGGCTCGAGGTGGTTCAGGACGAGGTAGTCGACATCGGCTAACTTGACCCCGGCCTGGGAGAGGCCGGTCTCGAGGGCCGCCGGGGCCCCGCCCCAGTCGCGTACGAGGTCGACGAGGGCGATCTTCTCGCCCTTGAGGAGGTAGGAGTTGAGGGAGACCCCGTCCGGGATGGGCCAAATGCCCTCGAAGAGGTCCTCTGTCCTTACGTCGGCGTGGATTGCGTAGATCCTGTCGTTGATCGCGTGCGCTTTCATGGCCCCACTATACGCGACCGGCGGCCCTGAAATCAACCGATGCCCTGGCCTGAGAGGGAAGAGGGCACTCTGGCGTCTTGCCAGACGCCGGAGTAACTATATAATATTAACAAAAGACCCGTCACCGGGACGAAGGCCACAAAGGGGCGAGGCCCTCCAGCCGGGAAATCAAGGAGGTCGTCATGAACGGATCGACGGCTGCCCACGCCGGGGAATCGGCGTCGGACATCTCGCCCTGGTGGCGCTACGGAGTGCTTCTGGTCTTTCTCGCCGGCTTCGCAGTCCTGATCTGGGTCTCCGCCGGGGCCTACCGCTACGGATCTCCCATACCGGAACGCGTCCTGGGGTCAGACGGGACGGTCCTGTTCACGGGTGAGGACATCTCCTCGGGCCAGGAGGTTTTCCTCCGCCACGGCCTCATGGACAACGGCACGGTCTGGGGCCACGGAGCCTACCTCGGTCCCGATTTCTCAGCCAGCTATCTGCACAACCTGTCCGAGGACGTCGCGGCCTCCCAGGCCGCAGCCGGGATGGCCGGGGGACGGGGCGGCAGGGTCGCCTCGATCCTCGCGGAGAACCGCTACGAGGCCGGCACCAGGGCGCTCCGCTACACAGCTCCCGAAGCCGCCTCCTTCCAGCGCCAGCTCGGCATATGGAAGGACTACTTCTCGAGCTCAAGCAGCTCGCGCGGGCTGCCTGTGGCCGCGGTCTCCGATCCTGCCGAGCTTCGCCAGCTGGTCGCCTTCTTCGCCTGGACAGCCTGGGCCTCTGCGGCCCATGTGCCGGGACGCGAATACTCCTACACCAACAACTTCCCCTACGATCCCCAGGCCGGGAACTTCCCGTCCAGGGATTCCCTGATCTGGAGCGCCATAAGCCTCATCGCCCTCCTCGCGGGGATCGGCGCCGTCCTCTTCGCCTTCGGCCGCTTCGACTACCTGGGCTGGAGGGGCGACACCGAGCATCCCGTCGCCTTCAGGATGCCG
The DNA here is from genome assembly GCA_025356015.1 of Spirochaetaceae bacterium. Taxonomy (GTDB): domain Bacteria; phylum Spirochaetota; class Spirochaetia; order Treponematales; family Rectinemataceae; genus JANXYO01. Next base: position 10,904 of record JANXYO010000089.1, read on the forward strand.
GTCGGAGTGAGCTCCGCGCAGAGGGCGACGCTCAAGTATTTTGTCGTCGTCCTCCTCCTCATGCTCGCCCAGACCCTCCTCGGCGGGGCCGTCGCCCACTTCAGGGCCGACCCCACGAGCTTCTATGGTTTCGATCTCGCGTCCATCCTCCCCTCCAACCTCCTGCGCACCTGGCACCTCCAGACCGCAGTGTTCTGGATAGCGACGGCCTATATCGGCGGGGGTCTCTTCATCGCCGCCCTCATAGGCAAGAGGGACCCCAAGGGCCAGGTGGCTTTGAGCCACATCCTCTTCGCCGCCCTCTTCGCGGTGGTGGCGGGGAGCCTCCTTGGCGAGCTCCTGGGCCTGCGCCAGCTCCTTGGGAAGCTATGGTTCTGGTTCGGCTCCCAGGGCTGGGGATACCGCGAGATCGGCCGGGCCTGGCAGTTCGCCCTGGCTGCCGGCCTCCTGCTCTGGGTGCTCCTCCTCTACCGCGGAATGGGAGGCGGAGCTCTTCGCCACGACCATGGTCGCCGTGATGTTCTACGACCTGGGCATGGTCACGGCGAAGACCGCCAAGCGGGTCATCTACCTCGATGCCCTCCTCTTCCTCGGGGCAGGGGTGATCGGCACGGGCCACCACTGGTACTGGATCGGCCAGACCACCTTCTCCATGGCCTTGAGCTCGGTCTTCTCGGCCATGGAGGTGGTCCCCCTCATACTCCTCACCCTCGATGCCTCGGCCTTCATGAGGCTGACCCGCGGGGTCCAGGGTCTGGCCGGAGGGAAGGATTACCTGCCCCACCGCTGGACCTTCTACTTCCTCATCTCGGTGGGGGTCTGGAATTTCGTCGGCGCCGGCGTCTTCGGCTTCCTGATCAACACGCCGATCGTCAGCTACTACGAGGTGGGCACGACCCTCACTCCCAACCACGGACACGCCGCCTTCATGGGGGTCTTTGGAATGCTGGCCATGGCCTTCGTCGTCTTCGCGCTCAGGCAGGTCTCGGACGAGGCCCACTGGAAGCGGATCGAGAAGTGGGTGAGGCTCTCCTATTGGGGCATGAACATCGGCCTGGGCGGCATGGTGGTCTTAAGCATCTTCCCCGTGGGCGTCCTCCAGCTCAGCGACGTGCTGCGCAACGGCTACTGGCACGCGCGCTCGGCCGCCTTCATGGACAGGCCCGTGGTCAGCGCCCTCGAGTACCTGCGTCTGCCCGCCGACCTGGCCTTCATCATCGTGGGCGTCCTGCCCCTGCTCGCAGCCGTCGTCTCGACCTATTTCCACGCCCGCAAGCCTGGCCCGGGCGAAGCGCGGCCGGGTCGGGCATCCTAGGGGGGCGGGTCCGCGAAGGGGCGGCCCCAGGAGGGGACCGCCCCGGGGCCCGGGGGCCTAGAAGCCTAGAAGCCTTGTGTCGTCATGGTCAGGAGGAAGTTGAGCGAAACCGCGCTCCTCGAGGCGGCGAGGGCCTGGGGAAGGAGGCTCGCATCCCCCGACATCGGGGAGTTGAGGCCTGGCCCGAAGAGCACATACTCCGAACCAGCGGGACCGAAGCTGAAGGTCGCCCCTATCGAGGCGCTCATGTAGCTGAAGAGCTGCCAGGCTATGCTCGGCGCGACCAGACCCGAGCCGTCGCTCAAGTTGGCGATCGCGTAGACCGTGGCCGTCAGGTCCTTCTGGAGGAACTCCCCCCTCGAAAGGGAGAGGAATGCGTAGTGGGTCCCGCTCCTGATCTGGGCAGCGGCGGGATCCCTGCCGGAGAGCAGGGCCTCGAGGGCCGTCACGTCCTTCTGCCCTTCGCCGTTGTAGAGGTACTGGGCGAGCATGACCAGGTGGCTGTCGGCGTTGGAATAGGTGAGCCCGCCTGAGCCCGTGAAGAAGAGCCGGTCCGAGCGGTCGGCTCCCGCCACCACCATGGGACCCTGCTCCTCCAGGAAGACCCTCTCCGTCCCGGCCTTGAGGACTGCCTCGAAGGAGAAGTTGAAGTCCCCCGTCCCCGTGGTGCCCATCACCAGGAGGCGGGCATGGTCGGCCTGGGAATAGTAGGCAGCGGCGGCGAGCTCGGTGTTGCCGAAGCCGAACTCGGCCTTGGTGGCGAGGCGGGCCTGCGAGGGTCGTATGCTCGAGCTCCCGCCTGCGTCCGAGGGGATGGCGCCGAATAGGTAGAAGTTGTTGGTGATGCCGATGGGAATGGTCATCTTGAGGGAGACCGGGCCCTCGCGTTCGGCCCCCGTGTCGGTGAGGTCTATGGCCCTGCTCGCTGCGAATATGTCGTCTGCTGGCTGGAAGGCCCCTCGGCTGACGCCCCATGAGAGGGCCTGCTTTCCAAAGCTGAAGTAGGCCTTCTCCTGCCAGTTGAACTTGGAATAGAAGGACCAGAGCGTGATGTTGGGGACCGTGTAGCTGTCTCCGCCCGAGTCCTTCCTGACCGAGCCGAAGGGCCAGGAGGTCCTGAACTCGGAATTGACGGCCAGGTCTGACAGGGGCTTGGCCGCGATCGTGAGCCTCGCCTCGAGGTCGGGCGTGATGTCCATGCTCGAGGGCTTCGAGAGGAGGCCGGGGCCCTCCCATGCCTGGCTCCAGGTCGGGTTCCAGCCGAAGCTTCCCTTGATGGAGCCCCCCACCCTGACCTGGTCGTACTTGAGGAATTCGTCCTGGGGCGCGGCCATGTCGTTCGAGGCGGCCTGGACGGTCTCAGAGCCGAACAGGGCATCGTCGGAGGATGCCGGCGGCGCGGGCGCTGTGCTCGCCGGCGCGGCTGCCGGGAGGGCCTGGGTTGAGCCCGAAGGGACCTGGGCCGGCTGGCCCTGCTGGGCCGAGAGGAGGGCAAGGGCCGCGCCATAGGCCATGGCAGCCAGCGCCCTGCGCATCGCGTTCGCGCGGCCCATCACTGGGCCCTCTCGAGGAAGTTCTTCATGAAGACCGTGTCGGGGAGCTTGGCCACGGTCACGTCGAGGATGCTCAGGGCGCTCTGGGTCCCCTTGTTGATCTCGTCGATCATCTTGATCTTGGCCGGTATGAGCCTGCCCCCGGCGTTGATGTAGGTGGGCAGGAAGAGGGTGGTGCGCATGAGCCTGTCCGAGACCGAGTAGTCCTCCTCCTTCAGGGGCAGGGGCTTGTCCTGCCTGACCGTGAGCCTGATCTTCGAGTAGGAGACCTCGTTCGTCTTTGCCCTCAAGGTGAGGATCCAGGTCTCGAAGGCGCCCAGCCTGCCTGACTCGGTATTCTCGATCGTGAAGTCCTGGGAATAGGTGTACTTCTTGAAGTCGGAGTTCTTAGCCTCGCTGTCCTGGATGTTCTCCTTGATGGTCGAGTGCGAGTAGTTGCCGCTCTCCGGATCGTAGAACCAGACGTTCTCGTCGATCTTGAGGTAACCCTGGCCCTTCTGCCTGTCGGGCTTCTGGATGAGGAAGACGAACTGGTTGTGCTCGTCGCGGCGGAAGACTTTGAGCTGGATCGCGCTGGGGTTCTCTCCCGGCTTCTCGGTCACGATGCTGTAGACGGCCGTGTAGTCCTGCTTGCCGAAGTCGGCGTTGTCGTCGATCTGCCTCAAGATGGCCGCGAAATCGGGTTTCGCGTCAGCCGCCGCGAGGGCGAGCGCCGACAGCGCGAGGGCTATGGTCAAGCTGATGCGTTTCATCGATGTTCTCCTTATTTCACGGTCCGCAGGGCGACCGCCGGGTCGAGCCTGGCGGCCTTTCTCGCGGGGAGCATGGCCGAGACCAGGGTCAGGGCAGCCACCACCAGGACGTCGAAGGCCGTCGTGAGGGCGTCGAGGCGGAAGGTCATGTGGCCATTCTTGAGTATTATGAACAGGGGGCTCGAGAGGCCGAAATTGACCATCGAGAGGCCGGCCATCACGGCACCCGCGACCGCAAGGCCCGCGAGGGCGCCGCCGAGGGCGAGGATCATCGCCTCCGAAAGGAAGAGGTTCCTCACCTCGGCCCTCTGCATGCCGATCGAGCGCATCGTGCCTATCTCCCGGATGCGCTCATACATGATGATTCGGAAGGTGTTCGTGATGCCGACCATGATTATCCCGAAGAGCACGAGGAGGATCACCAGGCTCGAGGTCTTGAGGACCTCGGCGATCTGCTTCACCTGGGCCAGGAGGTCATTGAGGGTATAGACCCGGTACTTCACGCCCGCCCAGGTCTCGTTCTTGCCCTGGTTCATGAAGGCGCGTATGGGGTTCGTCTCCTTCTTGGCCGCGTCGCGGTCGAAGACCGCGGCCCTGGCCTTGACGGCCTTGTAGAAGGCGTCGCCATAGCCGTCCATCCCGTCGAGGGAGGGGAGGTAGAAGCCCAGGGTCTGGTACTCGCCGCTTCCGATGTTGAGCAGCTCGTTCACGTAGGCCTTGTTCGCGTAGCCCGCCATCGAGCCGAAGATCCCGGGATCGGGGGTGATGCCGGCCACCGCGAACTCTCCGACGTTGTTCTGCCCCGAGTAGGTCTTGAGCTGCACGAGGAGGCGGTCGCCCGGGCGAACGTCGAGGCGCTTCGCTATGGGATCGGAGATGATGATCCCCTGCCTGTCCTTCATGCCGGCCAGGCCTCCCTCCTTGAACACGAGGCGCTCGGGGAGGAAGGTCTCGGTGGCGAAGTCGACACCGTCTATCGTCAGGCGGGCCGTGTGCCCGGCGAAGACCAGGTTTCCGTCGAAGCTCGACACCTTGGTGACATACTTCGCGGGAATCCCGGCCTCCTTGGCGGCGGCGAGGAGGAGGGAGTCGTCCCTTATGAGTTCGTATTCCCTGCCGGAGGCTGATTTCTCGACACCCTGGGCGAAGATGTGGCCGGCGGCGAGGTTCGCGAAGTTCTCGCTTATGTTGGTGAGGAAGGCCCCGGCGAAGCCGTTGATCAGGGTGACGATCATGAGGCCGAAGGCGATGGCTCCCCCGAGGAGGAAGGTCCGTTTCTTCTGGCGCGAGAGGTTGCGCAGGGCGAGTCTGAAGATCTCCATGGTATTGCCGCCTATTCAACTTGCATCGCGCGGATGGGCTCGACCTTGAGCGCGATGGCTACAGGGTAGAGGTGGGCCGCGACTGCGACGGCCGCCACGAGGACCAGGCTCCAGATCACCGAAGCGGGGTCCACCGCCGGATGGAGGGTCTCGCCGGCGAAGAGGATTTTGAGGAAGGGGTTGGTGGCCCTGATGTGCATGGCGTCGAGTCCTCCTATGGAGGCGAAGGCGAGGATCACCCCCACGACGCCGAAGATCGCGGCGATGGTGAGGGTCTCGACCAGGAACATCCGCCTCACGAAGGATTTCTGGGCCCCCAGGGCGCGCATCGTCCCGATCTCACCCGTGCGCTCGATCACCGAGATCACGAGGGTGTTCATCATTATGATCACCGCCACGACTGCCACTATGGCGATCGCCACGTCGAAGACGATCCTGACGACGTCGATGCTCGCGGCGAAGGGCCCCGCGGCCTCCTTCCAACCCGAGGCCTGGGCATCGATGCCCTCCTTGGCGAACCAGGCATTGAGCGATGCCGCCACCTTGGGGGCCTCGCCGGGCTTCTTGAGCCTCGCCATGGCGAAGTGCCAGGCTCCGCTGTCGGGGCCCGAGCGGGGCGGGGCAAGGCTGGCGGCCGGCCCGGGGCCCGGGGCAGAGGCCTTGAGGGCCCCAGGGGCGACGACGCTCTCGCCTCCGAAAAGGGAGTCCTCGCCCGCGGCGAGGAGGGCCTTCGCTTCCTGGCTCACCGGGTTGTCCTCGTCCGCGCCCAGGGTGAGGCCCGAGAGGATCCTCACTGTGTTCACGTCGGCGTAGGAGATGAAGTCGGTGGCCTCGCTCTCGGTGTTGAAGGCGATGATGCCCACCAGGGGCACGGAGCGTATCTTGAAGCCGCCCTTGTTCATCCCCGTGAGGATGAGCTGCTCCCCCACCTTGGGCTTGAAGCCTGCGTTCTTGGCGTAGTTCTCGACCTGGTTTCGCGAGAGGACGAGTCCTTCCTCGCCTGGCTCGAGGAGCCTGCCTTCGATGACCTTCGTGTTCTGGAAGAGCCTGTAGTAGGTGGCCGGATCGATTCCGAAGAGCATGGCGAAGCCCTGGTCGCTCGAGTCCTTGGGGGAGACCAGGGCGAAGCCGGTGACCTGGCTCGTGATGTCGGCGACAGCGGGATCGGCCTTGAGGTGGGCGACGACCTTGTCGTAGAAGGGGAGGGAGGGAGTCTCCTCCCTTCCTCCCGGAGAGGCCACGCCGAAGAGGCTCACGCTGGTCTTGGTCTTTGCGGCGATGAAGAGGTCGCCGGTGTAGTTGCCGATGAAGGTGTCCTTGACCCCCTTCGCCGCCGTGTCCATGAAGCTGTTGCCGACGACGAGGATCACGACGCCGAGGGCGAGGAGGATCCCGATGATGAGGCTCTTCGCCTTGTGCTCGAGGAGGTTCCTGAAGGCGATGCGCACGAGGAAGGGCATGGCGCTCTACGCTCCCGCCGCGGACGCGGCCGCCCGGGTCCCGCCCTCGGCGCAGAGGCCCGAGGCGTCTGCCCCGTTCCTGAGGTTCTCGATGACAAGGCCGTCGCGCAGGCGGATCACGTGGTCGGCGAGCTCGACTATCTTCGCGTCGTGGGTCGAGAAGATGAAGGTGGTCTGCATCTCGCGGTTGATCTTCTTCATGAGCTCGAGGATCTGCTCGCCTGTGCCCGAATCGAGGTTGGCCGTGGGCTCGTCGGCGAGCACGATGGCCGGCTTCCCCGCCAGGGCGCGGGCGATCGCGACCCTCTGCCTCTGCCCGCCCGAGAGCTCGGTGGGCTTGTGCCTGCGCCAGTCGGAGAGGCCTACCTCCTCGACGAGGTAGTCGATCCACTCCTTCTTCTCCTTGGCGTGCATGCGCTGCTTGCCAAGGAGGAGGGGGAACTCGATGTTCTCGAAGACCGAGAGGACGGGGATCAGGTTGAAGGACTGGAAGATGAAGCCGAGGGTCTCGTGCCTCAAGGTGGTGAGCTCCTTGTCGCCGAGATCCTTGGTCTGCCTGTCCCCGATGCGCACCAAGCCCGCCGTGGGCCGGTCGACGCAGCCTATCATGTTGAGGATAGTCGTCTTGCCCGATCCCGAGGGCCCGGCGATCGAGATGAAGTCCCCCTTCTCGATGCAGAACGAGACGCCCTTGACCGCCTCGACCTCCACCTTCCCGAGGGGATAGACCTTTCGCACATCACGGAGCTCTACGATAACCATACAAACTCCTTGTCTTTGGGCGCGCCCCCTAGACTGCAGGGCTGTGCGCCGCCATCAACGACGAAGATAGCGACTGGCCGCCGGGAGATTCAAGGCGAGCCTACCCCGGAAAGGCCCTCCTGGCCCTGAATTCATCGATCGTTCATCCCCTCCCTCTGGAGGGCCGGGCCGCCGCGATCGTATACTTCGTCCATGGAAGAAGGAACGCGGAGGCCCAGGGTCCTCGTCGTCGAGGACGACCGGGATATCGCCTCCCTGGTCGGGACCTACCTCGAGCGCGACGGGGCCGAGGTCGAGATCGCCGGCTCGGCCGAGGCGGCCTTGGAGAGCCTTTCCTGCGCCGAGCCCGACCTCGTCCTCCTCGACCTCGGCCTGCCCGGCGCCGACGGCCTCGAGTTCCTGCGCTCCTTCCGGTCCCGCAGCAGGGCGCCGGTCATCATCGTCTCGGCCCGGGAATCGGACGAGGACAAGATCGCGGGCCTGGGGCTTGGCGCCGACGATTTCGTCTCAAAGCCCTTCTCCCCCCGCGTCCTCGCCGCCCGTGCCCAGGCCCAGCTGCGCCGCGCAACCTGGCCGCGCGGCGCCGAGCCGATCGGGGCCCCGGGCTCGGTGACTGGCCCTGGCCCGGCCCAGGTCCGCGCCGGTGGAGCCGGTGGAGCCGCGGTGCGGCTCGCCTTCGGCCCCTACGTTCTCGACCTTGACGGGAGGCTTCTCGAGCGCTCCGGCGAGCGGGTGAGCCTGAGCCGCCGGGAGTTCGAGCTTTTGTCCTATCTTGCGCTCAACGCGGGGAGGAGCTTCTCCCCGAGCGAGCTTTACCAGGCGGTGTGGGGTCTCGCGCACGGCGACCTTTCCACCGTGGCCGTCCATGTCCAGCGCATACGCAGGAAGATAGAGGCCGAGCCATCCCATCCGAGATGGCTGGTCACCATTCCCGGCCAGGGCTACCGCTTCCTCCGGGGCCTGCCATGAGCCTCATCATGCGGCGCGAGCGGCCACCGACGCGAAGGGGCATACCCTTGCGGCCCCTTCTCGGCCTCCTCGCCCTGATCGGCCTCGCGCTTCCCCTGGCCCTCCTCATCCTGGTGCGGCTCTTCCTGGGCAGTTCCGAGGCGGCCGAGCCCTTTGCCCGATTCGTCCGCTCCGGCAGGATCCTCGGCATGGCCGTGGTCGAGGAGGCCTCGGGCAGGCTCTCGGCCTCGGCCGGCTTCGTCCCCCCCGCGGGCTTCGACATCGTCGTCGCCGACAACTCCGGGCGCGTCGTGGTTTCCACCCTCGGCGCCCTGCCCGCGGGCAGCCTTGAGGCTCCCCCGCACATCGCGGCCAGGCTCGGGGCCCTCGTCCCCGGCCGGGCCCTCTACGCCGACCAGCTGCTGTCCCACGGGAAGCTGCTCGGGACCTCTTTCATCCTTATGCCCGCCGGTGACCTCAGGGCGGTCGCCGACCCGGCCTTGCGGCTCATACCCATCCTCGGCTTCGGCGGGATGGCCTTCTTCGCCTTCCTCGCCGGCGCCCTCGTCGCGGCCCATCTCGCGCGCGAGGTCCTGAGGCTCGAGCGGGCCGCGGGGCGGATCGCCTCAGGGGACCTCGACACCGAGATCCCCGCCCGGGGAGTCAGGGAGATCCTCGACCTCGGCCGGGCAATGGATGGCATGCGCATAGCCCTGCGGGAGGACCTGGCCAGGAGGGCCCGCTTTCTCGCCGCCGTGTCCCACGACCTACGCACCCCGCTCACCTCGATTGGGGGTTACCTCGAGGCCATAGAGGACGGCCTCGCCGGGGACGCCGATACCCTTGGCCGCTACGTCAAGATCATGAGGGACAAGACGGGGCTCCTCGAGACGAGGATAGGCGGCCTCATCGATTTCGCCAGGATGGAGACCGAGGAGTGGAGGCTGCGCTTCGAGGACCTCGACCTTGGCGATTACCTCGCTGGCCTCGCGCGCGAGTTCGGCGAGGACGCGGCCCTCCTCGGCCTCGGTCTCTCCTGCGCCCTCGAGCCTGTCCGGGGCATCAAGGTCGGCCTCGACCGCGTCCTAATGGCCCGGGCCCTCGAGAACCTCGTCTCCAACGCCCTCCATTTCAGCCCGAGCGGAGGCCATGTCAGCATCTCCTGCCGCAGTTCGGGCGAGGCGGTCTTCATCGACATCGACGACGAGGGTCCGGGCCTGAGCGCGGCCGAGCGGGAGAGGGTTTTCGAGCCCTTCTACCGGGGCTCGGCCGCCCGCGAGGGCGAGGGCTCGGGCCTCGGCCTCTATATAGCCCGCTCGGTTCTTGTCGGCCACGGCTGGACGGTCGAGGCGGGCGAGGCCCCCGGCGGAGGAGGGCGCTTCACGGTCAGGATCCCCGGACCCAGGCCCTAGACGACCAGCCCTATCGCGGGTCCCCGGGGAGTGGTAGGGTAATAAAAATTATCCATAACCAGAGATGCGCCGTGAACCGAATCGCCTTCACCCTCATCATCCCGGCGCACTAAAGGGGGAAGGATCTATGTCGCTGACGAGAAGAACATGTGTCTCGTCCGCACGGACTCGCTCTGGACCAGCTTCGAGTTCCGATAGAGCGCGCCAAACAAAAAGGGCCACCGGCGAGCGTGATGCCCACCGGTGGCCCCATCGCAGGCTCCTGGCCCTGCCGGGCAGTCAGACCCCTTCGGGGGCGGCGACCGAGTGCCGGCCGGCCTCGTGGGCGACGATCTCGGCCTTGATCACCCGGGCCAGGCGCCTCACCCCTTCCTCGATCTGGGTCTTCGAGGAGTACGAGAAGTTGATGCGCATCGCGTTGTGCTCGGGCTCGTCGAAGTAGAATGCCGAGCCCACCACGTAGGCGACCTTCTCGGCGACGGCCTTCACGATCATCTCCTCGGTGTTGATGAACTTGGGCAGGGCTATCCACAGGAAGAGCCCGCCCTCGGGCTTGGTCCAGAAAAGGTCGGAGCGCTTGGGCAGGTGCTTCTCGAGCATCTCGCACATGAAGTTCCGCTTGTCGCGGTAGAGGTTGCAGGTGTTCTTGATGACCTCGTAGATCTTCCCGGTCCTGAGGTACTCGGCGAGCCACTTCTGGGAGAAGACGTTGGTGCAGAGGTCGACGGCCTGCTTCGCGACGACGAGCTTCTGGATGATCTCGGGGCGAGCGACGATCCAGCCCATGCGCACTCCGGGCGCGAGGATCTTGGAGAAGGTCTTGAGCCCGATGACGATGCCGCGGTTCTCCATCTCCTGGTCGAGCTGGTAGATCGAGGGCTGGTGCTCGCCAAGGAAGCGGATCTCGCGGTAGGGGGCGTCCTCGACTATGAGGAGGTCGTACTTGTAGGCGAAGGCCACGAGGGCCTTGCGGGCCTGGAGGCTCCAGCAGATCCCGCTGGGGTTCTGGAAGTCGGGGATGACATAGATGTACTTGATGCTGGCCCCGTCGGCCTTGGCCTTGGTGTAGCGCTTCTCGAGCTCGTCCATGTCCATGCCGTCGTTGTCGCAGCAGGCGGGGATGCCGAGCATGCGGCCCTGGTAGGACTGGAGGGCCTGGATCGCGCCGACATAGGTGGGGCGCTCGGCGATCACGTAGTCGCCCGGGTCGATGAAGATCTTGGGGATCATGTCGAGGGCCTGCTGGCTCGCCGAGGTGATGAGGAGGTTGTCCGGCCCGATCTTGTGGCCCTGGCGCTCCTCGAACTTGACGAGCTCGGCGCGGAGCTCGTTGTCGCCTTCTGTCGTTCCGTACTGGAGGGCGACCCGGGCGTGCTTGGTGAACACGAGGTCGGCCGCCTGGTGCAGGTCCTCGACGGGGAAGGTATCGGGATCAGGGAGTCCGCCCGCGAAGGAGATGATCTCGGGCTGCTGCGTGAGCTTCAAGAGCTCGCGGATGACGGACTTCTTCATGTTGTTTGCGTTCTTGGAATAGAGCGACTCGAGGTACAGCATGGGGACTCCTTGAAGTGGCTTGATGGTACACCCCGTCGCCGATTCCGTAAAGTGCCCCGGGCTCTCATTTCCTGGATATTTCGTTTTGCCGGGTGAAACAGGCGCCCCGACCGGAGGCGCGGGCCCGGGCTCAAGGGACGCTCTGGCGCTGGGCCCTGACCTCGGTGGGGACATTCTTGTCTATGATGTAGATGCAGACCTCCTTCGCTCCGATCTCAGTGTAGTTGTACCTGGTCTGGAGGTTGTGGATCAGGTACATGACGTCCCGCCTCACCTTGTGGTCGTAGGACTCGAACTCCTTCATCCGGTATTCCTTGATGGCGTTCCTGAAGATGTCGTTGCCGAGGAAGGGCTCGAGGGCGTTGTTCTTGAGGTTCTTCACGTATTTCTGGTAGAGCTCCTTGTACAGCTCGGTCTGGCCGAGCTCCTTCTTCTCGGACTTCATCTCGCGGGCCGAGACCGAGATGAACTTCTCGAGGACCTCCTGTCTGTAGGCGAGCCTGTCGGCCTCGCCCGCCTCGTGGCCGATCAGATAGTCCTCGACGCTCCTCAAGAAAGCGTCGCTCACCTCGATGATGCTGCCCGTGTAGATGCTCTTCTCCTTGGCCCCGATGTCGAAGTTCACGGCGAAGATGTAGTTCGAGATGTTGTTGGCGAGCTCCTGCTGGTTGTAGGAGTACAGGCACTCGTTGACCTGCTGCAGGACGCTGTAGTCGTAGGACCTGACCAGGGACTCCAGGAAGTCGTCGAGGATCCTGTCCTTGTACTCGGAGTTGGGCCGCTCGAAAAAATCGTAGACCATCTTCATGTTGATGAGCCTTCCCTTCCTCCAGTAGACCGAGTAGAAGTCGCTGAAGATGTTGAGCGACTCCCTGCCGGTGAAGCCCGAGAAGCCCTGGTCCTCGCTCTCGTTGATGATCTTCCTGCGGAACTTGGCCTTGAACCTCCGCAGGTCGTCCTCGGCTATCCACTCGGGGATGTGGCCCGTGTAGAGGTCCATCTTGAGCAGGAGGAAGTCGGGGTCGCAGAAACGCGCGTACTTGCGCGAGTCGCCGAGCCACTCCTTCACCCCCTCCGAGCTCCTGTCCAGGCGCGAGGCGATGAGGACCTTGGCGAAGTTCTCGAGGACGTGGGGGAGGAACATGTCGCCGATGTTCGCGCCGAAGCGGTTCTTGTAGATCTGGACCTCGGTGTTGTAGTCGAGGACATAGGGCATCCTTATGTGCACGCTCCTGTCCAGGAGGGATCTCTTTGAGTCGATGAACTCCTTGTCCTGGGGGTTGATGAGGCCGAGGAAGAGGCTCTTGATCCTCTCCTCGATCGTCTGCACCTTGTGGATCCCGTCCGAGATGATCCCGTGGAGGTGCAGGATGCGCAGGCGGTTGTAGTTCTTGATGTCCATGAGGGCATAGATGCCGTTGTTGGTCTGTGCGAGGGAGGAGTGGACGTATTTGACGAGGTTGCTGTCGGAGAGCATGTCGTCGATGGCGGCCTGGAGCACGGGGTTCAGCACCGCGCTCCTGCGGTATGCGTCGCCGGGGTTGTAGACGCTGATCCCCTCACCCAGGCGCCGGTTGAAGCGCATCCGCCTTGGATGGAGCATGCCGAGGGCGGCGATGGGGGAGCCGACCTTCTCGAGGATGGCCTCGAAGAGGGAGGCGCAGATCGTGCAAGGCTCTTCCTTGAATATCCACTTGTACTTCTTCTCGCCGAAGAGCCTGCGCTTGAAGTCCTCGTCCTCGATGACCTCCCAGAGGAGCTGCTTCCGGTAGGCCTTCGGGATCTGGGCTGTGGGGTGGTCGTGGTTGGGGCAGGGGACCTGGAGGTACCTCTCCTTGTCGTAGAAGGCATCGCCATCGGGGCCCCCCTCGGCCTCGCCGCAGTCGGCCGCATCGGCTGGCTCCCTGTCCTTGCGCTTCCCTCCCTTGAAGAGGTGTCTGTCGATCTTCCAGAAGGTCTCGTAGTGCTCGCCCTCGTCGCTCTCCATGTAGTTCTCGAACCGGGCGAGGAAGCGGTTCAGGAAGGTGCTCTTGCCCGAGCCGGGCGGGCCCTCGAAGAGGTAGATCTTGTGCCAGTCCGGCACCTGGTTGAAGCTGTTGATCAGGTTCATGAACCTGTTGGCGAAGAGCCTGTCAGCGAAGAAGGGGCTGTCGGTTCCGTTGACGAGGAACTCCGAGAAGTCATAGCGGACGAACTTGATGTTCTCGGGGTCAGAGGGGTTCTCATCTGTGCCCTCGGGGACGTAGTAGTGGACCATGTCGTAGACCAGCTGGAAGATGTCCCTGAGGTTCTTCTGGGGCCTCTGCCTCAGGGCCTCGAGGTAGTCCCTGAAGCTGATGATGGTGTTCTTGCCCTCTTCCCCAAGGCTGTTTCCCAGCTCGTCGAGGATGCCGTCTATCTCCATCTACAGCTCCCGCCTCTCGAGCTTCTTGTCCTTCATCGAGTACATGAGCCGCTTCTTCACGAGGTAGGGCTCGGTTCCCTCGCCCCGCTTCTCGAAATGCATGTCGGTGGTCTCGAGCCTCACGCCCCCTCCCCAGAGGAACTCGGCGCCAAGGAGGGTGTTCGCGATGAACGAGGCCACGAGGGGCTTGCCCTCGTCGCGGTGGACCAGGTAGAGCCAGGCCTCGTCGCTCCGGCCCTCGTCCACCACGATGTGCGGCGGATGCCAGAGGGAGTCGATTATCATCTGCTTGTAGTCCTCGGCCTTCCTGCTCTTCACGATGTACTGCCAGGCCCTCTTGTCCGGCTTGAGGACCTTCTCGACAGTGAAGAGACCGTGCCGGTTCACGAATTCCTGGTCTAAGTAGGTATTCACGAGGGTGAAGTCGCAGTGCTCCTCCCTGAGCTTGAAAAGGAACTCGGTGCCCTTCCCCGTCCTCTGGTCGAAGAGCTTCCTCTTCTCGATGTTGCGGGTCCTCTGGTAGTCGTAGGAGATCCTGCCCTTCTCGGCGAGGCCGCCCACATAGTCGATGAGCCTCATGCCGATCGCGTAGGGGTTGATGCCGATCTTGGGCAGGCTCGTCACCTTCGCGTGGACGAGGGCGAAGTCGACCTCGTGGCCGGAGATCCTGTCGTCCTTGAGGTAGAGCCTCTCGTGCCAGTAGCTCGCCCAGCCCTCATTGAAGATCTGGTCCCTCCTCTGGGGCTCGAAGTAAAGGGCGGTCTCCCTGACTATCGTCAGGACCGACTTCATCCACTTGTTCTCCTCCTTGTTGAGGAAGGGGGAGTTCTGGAGGAGGTACTCGATGAGGTCGCTCGGCCATTTCTCGGCCTTGAGCACGGAGCGCTCATAGAGGGAGTCGAACTCGGGGTAGCTCGTCTTCACCTCGGAGAAGAAGAGGGACTCGCCGATCGAGGGAGTCTCCCTCGACAGCTCGTTGTAGCGCTTCATGTTCTGCAGGTACTCGTGGTGGGGCGCCTTCTTGATCTTCTGGAGGAAGACGTCGAAGTAGAAGTCCATGCGCCTCGACCAGGCGGAAGTCCTGCCTTCGGTGGCCGTGGACAGCTCGCGGTAGTAGCCGCAGATGTTGTCGATCCCCCTCGCGAACTCGATCACGTAGTCGACCCAGCGGCCGTGCTCGCTGCGCAGCCTGGCGATGAGGCGCTTGTCGGCCCTCGCCCTGCCCAGGAAGTCGTCGGTCCAGGTGTTCTTGAAGAAGACGTTGTTGTGGAAGAAGTCGATGTGGGCGAGGACGTGGTAGAAGATCATCACGTTTAGCCAGTCGGGGTTGTTGTCGTTGTAGAAGGAGATGGGCGGCCTCGTGTTGATCACTGTCTCGTAGGGGTTTGTCGGGTAGAGCTTGTACTTCTCCTTCTCCATGATGATCCTGATGTCGTTGACCCAGTAGTCGTAGAGGGTGGGGATCATGGACCGGGGAGCGAGCTCGAGCATGTCCTGGTTGGTGACGATGTACTCGAGGGACTCGTCGTCGAAGGAGAGGCCCGCGTCACGCGCCCGCAGCTTGCACTCCTCCATGATGCGCTTCACGCCCTGGTCTATGAGCTTCATTTCTCCGACACCATGTCCTTGATGCCCTCGATGATCGCGGTCTCCGCGGCGTCCTCGCGGAGCACGGAGAGCCTGATCAGCTTGCGCCTCGTCGCGAGGATCTTTGAGCGCTCGAGGTAGCCCTCCATGGCCGTCCCGCCCCTCGAGTTCACCAGGGTTATCCCGAGGCGGTTCACCTTGGCCAGCATGATGTCGAGCTGCTCGAGGGCCTCCTCTCCCTCGTTGTTCCGGTCGTCCCCGTCCGTCCCGTGGAAGACATAGATGTTGTAGTCCTTGGCGAGGCTCTCGGTCTTGATGATGCGGTTTACCAGGGCGTAGGCCTCGGCGATGAAGGTGCCGCCGGCAATGCTCAGGTTGTAGTAGGACCAGAAGTCGGGCACCTCCCTCGCGGTGTCGTCGTGGAGGACGAAGCGCGACACGACCCGGTTCTCGTACTGGTAGGCCAGCCAGCTGTAGATCATGAGGTGCTGGGAGGTGACGATCTCGGTCGGGGGACCGCTCATCGAGGCGGAGTAGTCGCGGATGAAGAAGACCATGGCCTGGGACTCGTAGTCCTTCTCGCGGGAGAGGATGCGGTAGACCTTGTCCCTCGGGTCCACGAGGAATTTCGAGGGGTCGATCCGCGCGACATCAGGGATCCTCCCCAGGGCAAGGTTGGTCTGGATGATCCGCCGGAGGGTGGCCTTTTTGTCGAGGAACTGGCCGAATCCCCTGTTCTTGTCGGTGAGGTCGTAGACATAGCGGGTGAAGCTCCGCTTTTTGCCCTTGTCCTTGAGGTTGGGCAGCTTGAACTTCTCGGTGAGGATCTTTCCCAGGTCGTAGGCGTTGGAGGTGATGTCGTGGCCCTCCACGCTCCCCGAGCCGGCGCCCTGGCCTTCCTGGCCCTCGCCGTGGACGCTCTCCTCGCCGAGGATATCGCCCTCCTTCTCGCTCCCCGTGCCGCCTGTCGCCTCCCCCCGTGCCGAGTCTCCCCCCCCGTCCTGGTCGCCTCCCTGGCCAGAAGTGGGGATCTCCGTGTGGTAGAACTTCTCCTCGACCGTCGTGGGCACGAGGATGATCTTGTCCTTGCCCACGGTCCCCGGCCTGATGAGGCGGCCAAGCCTGATCTTCCTGGGGAAGCCGTCCTCCTCCCGCCTCTTGTCCCGCTCGAGGATCTCCTCGAGGGTCTTCAGCTGGATGTAGTAGGGGGTCTCCGATATGGACCTCGGCGGGACGTCCTGCCGAGGGAGGCCCATTGGCGGAGGGCGCCTCATGTCTCGTCTTCCTGGGTCGTGTAGTACTCGAGGGTCTTCTCGGAGCAGGTCTTGCAGTAGTGCAGCTTGTTGATCATCGTGTCCATGAGGCGGTTGTAGAGCTTCTGGTTGTCCTCGTCGGTGCGGTTGGCGAGGGCGCCGATGAGGCTGCCCGCGCTGCCTATGTCGGAGTTGAGCCGGACATCGGTCACCGCCTTCACGAGCTCGAGGTTGTCCATGAAGTTGTAGTTCTTCTCGGTGGCGATCTTCTGGCCGTAGAGCTTGCGGATGATGGTCCTGAAGGACTCCCTCTGCTCCTTGGTGCGCAGGCCCATCCTCTCCTCGACGTTCTCGATGTACTTCTCGTCGATCTTTATCGCCGCGAGCTCCCCCGTCTGGGGGTCGGGATACTTCCACATCATGTCGGTGGCGAGGGTCTCGGCGTCGATGCCGACAATCATGTTGACATAGTTCATCACATTTTTCTCGATCGCCTTGGGCTCGTCCATGTAGGCGTCGAAGATCTCGACCTTGATCTTCTCCTTGTAGAGGGCCTGGGCTATCTTGAGGTCCTCGAGGTACTTGGAGCGGTCGTTGGGGTCCTGGATGTAGTCGAGGACCACGGTCTTCAGGGCCCTGAAGATGTCGCGGGCGAACATGCAGTTTCCCTCGTTCGTCTCGGAGCTCTCCAGCACCAGCTGGACGGCCCGCCCGAGGTTGCGCTGCCCCAGGCCCTTCTGGCCGAAGCGCTTGGTTATGTCGGCCTCGGTCTGCAGGTCGTCGATGATCTCGCGCAGGGTCTTGATTGACTTTTCTCCGGCGACCTCTCCGGCGGCGAGCTTCATGGTCTCCACGGGGGTGAGCTTGTCTGAGCGCGGGAGGCGGGTGAGGGTGACGGCCACGCTCGAGGCGTAGTTGAAGTTCGGGTCGATGTGGAGGGTGGCCTTGCTGAAGGTGGTCTTGTTCCTGCCGCCGATCGCGTATTCGGTGAGTTCCTTCTGGAGGATGTAGTCGGTGTTGTGGGAAACGTAGCAGAGCCTGCAGCGGTCGATGATCGGCGCCTCCTCGCGCTCGGCGAGGAAGTTGTTGAACTCGGCGTTGTTGCTTGTCGCCACGATGAGGGTGTCGATCGGCCACTTGTAGCCGTCGATCTCGATCACACGGTTCTGGATGATGCCCAGGTATATCTGGACCAGGTCGCGCTTGTTCTTGAAGATCTCGTCCGAGAAGTGGATCCCGCCGCCCGCCACCCTTGCCAGGGCGCCCCTCCTGAGGTCGAACTTGTAGGGATTGTTCGTGTCGCTCAAGTGCAGGAGCCGCTGGATTGACTCCTCGCCAAGGAGGTCGACCGATGAGGAGGTGATCTTGTCCTTCGCGGGATACTTGCCCGTCACGGTGCCCAGGGTCTCGCTCATGGGCACGGGGACGATGCGGAAGTGCTTCTTCATCTCCTCGACGTCGCCTGCGCAGTGGTTGCGCACATCGTTCAGGATGTAGTG
Organism: Spirochaetaceae bacterium; assembly: GCA_025356015.1. Taxonomy (GTDB): domain Bacteria; phylum Spirochaetota; class Spirochaetia; order Treponematales; family Rectinemataceae; genus JANXYO01. The sequence continues at coordinate 28,725 of JANXYO010000089.1, forward strand.
GCTGCAGGCGCCGAGGGGTGTGTAGTTCTTGTAGAGCGTGTCAATCTCGCTCTCCTTGAAACCCATCGACCCAAGGTACTTTCGGCTCCCCTCCTCGCTCTCGAAGAGGTTCATCGCGAGCTTCATGGGGTCCTCGTAGGTCTGGGACTCGATGCGCTTGATCATCCCGTAGCTGCCGATCTTGTCCATGTCCTCGAACGCGAAGGTGTAGCGGCGGTTCTGGGGCAGGGAGAGGAAATCGCGGTAGAGGCTGCACAGGTAGTCGATGAAGAAGGTCTTGCCGTTCCCGGGCTCGCCGATGAGGACGAAGGCCATCTCGGAGGACGAGCCTGTCTCGGCGGCGTCCTTGACGAAGGAGACGAAGCTGTTGAGCTCGTCGTACATCCCGATGATGTGCTTCGGCCCTTCGCGGAAGACCCTGAAGTTGTAGGTCGTCTTGCCGTTGACCTTCACCTTCTCGATCCTCGAGTTGTCGCCCAGGATCATCCGGGAAATCGACTGGAAGACGTTTTCGAAGATCCTTTTCTTCTGCGCCACTTCCTTTACATGGTGATCGAGGGAGTTGAGTGCGTATTCAGCCATGGCGAGCGGCCTCCCCTGGAACATCCGGGTTCTAGCGGAACGCCCACCTTCGACCGTAATTGCTTGCCGTGCAACCGCCTGCCTGGAGGTGGTCGGGGCAAGGAACAGTATGGGACGAAGCTGCGAGGCGTTCGTCGCGGAACGGATCTATGCCCCCAATATACCCATGTTCGGGGAGCTAATGCGCCAGGCGCGGCCGATTGCCCCTGGCCCGGCCCCGGTCCGCTCCGGAAGGGCCAGGGCAGCGGGTGGCATTCCGTTGACCTTGGGAGCCCATTCCCTATACAGTGTCCCCATCCACGAACCCATTCGCGCGAGGTTTTCATGCCCCTCAACTGCGGTATCATCGGCCTGCCGGGCGTAGGCAAGACCACAATCTTCACGGCCCTCACGCGGGTAAAGGCCGAGACCTCGAGCTACGGCTCCTCGGCCAAGAACCCCAACCTCGGCATCATCTCGGTGCCCGACCAGCGCCTCGACAGGCTCGCCGCCATGTTCAAGCCCAAGAGCGTCGTGCCCGCCACCGTCGAGTTCGTCGACATCGCGGGCCTCGGCTCGGCGGCCTCGAAGAAGGAGGGCGCGACCAACCAGTTCCTCTCCCACATCCGCGACTCGGCCGTCCTCGTCCACGTCGTGCGCTGCTTCGACAACCCCGACCTGCCCCACTCAACGGGAAGGATCAGCCCGGCCGACGACATGGAGATAATCCACATGGAGCTCGCGTTGGCCGATCTCGAGACCATCGACAAGCGTGCCGAGAAGCTCCAGAAGGAGCTCAAGGACCCGGGCAAGAAGAAGGAGGCCGAGGCCGAGCTCGCCGCCTTCGCCAAGATCAGGCCCCTGCTCCAGGAGGGCAAGCCGGCGCGCAACGCCGTCCTCGAGCGCGAGGAGGCCGAGGCCGTCCGCCGCTCCTTCCTCATCACGACCAAGCGCGAGATCTACGTCTGCAACACCGACGAGGACGGCGTGAAGGCGGGCAATCCCTACATCGAGGCGGCAAGGCGCCAGGCCGAGGCCGAGGGCGCCGAGGCCGTCGTCATCTGCGGCAAATTCGAGGCCGAGCTCGCCGAGCTCCAGAGCGAGGAGGACAAGGCGGAGTTCCTTTCGGAGCTCGGCCTCGCCGAATCGGGGCTCTCGGCCCTCATCCACGCCTCCTACCGGATGCTCGGCTTGCGCACCTTTTTCACGGCCGGAGAGGACGAGTGCCGGGCCTGGACCATACACCTCGGGGACAAGGCCCCCGTCGCCGCCGGCGTCATCCACACCGACTTCGAGAAGGGCTTCATCAAGGCCGAGGTCTACCACTTCGAGGACCTCATGACCCATGGCTCCGAGCACTCGGTCAAGCTCGCCGGCAAGCTCCGCCAGGAAGGCCGCGAGTACGTGGTGCAAGATGGCGATGTCATCTTCTTCAAGTTCAATCTCTGACATCGCCCTGATGGCGGCCACCGCGGGAGCGCATGCACAAATGGGCGGCCAGGAGTCTGGGGGGCAGGCGGCAGGGCGCGGAGAGGGCCTGGCCTTCCTCGACTGCCCTGAAGCCCTGATCCTCGTCCTCGGCTCCTTCCCCTCGCTCAGGTCCCTCGAGAAGGGCGAGTACTACGGGAATGAGCGCAACCATTTCTGGGATGTACTGGGCATGGTCTTCGACGCGGCCGTCCCGGCCGACTATGCCGGGAGGCTCGTCCTCCTCGCGCAGCGCCGCATCGCCGTCTGGGACGTGATAGCCGCCTGTGAGAGGAAAGGGAGCCTGGACAAGGACATCGCCGCCGAGCTTCCGAACCCCGTCCTGGATGTTCTGGCCTCAAGGCAGACGATATCGCGCATCGCGCTCAACGGAGCCAAGGCCGCCGCCTCCTTTCTCACCCATGTTGCCCCCGAGCTCGGGGCGAGGGCGCCCGCCATGGGAGTGGTGCTAGGATGGCGGCCCGCTTCACTTGGCGGCCGACTCATCAAGGTCGCCCGCCTGCCCTCCACAAGCCCCATCCCCACCCGTGGCTGCCGCTGCGCCGCCGACAAGGTCGGCGCCTGGGGTGCTTTCCTTGCTTCCGCCGCGGAAAGCTGAGCTTCCGCGCCGCGAAGGCCAAAGGCCATACTGGACGCGAGGGGAGCCTTCGCCCTAGCTCAGGCAGCGGAACATGCCCTGGCACCACAGGCAGGCGGCGCAGGGCTCCTCGTTGAGGTGGCAGTCGGTCTCGAACTGCTCGCCCTCGACATAGTCGCAGAGGGCGAAGCCGCAGTTGAAGCAGTAGGGGTAGTCGTAGCGCATGACATTCCTGCGGAAGGTGGAGAAGGCCTCGCCCTGCCAGATCGCCAGGATGTCGGCATCGGCAAGGTTGCCGAAGGACCGTGGCTGGACCAGCTTCTCCTTGCCGTCGATGTAGCAGGCGTAGCGGTGCCAGAGGAAGTAGCAGGGGTGGACATCGCCCTTCCACGAGACAAAGGCGCTTCCCCCCTCGACGAACTCGCACTCGCGCCTGCTGCGTGGCACGACCCCGGGCAGGCTCAGCTTTACTCCCTCCAGCTCTGCCACGCGGGCCGCCTCGGCGAAATACCTCGAGCATTCCTCGGCCCTCTGGTCGTCGCGCTCAAGAAGGCCCTCGATCCTCAAGGATATGCCTTGAGCGAGGGCCTCGGCTGTCATCTCGTTCACAAGGCGGGTGAGCTCGAGCTCGGGCGGCTGCTTGGTGAACTTCATGAACACGCTGCGGTAGTCCTCGAGCCTTGAGCCCAGGGCCTCGGCCTTGAGGCGGTACTTCTCGCGAAGGGCAAGGGCGGCGTCGAGGTGGGAGTCGTATGCCGCGCTGGCCGCGAAGCCCCTCTCGTAGGGAAAGAGCTGGCTCACCAGGATGAAGTCGACCTTTCGCCGTGCGGCCCATGAGACAAGGGCAGGCAGCTCCGCGAGGTTCGACCTCATCGCCACGAACTCAATGCCGACCCGGAGCCGGCCAGCCCCCGCCTCCCGCCTCGCCGCGTCGAGGACAGCGAGGGCGCGGTCGGCCGAGGATATCTCGGCTCCCCGCCGTATCGAGGCGAAGAGATCGGGCGTCACGGCGTCGGCCGAGATGCCGATGGTGTCGAGGCCGGCCTCGATCAGGCGGCGGGCGCGGCCAGAGTCGAGGAGGGAGCCGTTGCTCTGGAAGCCAATGCGGCCAGTGGCAGGCATCGAGGAGCGGGCCCGGGCTATCATGGCCTCAAGGCCGCTGTGGAGGAGGGGCTCTCCGACGCCGTTGAGCACGAGCGACTCGAGCCTGGGGAAGGCGGGCCCGAGGCGGTCGAAGAGAGCCTCCGGTAGATCGCCCTCGCCCTCGCTCTGGCTGCGCTTCACGCACATGACGCACTCGAGGTTGCAGCGCGAGCTCGTCTCCACGATGAGGCGGGAAGGGTAGGGCAGGAAGGGCTGGAGCGGAAGCGAGGGGGAAGCCGCGGGATCGGGGGCGCTCATGAGTACTGCATGAGGACGAGGATTCTGGCCCAGGCCCTCGCGCTGCGGCGGTCGGCGGCCGAGAGGGAATCGGCCCGGAGCGGATGGACGAAGCGGGCGAGGAAGCGGCGCGCCTCAGGCCCGAGGGGCGGGACAGGGGCCCCGATTTTCGGCGGCAGCCGGGGGGAGCCGAAGGCAGTGAAGCGCACGGTGTTCCTCAGCATGGGATTGAGCTCGATCCACCTCGCCGGGCCAGGCGCCGCCATGGGCCTGCCCGCGTAAAAGCAGAGGTTGGTGGGAAAGGCCCGGGCGGCCTCGAGCTTGCGGATCCTCAGGGTCTCCCTTTCAGGGTCGCCCAGGGCTCCCTCGTGGCCGAAGCCCAGGAGCTCGAGGCCGGCCTCGCGCAGGGCCTCGAGGACCTCGTCGACCACGAAGGTGCGTGCATAGGGTATCAGGAAGGCGTCGGCAATGCCCTCGTCGAAGCCGAGCTCGAAGCTCTCGCGCATGAGGCCCCGCAGGCCAGCTTCCCCGCGGGCGAGGCGCCTTACCTCGGCCGGCCTTGTGATCCCGGCCTCGGCGCAGCGCCTCCTGATCTCCTCGACATCGGCCCGGCCGTCGCGGCTGTAGACCATGACGCGGACGATGCCACCCTCGGCGAGCCGCGAGCCCAGGGCCTTCAGGGCTCCCGCAAAGTCGGGGATGCAGTGGAGGACACCATAGGAATCGATGTACTTGAAGGGCCCGGGCGCGACGCTCTGGTCCATGAGGTCGCCCTCGACGCACTCGAGATTGAGGCGGAGGTGGCGCAGGGCGTGGAGCCGGGCCCGCGCGAGCGAGGAGGCCGAGAGGTCGAGCGCGAGGACCCTGCCGCGGGGATTCGCGACGCAGACGGGGTAGGGGAGGAAGGAACCCGAGCCCGCGAGGAGTATGGCCTCCTTCGCGGGATCCTCGATGCGCCTGCCGCGGAACCTGGCCCAGAGCGCCTCCAGGTTGAAGATCCATGCGTCGCGGGCGCGGATCGAGCCAAGGAGGCTGTACTTCGGATAGGGGAAGCGCTGGTAGTGGCGCCTCATCCTTTCGGCGAGGGCCCCGGCCCAGGCCGGTTCTTCCCGCGGCTTGCTCGCTTTCATGGCTGTAGCACTAGCATGGCTGGCCGAGCCGAGTCAACGAAGCAGCTGGAGCAAGGTTTGAGGAACTCGTGATGGCTTGAACAGGGACCGGGCCCTAGGTGATACTTGTCGTGGAATGCAGACCCTAGGGAATCCGCGTCTGGATCGCGAGCTCGCGACCCTCGAGCTCATGATCGCGATCAATTGCCGCTCGAGGCACCCGGACCTCCCCCAGGCCGGCCAGGGCCATCCGGCCAGGCTCTGCGCCGAGTGCCTGGAGCTCGCCAGGTATGCGGCGCTTCGCCTTGGCCGCTGCCCATGGGGAGGGGCCAAGCCCGTGTGCGCAAAGTGCGCTGTCCACTGCTACTCGCCCGACATGCGCCGCAGGATCCGCGAGGTCATGCGCTACGCGGGGCCGCGGATGCTTTTCCTCCATCCGGTTCTCGGCCTGCGCCACCTCCTTGATGGGCTCCCGTCGGGCACAAAGGGGGAAGTCTAGCCTTGGCCCGCCAGCCTGAACCAGGATATTTCCTTTTTCAGGACGGCGATGCGTTCCCGGTTCATCTCGCTCACCTCCGACACCTTGTTCATGACCAGGGTGATCTCCCGGGTGCCATCGGCCATTTCGTTCATGCTGTCGGTGATCTCGCGAGTCATGTCGGTCAGGCGATCCATCTCTTCGAGGACCCCATGGCTCCCGGCGAGCATCTGGCTTGATCCCTCTTTTACCTTGTTCGTGATCCTGTTGATCTGCGAGATCGCCTCAAGGATCTGGGCCCCGCCCGAGCTCTGCTCGATCATGGCGTCCTTGATGAGCCCCTCCTGGCCCGCGACAATTTTCGCGAGCTCGAACACTTTCTCGAAGCGCTCCTGGGAGACAAGGGATGATTTGGCGACCTTGTCGATCGCCTGCTTGAGCTTGCCGAGGACAAGGGTGATGGACCGCCCCTGCTCGCTCGAGTCCTCGGCCAGCTTCCTGATCTCGTCGGCCACGACAGAGAATCCCTTGCCGGCCTCCCCCGCGTGGGCGGCCTCGATGGCGGCGTTCATGGCCAGGAGGTTGGTCTGGTCCGCGATGCTCTCGATCACCGTGCCGGCCTCGATGAGACCCTCCGAATCCTTCGCGATGTCCTGGACGATGCTGCTCACCTCGGCCAGGGCCAGTTTGCCCTCCTCGGAGGCGGTTATCAATTCCTGGACCGAGCTGGCGTTCTTCTTGAGCACCCCGCTGACCGAGCCGACGTTGGCCACCAGCTCCTCGATGGAGGACGATGACTCCTCCACGCATGCGGACTGCTCCTCGATGCAGACATCCAGCGACGTGATCACCGAGACGATCTCCCGCACCGTGGCGTTGGTCTCGGTGACGCCCTCGGCCTGGCTCAAGGACTTGTCCTTGACGCTGGATATGTTGGCGACCACCTGATGGACCGAGGCGGCTGTCGATTCCACGTCGGCAGAAAGGTCCTCGCCGATGCCGATCAGGCGGTTGGACTCCTCGTGTATCCTGGCGACCATCCCTGAGATCCTGGTACGGAGGGTCCCGATGTCGGCCATCAGCTGACCCAGTTCGTCGTCGCGGGCCTTTGTCACGAGCTCCTGGGCGAGGTCGCCCTCGGCGATCGCCCTGATGGCCTGGCAGGCCGTCTTGAGCGGCCTGATGATGAGACGGCCGAGGAGGGCGGACAGAAGCACGTTCACAATCGCGGAAGAGAGGATGATGGCCAGCTGGAGCAGCTGGCCAGTCCTCGCCTCGGCCTCGGCCGTCATCCTGAAATCGTCGGTGCTCGCCTTCTCGCGCGCCAGGGCCTTCTCCAGCGAGGCGTTGACCGCTGTATATTTTTCCCAGGCCCACTCGGCGTTGATGGTCGCGAAGGCGGTATCGAACTCAAGATTTGCTAGGCTGTCGCGGACATTCTCCACGAAGCCGGCCGCTGCAAGGCCCGTCTCCTTGTCGACGATTCCGGCCTTCGTCAGCGCCGGCATCCCCTGCTCGACGCCCAGAGCCTTGAGCGCTGCCAGATCGGCCGTCGCGGAAAGCTGCTCTGGCTTGAAGCCACCCGCGTTCGTCCGGTTGATCAGCTGGGAAAGCGCGGCCTGGGCCCCCAGGAGGTCGCGCGAGAGGTCATTGAGGCTCTGGATGCGGGGGATCTCGGTCTTCACCAGCTGGTCGATCTTCCGCTGCTGCCTCACCCCGAACAGGAAGAACAGGGTCCCGGCGAGCAGCAGCGAGAGCAGGGTGAGGCTGGAAAGGATGGCCAGCTTCTTGCTCAGGCCGAGGGAGGCGAAGGAGTACTTCATGGCCGGCGGCGCCCCTACTTGTAGAAGCCGCAGCCGAGGGTGAACTCAGTTCCTGGAATACGGGCGACGAAGGAGCTTTTCGCCTCTATCTTCTTCGTCTCGGGGTTTGTCCTCTTGTAGTCGACCCATCCGGTTCCCGATTTCAGGCCCGTGAGGACGAGCTTCTGGATGTAAAGGACACCGTCGGAGTCCTTGGTCATCCACATGTCCTTTCCGATGAGGGCCTTGTTTCCGTCCCCACGCGCGACGCAGACGGCCGTGTCCGGCTTGGCGGCGTCGTGCATGAAGAGGTAGTACTCCCCGTCCCGGAACTTTCCATTGACATCGCTGAATGCCGCGATTGCCGCCGCCTGGCCGTTCTTCTGGAAATACGCGATCCCGCTCTCGACCAGGGCCTTGGCCTTTTTTGCGGCCGGTGTGGTCTGCGCCTGGAGAGCCTGCGCGGCGAAGATGGCTACGATCAAGAAAAGGTATCTGGTTTTCATGTTGTGCCTCCGGTATAAAAACCTAACTCATTCCGGGAGGCTTTGCAAATAAAAAATCGCCTATATCCCAGGGACCCTGAAGGTTCCCTCCTTCCGGCCACCCGCCGGGAGGAGGGGGGAGACCCACCGAATAGCTACACAGGCTTTAAGCAAAACCACTTGCGCCTCGGCTCGGCGCCGCAGTATCCTAGAGCACAACATGGACAAGTTGATCATCAAAGGCGCGCGCGAGCACAATCTAAAGAACATCGACCTCGAGCTTCCCCGGGACAAGCTGATCGTGATCTCCGGGCTCTCAGGATCGGGCAAGAGTTCCCTCGCCTTCGACACCCTCTTCGCAGAAGGGCAGCGCCGCTACGTCGAGTCCCTCTCGGCCTATGCCCGGCAGTTCCTTGGGCGCATGGACAAGCCCGATGTCGACTACATTGAGGGCCTGTCGCCTGCCATCTCCATCGAGCAGAAGACCACCCACCGCAATCCCCGGTCCACAGTCGGGACTGTCACCGAGATATATGACTACTACCGCCTGCTTTTTGCCCGGGTGGGCATTCCCCACTGCCCCCAGTGCGGCCGCGAGATCAGGGAGCAGGGCATCGACCAGATCATCGACACCATCCTCTCCTGGCCGGCAGGCACGAAGCTCCAGGTCCTTGCCCCGGTCATACGCGCCCAGAAGGGCGAGCACAAGAAGATCCTCGAGGACGCGACCAAGCAGGGCTTCGTGAGAGCCAGGGTCGACGGCGAGATCAAGGAGTTGCCCTCGGGCGGGCCTGTCGACTTCAAGCTCGAGAAGCAGAGAAAGCACTCGATCGAGATAGTCGTGGACAGGCTCAGGCTTTCCGACGATTCGCGCCGACGGCTGGCCGAGTCGGTGGAGACAGCCCTCGAGATCGCCGAGGGCACGGTCATCGTCCTCGTTGACGCTGATCCCCCTCGCGAGGAGTTCTTCAGCCAGAAGGGCGCCTGCCCTGAATGCGGGATCTCCCTGCCAGAGATGGAACCCCGGCTCTTCAGCTTCAACGCGCCCCAGGGCGCCTGCCCGGTCTGCTCTGGCCTTGGAGTCAAGCTCGAGTTCGATCCCGACCTCGTCATCCCCGACTCCAGCCTCTCCTTCAACGAGGGGGGCTGCATCCCCTACAACCCCGACGCCGCCTGGAACCGCAGCCGTTTCGAGGCCCTCGCGAAGCACTTCAAGTTCAGCCTCGACACGGCCTTCCAGGACCTGCCAAAACGGGTGCTCGACGCGATCCTGCGCGGCACCGACGAGGCGGTCAAGATCAAGTACGAGAACCGCGAGGGCACGGGTCGCTTCGAGTACGAGTCGCGCTTCCCCGGCATCCTCGCCGACCTCAAGCGCCGATACCTCGAGACCCAGAGCGACGGGATCAAGACCTGGCTCGAGCGCTTCATGTCCGAGAAGGCCTGCGAGGCCTGCGGAGGCAAGCGTCTGCGCCCCGAGGCCCTCGCCGTCACGGTCGCGGGGGTGAGCATCCACGAGCTCTCCTCGAAGTCGGTGGAGGACACACTCGAGCTCTTCTCAAAGGTGAGCCTGACGGACACAGAGAGGCAGATAGCCAAGCAGATCCTCAAGGAGATCACCGCCCGCCTAAGCTTCATGCAGAACGTCGGCCTCGAATACCTCACCCTCGAGCGCAAGGCTGGCACCCTGTCGGGGGGCGAGGCCCAGCGCATCCGCCTCGCCACCCAGATCGGATCCTCCCTGGTCGGAGTCCTCTACATCCTTGACGAGCCCTCGATAGGCCTGCACCAGAGGGACAACCAGCGTCTCATCGACACCCTCACCTACCTGCGCGACATAGGCAACACCCTTGTCGTGGTAGAGCACGACGAGCAGACCCTGCGCACAGCCGACTGGATAGTCGACCTCGGTCCCGGCGCTGGCGTCCACGGCGGCCACGTCGTCGCCCAGGGCACGCCCGAGCAGGTCATGAAGAGCAAGAAGAGCATCACCGGCCAGTACCTCGCGGGGACCCTCACCATCGAGGTTCCGCTCCAGAGGCGCACTCCCCGCGAGGAGTCGATCCTCATCAAGGGCTGCCGCGAGCACAACCTCAAAGGGATCGACGTGGCGCTGCCCCTGGGGGTCTTCACCTGCATCACCGGGGTCTCGGGCTCGGGGAAGTCCACCCTCCTCACCGACCTCCTCTACCCGATCATCTCGAACCAGGTGATGGGCACGTCCTGGCGGGAGGGCGACTACGACACGATCGAGGGCCTCGAGGCCATCGACAAGATCATCAACATAGACCAGAGCCCCATTGGCAGGACCCCCCGCTCCAACCCGGCAACCTACGTCGGGGTCTTCACCCACATCCGAGACCTCTTCTCCTCCCTGCCAGAGTCGAAGACCAGGGGCTGGAAGCCAGGCCGCTTTTCCTTCAACGTCAAGGGCGGGCGCTGCGAGAACTGCCAGGGCGACGGCACGATCAAGATCGAGATGAACTTCCTGCCAGACGTCTACATTACCTGCGACGTCTGCCATGGCAGGCGCTTCAATTCCGATACCCTCGACGCGCGCTACAAGGGGAAGAACATCGCCGACGTCCTGGACATGACGATCGAGGAGGCTGCCACCTTCTTCGAGCACGTGCCCCAGATCGCCCACCGCATGAACACCCTGCTCTCGGTGGGACTCGGCTACATAAAGCTCGGGCAATCGGCTCTCACCCTCTCGGGCGGAGAGGCCCAGAGAGTCAAGCTCGCCTTCGAGCTCGCAAAGCGCGGCACAGGAAGGACCCTGTACTTCATGGACGAGCCCACGACGGGCCTCCATTTCGCCGACGTGAAGCAGCTCATGGAGGTCATCCAGCGCCTGGTCGACGCTGGCAACACCGTGGTGATGATCGAGCACAACCTCGACGTCATAAAGCAGGCCGACTGGATCTTCGACCTAGGGCCGGAGGGCGGGGACAAGGGTGGCACGATCGTGGCCTTCGGAACCCCCGAGGCCGTCGTCAAGTGCAAGGCCTCCTACACGGGCAAATACCTCAAGCCCGTCCTGAAGTGATGCGAGAGCAGCCACGAATGAACCACGAAGGCACACGAAGGAAACTGGATCAGGCTTTGGCGCCCTGGCTTTCCCTCAATGGCCGCGGCTGGAAGCCTGGATCAGGGTGGCGAGACCACGAAAGGCCACGAAGGCCCACGAACCAAGCAGCCGTTCAGGCCAGCTTGAGAGGTTTGAGCATTTTCCGTGGTGGGTGAAGCAGGGCGACGTGTGGCAGGTGAATTGATCCCGTCTGATTGGTGTACCTTCGTGTCTCTTCGTGGTTGCGCTCTCTTCAAGGCTGCTGGCATTCTCCAACATCAGGGCCGGCCTTCAGGGGGGCCTCGGCGCTGGGCACCTGGCCCTTCCACCAGTACGCGCAGAACGCCTCGGCCTCCAGCGGCTTGCTGAAAAGGAATCCCTGGCCTTCCCTGCAGCCCTTGCGCTCGAGATAGTCCTTCTGCCCGGGGGTCTCGATCCCCTCGGCTATCGTGCCCACGCCCAGGCTGCCTGCCATCGCGATGACGGCGTCGACGATGGTGGCCGTGGTGGAGTTCCCCTCGATGCCCCTGGTGAAGCTCTGGTCGATCTTGAGCTTGTCTATCGGGAAGCGGCTCAGGTAGCCCAAGGATGAGTAGCCCGTCCCGAAATCGTCTATCGCGAGACTGACCCCCGTCTCCTTGAGCGAGCTCATCGTGTGGAGGGCCTGCTCGACATCCTTCATGAGCGCCGACTCGGTGAGCTCGACAACGAGGTATTCGGGGGCCAGGCCCGCCTCGGCGAGGGCCGTCTCGACGTGGAGGGCGAGGCCGGCCTGCTCGAACTGGCGTGGCGATATGTTCACCGAGACGAAGACGGGCATGCCCGAGTCCCTCCACGACGCGGCCGCCATGCAGGCCGAGCGGAGGATCCAATCGCCGAGCTGGATTATGATTCCCGTCTCCTCGGCGAGGGGGATGAAATCCCCCGGCGGGACAATGCTCCCGTCGGCGCGCCGCCAGCGGACAAGGGCCTCGGCACCGAGGACATGCCCGTCGATGATGTCGACGATGGGCTGGAAGGCGAGGAAGAACTCGCCTCGCTCGACGCCGCGCCTGAGCTCCGACTCGAGGGCGATCCGGTTCTGGCTTGTCGCCTCGGTCTGTGTCGAGACAAAGCGGTAGATGTTCCTACCCTCGGCCTTCGCCTGGTACATGGCAGCGTCGGCCTTCCGGGTAAGGCCCTCGGCGCAGCCATCGTCCTCGGGGAAGATCGAGATGCCGATGCTCGCGCCCACAAAGACATCGCGCCCCTCAAGGCTGAAGGGGCTGTTGAGCTCCGTGATGATGCCGCGCGCGACGATCCCGGCATTCTCCCCGCGACCGATCCTGTCGAGTATCACTGTGAACTCGTCGCCGCCGAGCCTGCACACCGTGTCCGATGCCCTGATCCTCTGGGTGATCCGCTGCGCCACCTCCACAAGGAGCTTGTCGCCGGCCTCGTGGCCGAGGGCGTCGTTGACGAACTTGAAGCGGTCGAGGTCGATCATGAGGAGGGCGAGGCGGTGTCCGTAGCGCTGGGCCTGGAGGATCGCCAGGGCGAGCCTGTCCTTGAAAAGGGCGCGGTTTGGGAGCTTGGTCAGGGTGTCGTAGTAGGCCAGCTGGTTGAGCCTGTCCTCGGTCTCCTTCATGAGGGAGATGTCGGTCGAGACGCCGACATAGCAGCTCCTCTCGCCTTCCGCGTCTCGCAGCAGGTTGATGGTGAGCCACTCGGGATGGATGGTCCCGGCCTTTGTCCTGTTCCAGATCTCCCCCGCCCAGCTGCCCTCGGCCGCGAGGCGGCTCCAGAGCTCCTTGTAGAACTGGGCCCCGTGACGGCCTGACTTCAGGATGCGGGGGTTCCGTCCCAGTAGCTCGCTGGCTTCGTAACCGCATTCCCTGCAGAAGGCCTCGTTCACGAGGATGATGTTTCCCCCGAGGTCGGTGATGACGATGGCCTCGCTCGTGCTCTCGACGACCGTTGCCATGAGCTGGAGCTCCTGGCCCGCCTTCCTGAGCTCGCGGGTCCTCTCGTCTATCCTCAGCTCCAGCTTCTGGTTGGCCGCCCGCAGCGCGCGATCCCGGGTGGAAATGGCAGCCGACATTCCCTGCAGGGTACGGGCCAATTCACCGATCTCGTCCCTCCGCTCCAGCAGCCTGAGCGGCAGCGAACAGACCCCGCCTTCATTCTTGCCCATGAGCTCGCCGATCCGGGACAGGGGGTAGATGACGAGGCCCAGCAGCATGGCGTACAGGAGGAGGCAGATGCACAGGCCGAAGACTATGATCATCCAGCCCGATGTCTGCATCGTCCTTCGGCTCCCGGCGCTGATCCCTCGCGGTGTCTCGGTCCTGACGACGAGGGCCGGCCTACCATAGATATCGGGGAGGAGGCCGACGCCATGGACCTCGCTCTCGCCCTGGACTGTCCTCACCAGGCGGTTGCCGGCCGAGGCTATGGCCGAGACGTCGAGGCCTGCCGGGAGATCTCCCCTCCCTCCCATGACCGTCCTGACATTGGTCTGTTCGGCCATCGCTGCCTCGAATGATCCGTCGATGATCCGGCCCATGACAAAGCTGCCCCGCAAGGGGCCGGAGCCATCGCTCTTGAGGATTGGCGTCGAGGAGACTACATAGATTCCCTCGGGCCGCTCAAGGATGCCGCTCAGGCTTGCCCCCTCCGCTTCCGTGAGGATGTAGGGCTCTCCCCTTGGCGCCGAGCGCGGAAAACCGGTATCCGGAAGGACCTTGTTGCCTGCCTTGTCGAAACGGCCGGCGAAGCGAAGCACGGAATCCGCGCCATAGATGGCCACTAGGTCCATCTTCGCCGTCTTGAAGCCCTCGGCGCCAAGGTTCAGTTCAAGATAGGCGCCATTGCCGTCCCCGACGAACTGGTAGGTGTCGTCCCACTGGCTCCAGTCCCGGTCGAAGGTGGCCAGGTGCTGGGCCTCCCTCTCCACCGCGGCGATCACCCGGTCGAGGTCCCTCCTGCCCTCGGCCCGCTCGAGCTCCTCGAAGCTCGGCCTTATGTAGTTGCGCTCGATGCCGAGCATCGTGAGGCAGTATAGGGCGAAAAGCGCCGCGAGGGCCAGCGGAAGCTTGTGCAGGATGCGCATCTACCCGTCCTAGATCCGGCTGGCGGCGGCCGGCAATGGCCTATTGGTTATCGATTCGGCGCTGGGTCGGAGTCGCAGTTATCAAGTATTAATGGAATTTGCGCCGAGTCAAGTGCGCCGGCCCTTGTCCCATGCCCCGGCTTTACGCGCCACCCCGGCCACGGTTACTATTCCCGACGATGCCGCGCCCGATGGGAAGGTTCGCACCGATCGTACTCTCCGTCGCCGCCTTCCTCAGCGCGGGTGCGGCCAACGCATACGATCCAGATTCCCGCTCCTCAGCGGCCCCTGTGCCCGGGCTCCCGGGGGCCAGTGCAGGCCCGGGGGGCGCTGGCCAGGCTCCAGGAGGGGCCGGGACAGCCCCCCTTCCTCCAGTCCCCGTCCAGGCGAAGGGGCCTGAGCTCGAGGAGGGCCTTTTCAAGACCACCCTCCCCCTCGACATCTCCACCTCGGGCTTCTACGAGCTGGCCGCCTGGGCGAAAAGCCTCGGCCTCTCGGACTCAGGCTCGGCCGCCGAGCTGCGCAAGCGCCTCTATGCCTGGTATGGGGTCGAGCCGCCGGCCGAGAAGAGCGGGGCCTCGATGGTGAGCATCGAGCACGCCGACGATGCCCGCTACTTCAAGGTCGAGGATCTTGGGGGCGGGATGGTCTCGGCCTCGGGGGGGGTGATCCTCAGCCTGAAGGAGGACAACGGCTCCACCCACAGGATCGAGGCAAGGGAGCTGACCTTCGACCGCGACCGGAACGCCGTGGCGGCCCGGGGCTCGGTGCGCTACGCGAGGCAGTCGGCGACCGGGAGCGAGTATTTCGCGGGCGAGGCCCTGTCGGCCAGCCTCGACGACTGGTCGGGCGTCTTTCTTGACGGGAAGGTGAGGCGGGCGGGCGCGGGGGCGGCGACGGGGGACAGGGGCCTCGTCTTGGCGGGCGAGACCATGAGGCGGCAGTCCGGCAATGTCCTCGTGTTCGACAACGGGGTCATCAGCTCCTGCGACGCGACCGATCCCCACTACGCAGTGAGGGCAGGCAGGGTCTGGATCCTCGGCGACAACGAGTGGGCGGTGTCCAACGCCCTCTTCTCCCTCGGCAACGTCCCGGTGCTCTGGCTGCCCTTCTTCTACTACCCCGGGGACGAGATCGTCTTCCACCCCGTGATCGGCTATCGCACGCGCGAGGGCCGCTATGTGCAGACCACCACCTACCTCGTGGGCAGGAAGGCCCAGAAAGAGGGGACGACGAGCATCTTCAGCATGAGCAAGGGGCAGGGCTCCGGACCGACCGAGGTCAAGGGCCTCTTCCTGCGCAGGGTCGATGATCCCAGGAAGACGGCGCCAGACGACGGCTCCTACCTCAAGTTCATGGTCGACCTCTACTCGAGCCTGGGAGCCTTCGCCGGGATGGATGGCTCGAGCGGCAAGCGGGGCCCCCTGGAAAAGGGGAGCTTCGCCTTCGGCCTTGGCCTGAGCCGGTCGATCTTCGGCGAGGGCACCGGCTATTCCCCCTTCGACCAGGCCGGAGACTGGGAATCGGTCTGGAACAGGACCCGCTTCCTCAAGGTCTCGCTTCCGCTGCGCTTCGGCCTCAACATGTCGGGGAGCTTCACGATGGGAGCCGTCAAGGCAAACCTTGCCCTGCCTCTTTTCTCCGATCCCTTCTTCGAGCAGGATTTCCGCAACCGAAGCGAGGACATGGAGTGGCTCAAGCTGATCGCCCCGAGCCCCGAGCCCCTCTCCACCGTCGTCAAGCGGACAGCCCTCAACCAGAGGGCCGAACTCTCGATGTCCTGGCAGCCCCAGGGCCTCTCGCCCTGGCTCGGCTCTGTCGAGCTCTCCCGCCTCGCCGTCTCGGTCGGCTGGCTGTCGAAATCCTGGACGACAAAGACGGGAGGGATACCGCCGGTCGGGATAGACCCCATCCTCTACTCGGTCGACCCCGCCCGGGAATTCTTCTTCCCCGACCAGATGCGGCCTGCCGATGCCACCCTCAGCCTCCGCGGAAGCCTCCTCTCCTGGCCCAGCCAGGCCCCGGCCCCCGGGGCGGCAGGCTCAGCCCCGGCATCCCGGACAGCTCCGGCGGACAAGGAGCGGAAGGCCTTGGGCGAGCTCCGCTCCCCCTGGGAAGAGGGCAATGAGGCTGAGAAGGCCAAAGAGGGGGCGGGCCCTCCTTCCGATCCGGGCGCCCCATCGGCAGCCGGTCCTGCGGCAGGGGAGCCGGGGGCTTCCCAGGCTTCGGGCGGGGCCCCCGGGAACCCTGTCCCGCAAGGCGGGGATTTCCGTCAGCCAGCCCGGGCGCCAAGCCTCCCCCCCGCCTCGACCACCGGCCTCTGGACAGGCTCACTTGGCTGGAACCTCACGCCCTCGGGCTACACCGAGACCCGCTTCCGAAGCGCTGGCAATCTGGGCTGGTACGGCCCCGCCGACATCGATTTCTCCAGGCTCTACCAGCTCTACTCCTACCACCTCGGCGCCGGCCTCGACGCAAGGCTGGCCTACGGCCAGGACCTCGCGACGATCTCGCTCGGCCTTGCCTGGGCCGACCAGGACCAGATCAGGCCCTACAACTATGGCTCGGCGGCCACTGACGACGCGAGCTACGCCGCCGGGGCCTCGGCCTACAAGCTCGCCGACTACCAGTACAAGAATTCCCGCCTCAGCTCGAGCCTGCGTCTGGGATCAAGACCCCTGGCCGGGATCTGGTTCCTCTCGGCCTCCTCCCTCAGCTATTCCCTTGACGCTACCCTATATTCGAAGAAGTTCCTCTCCCTCTCCCCCTCAAACCAGCCCCAATACCAGCTCAACTACCCGGCCTGGAACCAGGACGGGATCCTCACCAACAGCGCCACCATCAACCTGGCCTACAAGCCCCGCGAGCGCACCCAGAGCCTCGCCCTGACCGCGAACCTTCCTCCGACCACCGAGTCCTACTCCCCCCGGCTGGGCCTGGATGCCGGTTTCGCGACCTTTGTCGCCACGACCAGGGCCTACCGCGCCCTGCCCCGGGCCCCCTTCTCCTTCGACCCCCTGAGCATGACGGCCACGCTCGGAGCGAGCCCCTGGCCTGTCCTCAGCGACAGCTATTCATGGGACTATGTGAACCATTTCAATGTCTCGAACACGGCGAGCATCGCCTACGGCGGCCTCACCGCATCTCTCCTGCACAAGCGCTCCCAGGAATACAGCCTGGACGCGGGCGGCGCGGGCTGGCAGGCGGTGGGAGCCACGAAATTCCTGGCGACCGACCTCAGCTTCGCCTTCAACCAGACCTGGAAGGACGACGGGTCAAAGCCCCTCTCCTCGTCCCTGTCCCTGAGCTCGACCCTCAACCAGAGCCTGCTGCGATTCTCCGAGTCGGTCTTCACTTTCGGCCTTGCCCTGGACTTCAAGCTCAACCAGCTGCTCACCTTGAGCTTCTCGAGCCTGTCCCAGAATTCCACGGTCTGGAAATACTACCCCGACTTCTTCCCGGCGGGGGCGATCGATCCCAGGGACTTCCGCGGGGACCTCTTCGCCGACTTGATCGATTCCCTGACGCTCTGGGACAGGACGGCCCTCAGGCGCAGCCCCTTCAAGCTCAAGAGCCTTTCGGCGAAGATGAGCCACGACCTCCACGACTGGGACCTGAGCTTCGAGCTCAGCGTGAAGCCCCTCCTGGACACTATCAACAGGGTCTACAAGATGGATCCGGCCTTCTCCATACTCCTCGCCTGGAGGGACATCCCCGAGATGAAATCGGCAGTCAGGTACGACAGCACCAACAAGCTGGTCTTCTAAAGGGCGACCATCGGGGCGCCGGGGGGGAGACCCCCGCTTGTTGCTTTTTTCGCGCGGCGTCGGTAGAGTAAGGCCCTAGGAGAGCACTTGGAAGGCATCGCTGGCATAGTACTGGAAAACACGGGCACGCTCGCAGAGCTCTGCGGGGCGAATGATTTCAACCTGCGGGTAATGGAACGCCTGATGGGGACCAAGGTGTTCAGCCGCGGCAACGAGCTTTTCCTGGAATCCGACGATCCCAGCGCCCGCGACCTTTTCCGCGCCCTCATCTCAAGGCTCCTCGAAACCATGGACGAAGGCATACCCGCCACACCAGATCTCATCATCGCCCTCCATGCCGACCTCACTCCAGAAGGCGGCATTTCCGGCCGCTGCAGCGACGACTTCCTCGATTCCTGCTTCCAGATCCCCGGTGGCTTTGGCAAGATATTCCCCAGGAGCAAGTCCCAGGCCCTCTATCTCAAGGGCCTTTCCAGCCACGATCTCACCTTCTCCGTGGGCCCAGCCGGGACGGGCAAGACCTTCCTCGCGATGGCCTGGGCCCTCCGCGAGCTCCTGACCAAGTCCAAGCGCAAGCTCATCCTGACCCGCCCCGTTGTCGAGGCCGGGGAAAGCCTGGGCTTCCTCCCGGGCGACCTCATCGCCAAGATCAGCCCCTACCTCAGGCCCCTGTACGACGCCATGGAAGCCCTGGTTCCCTTCGAGGTGGTGCGCAGGCTCGAGGAGAGCCGGGCGATAGAGATCGCCCCCCTGGCCTACATGAGGGGCAGGAGTCTTGCCAACTGCATGGTGATCCTGGACGAGGCCCAGAACACGACGAAGGAGCAGATGAAAATGTTTCTGACCAGGCTCGGAGAGAACACGAGGGCGGTCGTGACCGGAGACATCACCCAGATCGACCTGCCGCGCAAGGGCGAGTCTGGTCTTGTCCACTGTCTCCAGGTGCTCTCCGGGGTCGACGACATATTTGTCAGCCGCCTCGACGCGCGCGATGTCGTCCGCTCCCCCCTGGTCCGCAAGATCATCGAAGCCTATGAGTCAGAATAGCGAGTCTGCCACGGCGAATATCCTCGCGGCGGTCGGGCGCGGAATAGCCGCGCCGGCGAGGGCCATCCTTGGGGGCCTCGCCACCCGCAAGCCCGACGCCGGCATCGCCGCGGCCCTGGGCGCGGCCTTCATCCTGGGCAGCATCCTCCTCGTGGCCTTCGGGCCCGGGGCAGCCGCCCCCGGCGACCTCTCGGCCCTCATGGAGGTCGGGAAGGTCGCCGACCGCGACTACATCGCCGACCGCGAGGTCAGCTATGTCGACGAGGCCGCCACCGAGCTCAGGATCGAGGCCGAGCAGCGTCTTGTCCTTCCAGTCTTCTTCGTCGACGACAAGCCCGCCTCGGCCGCGCTCACCCGGCTCGGCCAGTTCCAGGACCTCCTCGAGGGCCTGGTCGAGAAGAAGCTCGCGGGCGACACCCTCTTCCTGAACGTTCAAAGCCAGTTCCCCGGCCTTCTGCGCAAGGACGATGTCCTCGCCCTGGCGCGCTCCCCCTTCCGCAAACAGGCCTTCGCCTACGGGGAGTCCATCCTCAGGGGCTTCCTCGAGGAAGGCATCGTCGCCCTTCCCGCGAGCGGCCTCGATCGCTTCAACTCCGACTACTCCGAGATCCGCGGTCTCCGCGGGGGCAGGCCAGAGACCAGGGAGGTTCCCATGGGCCACCTGGTGAGCCTGCGCAACCTCGGCTCGGCCATCGACGAGGAAGCCGCGAGCCGCAGGCTCGCCCGGCCCCTGGCCCTCCTCACCGCCACGGTGGTGCGGAGCTTCGCCGTCGAGGACGCCTTCTTTGATGCGGAACAGAGCCAGAAGCGCATCGACGCCGTCCGATCGAAGGTCGAGAGCGTCGTGCGCAGCATCTCGAAGGGCGAGAGGATCGTGCACAAGGGAGCCATCATCGGCAAGGCCGATGTCGCGAAGATGGCTGCGGCGCGCGGAGCCGTCGCCAGGGTGGAGTGGGGCGCCGCCCTCGGCAGCATCTGGCTCGCGGTCACGGCGATGCTCCTGGGCCTCTACCTCCTGGGCAGGGGGCTCTCGGAACGGGGCCTGCGGCGATCCGGGGCCATCCTCCTCTCGGCCTCCCTCTTCGCATTCTTCCTGGTCGCCCTCGCCTTGGCCCGCTTCGCGGCCCCCGATCCCCTCGAGCTCGGCTTCCTCCTGCCGACGGCCCTGGTGGCCATGCTTTCCGCCATCCTCATCGGCCCCCGCTTCGCCATCCTCCTCGGCATGGTCCTCTCCCTTCTCGTGCAGGCCGCGGCCGGCCTCGACGCCCGGCTCTTCCTGTTCTGCCTGCTCTCCTCGACGGCGGCTACCTTCTCGGTGAGGGCCGCCCGCTCCCGCATCGACCTGGTCAGGGCCGGCTTCATCCTGGCTGTCCTCGAGGGCGGCTCGGCCGTCCTGGCGGCGGCCCCGGGCTCACACGGCCTTGGTCCCGTCCTCCTCGCCGGCCTCCTTGGCGGGGCGAACGGCCTCACCTGCGCCCTCCTCGCCCTGGCCTTCCTGCCCCTCCTCGAGCAGGCCCTCAACGCCCCGACCCGCTTCAGGCTCATGGAGCTCTCCGACCTCAACGCACCAATCCTGAAGCGCCTCTTCAACGTTGCCCCAGGGACCTACAGCCACTCTGTCTCCGTCGCCCACCTGGCGGAGTCTGCATGCCGCGAGATCGGGGCCGATCCCCTGCTCGCGCGGGTAGGGGCCTACTACCACGACATAGGCAAGATCGAGCAGCCCGAGTACTTCATCGAGAACCAGGCCGGCTACAACAAACACGAGGAGATCAATCCAAGGCTCTCCGCCACGGTCATCAGGAGCCACGTCAAGATCGGCGCCGAGCGGGCGCGTGCCCTGGGCCTGCCCGAGGCCGTTGTCGAGATCATCGCCCAGCACCACGGCAACCAGGTCATCGCCTGGTTCTACGACCAGGCGAAGAAGGCCGAGGGCGGGGCCGACGCCGACGATTTCACCTATCCCGGCCAGCCGCCGGCCAGCCGCGAGGCCGCCGTGGTCATGCTCGCCGATGCCGTCGAAGCGGCCTCCCGCACCCTCAAGCGGCCCACCATGACCCGGCTCGAGGAATTCATCAGGGAGATCATCATGGACAAGGTGAAGCACGGCCAGCTCGACCGCTGCGACCTCACCTTCAAGGACCTTGACTCCATTCGAACGAGCTTCACCAGGATCCTCGCCGGGCATTTCCATTCGCGCATCGAGTACCCCCGCATGAAGGAACAACCCAAGTGAACGAGGTGGAGATCTCGGTCGAGGGCATCGACACGCCTGCGTGGATCGACCGTGCCCGCGGCTTCGCCCTGGCCGTCCTCGAGCGCCTGGGCAAGGAGAACTGGGAGCTCTCCCTCCTGCTCTGCGACGACGCCTTCATCACCGGCCTCAACAGACAGTACCGCGACAGGAACGAGGCGACCGATGTCCTGTCCTTCGAGCAGGGCGACATTTTCACCGAGGGCGACGGCAGCGAGCGATTCCTCGCGGGCGATATCGTGATCTCCCTCGAGGCCCTCGCGAGGAACGCCGAGGACTTCTCCATACCCCGGGAAGAGGAGCTGCGCAGGCTCATCGTGCACGGGATCCTCCACCTCGCCGGGATGGACCACGAGGACCTCGACCCAGGCCGGCCGATGCTTTCCCTCCAGGAGGAAGTCCTCCGGGAGCTGGCCGCAGATCCGCGTTTCGCCTCCCCCGGGGGGATCCTGTGAGCGGCCTCCTTTCGCGGCTCCTGCACCGCAAGGGTACGGACCAGGCCCAGGGCAGGGGCGAGGACACGGGCGCGGCCGAGCGCCGCGAGATGATCAAGGGCGTCCAGGAGCTTGGCGAGACGACGGTCAAGGAAGTGATGGTTCCCCGCATCGACACGGTCTTCCTCCCCCTCGACATGGGCAGGGAGGAACTCCTGGAGAAGGTCGTGAGCTGCGGCCACTCCCGGATCCCCATCTACCGCGAGACCATCGACCAGGTAGTCGGCATGCTCTACGCGAAGGACCTGCTTCGGGCCCTCGTGACGGGCGGGGACTTCTCCCTCGGCGATCTCGCCCGCAAGCCCTTCTTTGTGCCCGAGTCAAAGCGCATCGATTCCCTCCTAAGGGAGTTCAGGCGCCGCCGCGTCCACATAGCAGTCGCTGTCGACGAATACGGCGGGGTGTCGGGCATCGTCTGCCTCGAGGACATCATCGAGGAGATCGTCGGCGATATACAGGACGAGTTCGACGAGGAGGACGAGGCCGTCGTCACGGTGGGGGAGGGGGTCTGGCTCGTGGACGCCAGGGTCGACCTCGACGACCTCAACGAGGGGCTCGGTTTCGAGCTGCCCGCAGACCGCTTCGACACCCTGGGGGGCTATGTCTTCGACCTCTTCGGACGCATCCCCTCCCGAAACGAGAGCATGAGCTCCCTCGGGCTCGACTTCACGATCGAGGACATGGACGGCCACCGCATCACCTCGGTGAGGATCGCGCGCCGCGCGGCCGATGCCGAGGACCCCGCCGAAGGGCAGGGCGACGAGAGCGTGGCGGAAAAGGAGTGACAAGGGTGGCTATGCTCCGGTTTCGCTGCCTCCTTTTTTGCGTCGCGTGCTCCCTCCTCTCCGGCGCCTCCGGCCTTTCCGCCCAGGCCCCTGCGGCCCCTGCGGCCCCTGCGGCCACCGCCGCCTCCGCGGGGGACGCGCGCTCCGTCTTCGCGCAGGCCGAGCGACTGCGCTTTGCCGAGGACTGGTACGGGGCCATTGAGGCCTACCTCTCGGTCCTCTCCCTGAACCCCTCCTATGGCGAGGCGATCTCCGCCCTCGCCGAGTGCTACTACGAGCTCGAGGAGTACGACCAGGCCCTCGCCTACGCCAAGCGGGCCGCCCCCTTCATGCGTGGCGATTCGGGCCTCGCCGACCTCGAGGGCTTTATCCGCGTTGGCTCAGGCGACCTCGCCGGGGCCAGGACGGTCTTCGAGGGCGTCCTCGCCGGCCGGCCCAACGAGCTCGACGCCCGCTTCGGCCTGGCCCTCCTCGACCTCGCTGCGGGAAGGAAGACCGAGGCCAAGGCCAGGCTCGAGGAGTCCTTGCGCATCTCGCCACAGAACGCCAGGGCCCTCCTCTCCCTTGCCCTCATCGCCTCCGACCAGGGCAGGGACGGTGATGCCCGAAGTCTTATCGAGAAGGCCCTCCGATACCACGGCTCGGAGCCGCGGACCCAGTACGTCGCCGCCTCCCTCGCCGCCGAGGCCGGGGACCTCGAGGCCGCCGCCTTCCACGCCCGCAACGCCCTCGACCTAAAGAGCGACTACGGCGAGGCCCGCCTCCTGTTGGGCTCGCTTATGTACCGGTCGAAGACCTATGACCAGGCCATCGCCCTCATGCGCGAAGCCGTCTCCCGCAACCGCAAGGACGGCATGGCCTGGTACACCCTGGGCCTCGCCCAGGCCGCGGCCGGCAAGAGCGCCGACGCCGTGTACAGCTTCAGGACGGCGGCCGAGTTGCGCCCCGACGACGAGGTTGTCAGGGTCGCCATGGAGGGCGCCGTGGCCGACTCGACTAGTCCCGAGACGGCTTCCCGCGAGGGCTATGCCGATTGGCATTTCAAGCGGGGCAAGGAATTCGAGGACCGCAGCCTCTTCGACCAGGCCCTCTTCGAGTACCGCAGAGGCCTTAGGATCTACCCCTATTCCAAGAAGGGGAGGGTCCTCTACGCCAATCTCCTGCAGACCCGCGGCTACCCGGGCAAGTACCTCTCCGAGCTCAAATTCCTCAAGGACAACGGCAAGGCCGACCAGGCTATCCTCGATTCGATCGAGATCTACGACTCCCTGCTCACCGACGCCGTGGGCAGGAACTGGAACATCGACGAGCAGGCCCTGCCCAAACGCCCCTACCGCCTCGCCCTCATGTACATGGAGAGCCCGAGCCAGACCGTCCATACGGCTCTCGGCGAGGTCCTCCTTCGATACCAGAAGGACATCCTCTCCTCATCGGCACGGGCAAGCATCCTGCCGACCACGGCCAGGGTCGAGAGCCTCGCGGAGGCCTTCCGGCTCGCGCGCTCGGCCGAGGCCGACTATTTCGCCATCCTCACGAGCAGGGAGACCGACCGCGACCTCGAGATCACGGCCGAGCTCCGCGTAGGCAGGACAGGCAGCCCCGCGGGCTCCTTCACCGCCTACAGGACGGGCAACGACAGGGTGAAGAACTCCTCGATACGCATCGCCGACCTCCTTGTCGGCTCCCTGCCGATCAAGGGAAAGATCCTCCAGCGCAGCCAGGACCAGGTCCTCGTCGACCTCGGCAAGAGCGAGGGCCTCGCCAAGGGGGCCAAGCTCCTCGTGATCAAGAGCGGGAGCATCAAGACCCAGGCCGAGGGCCTGGGTCTGAGCTGGACTCCCGAGTCCCAGCTTGGCAGCATAGACCTCTCCCGCGCCGGAGAGGAGGCGAGCGAGGGCAAGCTCAAGGTCGCCGGCTTCTTCGACACCGTGAACATCGGCGACGAGGTTCTGGTAGCTCCGCCCCCGTCATCGCCCGGAAAGACCACGGTTGCGGTCCCGCCGCCCCCCCCCTCCCAGCCCTTCCCTGGCCTCTTCATGGCCATCAGGCAGCTGCGCTAGGGCCCACGGCCAGCCCGCCCGGCATCCAGAACCGAGTCTCGACATCTTTCCCACCGCTTGTCATTTTGCCCCGGAATGGGCTAGGCTCTGATTCCCGCAACGGCCGCACCGTCTAACTGCACACACCAAGCATTCTCATTATATGGAGGGAAAAGATGAATCCGTACATCAAGCAGGCGATCGACGAGATAAAGGGACGCTACCCCTGGGAGACCGAGTTCCTCCAGGCGGCCGAAGAGGTCCTCGAGTCAATCTCACCGCTGATCGACGCCGAGCCGAGGTACAAATCCCAGGCCATCCTCGAGCGTATCATTGAGCCCGAGCGCACCGTGATGTTCCGCGTGCCCTGGATGGACGACAAGGGCGTGTACCGCGTGAACCGCGGCTTCCGCGTCCAGTTCAACAGCGCCATCGGGCCCTACAAGGGCGGCATACGCTTCCACCCCAAGGTCACCCTCTCGACCCTCAAATTCCTCGGCTTCGAGCAGACCTTCAAGAACTCCCTCACCGGCCTGCCCATGGGCGGGGGCAAGGGCGGCTCCGACTTCGACCCCAACGGCAAGAGCGACAACGAGATCATGCGCTTCTGCCAGAGCTTCATGACCGAGCTCGTCAAGCACGTGGGGCCCGATACCAACGTGCCCGCGGGCGACATCGGCGTGGGCGGACGCGAGGTCGGCTATCTCTTTGGCCAGTACAAGAGGATCGCCAACGAGTTCACCGGAGTCCTCACCGGCAAGGGCATCAACTTTGGCGGCTCCCTCGTCAGGCCCGAGGCCACCGGCTTCGGGGCGATCTACTTCGCCGCCGAGATGCTCAAGGTCAGGAAGGACAGCCTCGCGGGCAAGACCATCTCCGTCTCCGGCTTCGGCAACGTGGCCTGGGGCGCCTGCATCAAGGCGAGCCAGCTCGGAGCCAAGGTCGTCACCATCTCCGGCCCCGACGGCTACATCTTCGATCCAGAGGGGATCGGCAGCCAGGAGAAGTGGGACTACCT
Source organism: Spirochaetaceae bacterium (assembly GCA_025356015.1). GTDB lineage: Bacteria > Spirochaetota > Spirochaetia > Treponematales > Rectinemataceae > JANXYO01. Next base: position 54,170 of record JANXYO010000089.1, read on the forward strand.
CACCCAGATGCTCGTCATCGACAGGAACAAGGTCGAGACCTACGCGCGCAAGTTCCCGAACGCCAAGTTCTTCGCGGGAAGGAAGCCCTGGGAGCAGAAGGTGGACATCGCGATGCCCTGCGCCATCCAGAACGAGCTCGACGGGAAGGACGCCGAAACCCTCCTCGCCAACGGCGTCCAGGTCGTCGTCGAGACCTCGAACATGGGCTGCACGGCCGAGGCCTGGAAACTCTTCGTCGCCAAGGGCATACCCTTCGCGCCGGGGAAAGCGGCCAACGCGGGCGGAGTGGCGACCTCGGGTCTCGAGATGAGCCAGAACTCCATGCGCCTGCTCTGGAGTGCCGAGGAGGTCGACAAGCGCCTCCACGAGATCATGGTCCACATCCACAGCACCTGTCTCGAGACCGCCAGAAAGTACGGCTTCGATGGCAATTACGTGGTGGGCGCCAATATCGCGGGCTTCAAGAAGGTCGCCGACGCGATGATCGACCAGGGCCT